>JBQTIO010000197.1:0-16643 GCA_052388075.1 Nitrospiraceae bacterium
CTCGATCAGCAGGGGAATGCAGACGAATCCCGCAATCCGCCATTGACTGTGATAGCGGTCGTCCCGTTTGACGTTCAGCAGCATGACGACGAACAGGTAGAGGACGAGAATGGCGCCGGCATAGACGATGATCTGCACGGCAGCGAGAAACTCAGCATGGAGCGTCACGTAGAGTCCGGCCACGTGAAAGAACATGATCAGCAGCGAGAGGGCGCTGTAAATCGGGTTCCTGAGCGCGACCACGAGGATGGCGGTCAGCGCGATGACTCCGGCGAAATATCCAAAAAAGAACTGCACCACGATACAGTCCCCGCAGTCAACATCGGGCTCGACACGACCAACGAATCACGGCTGCTCCAGGCGGATCGGCGATGGGGGTATCTCGCGCGATCAGTCCGCTTTTCGAGGCACGTGTTTGAACGAGACGTTGAAGAACGCTACGTTCTGGTGTTGGAGTTCCAATCGCTTCTCGCGGACGGGGAACGAACGATCGCCGATCGCGAGCAGTTGTTGTTTGTTCAAATGGAGCTGGCGCTTGTCGTACACGGCCCATTCGAATTCCCGCGTCATGCCCAATGCGTCCACGGGGCAGGCCTGGACGCACATCCCGCAGAACAGGCAGCGGGTCATGTCCATGTAATATTCTTTCGAGTAGCGTTTCGTGGGTTCACCCGGCACTTCCGCGCTGACGACGCGAATGACGCGCGAGGGGCAGGCCGCTTCGCAGAGATCGCATCCTACGCACTTCTCGGTTCCGTCGTCGTATCGGAGCAGCGCGAGCATGCCGCGATAGTTTTCGGGCAGGATGCGTTTCTCATGCGGGTACTGCAGCGTGACCGGCTTGTAATGGATCAAGTGCGAGAGCGTGGCCTTCATGCCTACGAGGATTTCGTAGAACGTGATGGTCTTGAACCATTCGAGCAGGCTCGGTCGCTTGGCTGCTGCAGCGTATGTCATCGCTCCGTTCGGCATCCTATTTCATCTGTTGGTACATGAACACCGCCAGGGCCGTCACCACGATGTTGCCCAGGGCGATGGGCAGCATCACCTTCCATCCGAACTTCATCAGCTGATCGTATCGCAGTCGAGGGAGCGTCGCCCGCAGCCAGAAGAAGAGGAACAGGAATCCGTACACCTTGATCGTGAACCAGGCCACTCCTTCCATCCAGGCGGCCGATTCCAGGCCTATCAAACCGAGAATCGTGCCGGGATATGGTGCAGTCCAGCCGCCGAGAAAGAGCGCGGCGGCCACGCAGGACACCAGCACCATGTTGGCGTACTCGGCGAGGAAGAAAAACGCGAAACGCATCCCGCTGTACTCGGTAAAGAATCCGGCGACGAGTTCGCTCTCAGCCTCCGGCAGGTCGAAGGGGACGCGGTTGGTTTCGGCCACCGATGAGATCACGTAGACCACGAAAGCGAAGATTTGCGGGGCCGGAAACGCGAACACGTACCAATGCCAGAACCCTCCGGCCTGAGCCTCGGTGATCTTCACCAGACTCAACGAGCCGGCCATGATCAATACGCCGACGATGGCCAGTCCGACATTGAGCTCGTAGCTGATGATCTGCGCCGCCGATCGTAATCCTCCGAGCAAGGAGTACTTGCTGTTGGACGCCCATCCGCCGAGGATGATGCCGTAGGCGCCGATCGAGGCGAAGGCCAGGATGTAGAGTATACCGATATTGATATCGCTGATGACAAACGGTTTCACCGAGACCCCGAAGACTTCGATGGTCTGGTCCGGGCCGAACGGGATGACGGCGAACCCGATCAAGGCCGGGACCAGCGCGAGAATCGGCGCCATGCTGAACAGGAACTTGTTGGCGCCGGCCGGGATAATGTCCTCCTTGAAAAAGAGCTTGATGGCGTCCGCGATCGGCTGGAGGATGCCATAGGGCCCGACTTCCATCGGACCCATGCGATCTTGCATCCACCCCAGCACTTTCCGTTCCGCGAGGGTGAGGATCAGAACCGTCACCATCACGATGGCCATGACCGCGGCGATTTGGGTAAGGGACACGGCGAGGCGCAACCCGAGTTCAGTCACGACAAGGCTCCTGGGTTAGCGGTACACATCAATGGTGGCCTCTTCATGCGACCTTCATCATCGACACGGAAGTCGTCCGGATGGACGGGACACGAGTGATGGGGTCGATAACGCAATCAAACAAGTGTGTGGCTGCTTGGCTGAAGTGATCGGGGTACCATGCGGTTCCTTGGGGAACTCGCCCCGCGACCTTCACTTCCGTGGTCAGCTCTCCGCGCGCATTGGACAGGCGGACCCGATTTCCATCCACCAACGCGAATCGTGTCGCATCGAGCGGATTGATCCGCAGCACGCCGCTGCCTTCCACTTGCAGCAGCCCCTTGGAGCGGGTGGACAATTTCCCTGAGTGGAACAAGCTCTGCACCAACTCCAGTTGTACTGTACCATCCGGCCTGGACTTCGGTGCGTCGAGCCGGTATCGTGCCGGCAGATCGTTCTGGTAGCCGTCGGTGAGGTAGCGGTCGACGGCCGTGCGGTCGACCCTGGGCAGCATCGGTGCCGGACCGAGTGATCCATAACCGGGAATCAGGCTTCGGATTTCTTTGAGGATCGCTCTGCTCTCGGCATACTCTAAGGGTAAACCCATTAGGATTGAGAGGACGACAAAGACTTCCCAATCGGGACGGCTGTCGCCGACCGGCTCGATCGACGGGCGGATGGCCTGGACATGACCCTCCGTATTCGTAAACGTCCCACTCTTTTCCATGAAGGAAGCGACCGGGAGCACGACATGGGCCAAGGCTGCCGTCTCCGTCAAGAACAGTTCCTGACAGACCAGCAGATCGAGCTTGCGCAAAGATTCCTCCGCACGCACTTGGGCCGGGAGGCTTCCCACGGGATTCTCGCCGACGATGAACATGGCCTTCAGAATCCCGGTCCGGGCGCGATCCAACATCTCGACCAGGGACGCACCGGCGTTGGAGGGCGGTTCTTCCTTCCACAGCGCCACGATCCGATCGCGGTCCACACGACTGGCCGTGTCACAGGGGCCCGGCAAGAATTCGGCGACAGCGCCCATCTCAACGGCACCCTGGTCGTTGTTCTCTTCCGCGAGCGGCGCAAAGCCACAGCCCGGCTGGTCCAGCTTCCCGGTGAGAAGGAGCAGATCGAGCAGGGTGAGCGATCCGCTATAGCCGCGTTCGCTTCGCAACAGAACCTGTCCGGCCAAGATGACCACCCGCCGCCCTCCTGCGAGGGCTTTGGCTGCGTCTGTAAAGGAGGCGGCGCCGGCTCCGGTCGCAGCCTGCAGGTCTTGCCACGAGATCTGTTGCAGCGCGCTCGTGACGGCCCTCACGTACGCGGGGTGCCCTTGCATTAGGTCCGGCTGCACGAGATTCTGCTCCACGACGGCCTTCAATAGGCCGAGGAGAGCACTCTGCATGTGCGTCGCCGAGACACAGAAGTGATGGACGGAGAGATTGGCAATATTGCTGATCGTGTCGATGGCCGGCTCCAGGGATTCGATCGTTACGAGCGTGGCGCCGCGTTTCTTCACGGCCTCTTTCACTTTGAGACCGGTGATGGGGTTGGCTTCCGTAATGTTCGTGCCGACTAGCAACAAGACGTCGGCGGCCACAATGTCCTCGAAACTGACGGTCCATCGATGCGTGCCTTGTACCCGTCGCATGGCCTGCAGGCCGTTCAGGTGGCCATAGCGTGCGCTGCTGTCGATGCTGTTGGTCCCGATGGTCACGCGCATGAATTTCTGGAAGAGATACAACTCTTCGTTGGTGCATCGACCTGAGATCAGTCCGCCGAAGCTGTGACCGCCGTGGGCCGCTTTGATCTTACCGGCTTGGTCCGCTACGAACTCCAGCGCTTCTTCCCAGGTAGATTCCACGAGCGCGTCGTTGCGGCGAATGAGCGGATGCGTCAGCCGTTCGGGATGGCTGACCGCATGGAAGCCGAAAAATCCGCGAGCGCAGAGATCACCGTTGTTGCGCCCCGCGCCATGGGAGGAGTTGACTTCGATCAATTCCTGGTCCTTCGTCTGGACGGTGATCTGGCACCCGTCTCCGCAATAGCCGCAAATAGTATCAGTCCGTTTGAGCATCCAGGGGCGGTATTCGTACATCGAGAGGCGGCTGGTAATCGCCCCGACCGGACAGATTTGGACGCACCCGCCGCAAAACTCGCAATCGAGGGGATGCGGCCCGAAATGCTTGATCTCGGTCATGGTGCCGCGTCCAGCCGGTGCGAGCGCCTTCACATCCATTACTTCGTCGCAATATCGGACGCAACGAAGGCATTGCACGCAACGATTCATCTGCGTTTCGATAAGCGGGCTGAAATAGTCCTTCTGGAAGATGCGCTTCGTTTCAACGAAGCGGCTGGTCGTTGCCGTATATTGATGGGAAAAATCCTGCAGGTCGCATTTGCCGCCCTGGTCGCAGACCGGACAATCGAGGGGATGATTGGCCAAGATGAACTCGAGTACCGACTTGTGAGCGTCGTTGACCACGGTGGTGGCGGTCCGCACGCTCATGCCTTCCTCCACCGGAGTACTGCAAGCCGTTTGGAGCTTAGGCATCTTTTCGATCTCTACCAAACACATGCGACAATTCGCGTCCGGTTTCAGCTTGGGGTGATAACAAAAATGCGGAATCATGACGCCGACACGCCGGGCCGCTTCGATGACGAGTGTTCCCTTCGGCACATTGACCATGGTACCGTCGATCGTGAGGCGCACGGTTGGTACAGTGGTGGTACTCATAGGGCACAACCTGCTGACAAGCTGACAGGCTGGCAAGCTGACATCCGGACTCCCTGACTTGTCAGCCTGCTCGCTTGTCCCTTGTCAGCTCTCTTCATATCCTTCCTGCCGGCTCCGGCCTGATGAGATTGGCCGCTTCCGCTTCCCGAATCAAAGTGACGTATTCCTGCCGCCAGTGCTGCAGCGTGCTCATGATCGGGGCCACCTCCGCGTCGCCGAATGCACAAACGGTGCGGCCGGCGATGTTCTTGCACAAATCCGACAAGGTTTCAAGATCCTGCATCCGGCCCTGTTTCGCCACGATCCTGCGCATCGTCTGCACGAGCCAGGAACTGCCTTCCCGGCAGGGACTGCATTTCCCGCAGGATTCATGATAGAAAAACTCCATGAGCCGCAGTGCGGCCCAGACCATGCTGGTGCCCTCCTCCATGACCGTGACGCCTCCGGAACCCAGCATCGATCCCGCGGCTGCGACCGATTCGAAATCCAGCTTCACATCCAGATGATTCGGCGTCAGGAAGGGCGCTGAGGCTCCGCCAGGAATGAAGGCTTTCATCGGTTTGTCCGACCGCATGCCGCCGGCATGCTCATACACCAGTTCCCGGAACGAGACGCCCATGGGGACTTCGTAGTTGCCCGGTCGCTTCACATGCCCGCTGACACAAAACACTCTGGTGCCGGTGCTCTTTGGAGGGGAGCCGATCGCCGCGAACCATTCAGCGCCGCGGTTGACAATGTGCGGAAGATTGGCCAAGGTCTCGACGTTGTTCACCACGGTAGGCTTGTTGTACAGACCGTGCGTGGCCGGAAACGGCGGTTTCACACGGGGGAGGCCGCGCTTGCCTTCGAGTGATTCAAGGAGAGCCGTCTCCTCGCCGCAGATGTACGCTCCGGCTCCGCGATGGAGCCATACGTCTACGTTGACGCCTGTGCCCAGAATATTCTTCCCGATGTAGCCGGCAGCCCGCGCCTCCCCGATGGCTCGTTCCAAAATCTTTGAGCCCAACACCATTTCGCCTCGTATATAAATGTAGGCGGATTCGGCGCCGATTGCATAACAGGCCAGCACGATGCCTTCCAATAACTGATGAGGGTCTCGCTCCATTAGCTGGCGGTCTTTGAATGTTCCAGGCTCGCTTTCGTCGGCGTTGCAGCAGAGGTAGCGGGGGCCTTGGTAATCCTTCGGGATGAATCCCCACTTGACTCCGGTTGGGAAACCGGCTCCGCCGCGACCGCGCAAGCCCGATTTCTTTACCATGGTGGTGAGATCCGCCGAAGCAATCTTACCGAGCGCCTTGCGCAGGGCCTGGTAGCCACCTGTTTTTTCGTAGTCCGCCAGCGACCCGCTGTATCCGGGCTGCATCATATTCTTCAGTAAAATCAGTTCGTGCTGGGGCATATGCTCAATGGCTGACAAGCAACAAGCAGCAAGCTGACAAGATCGGATGTCAGCCTGTCAGCTGTTCCTTGCCGGTTCCGGCCACATAAATGGGCCGCTTTTCAACGGGCTCGTGCCGGTCGTTCGTAGATCGGCCAGAATCCGATCCACTTTCTCTTCAGTCAGGCGCTCAAAATAGTCATCGTTAATCTGCATCATGGGTCCGGTCCCGCAGGCGGCCAAACACTCCACGGCGCCGAGCGTGAAAAGACCGTCCGCTGTCGATTCTCCCGGGGCGATTCCCAGCTTCGTCTTGATCCATGCGATCACCGTATCCGAGCCCACGAGCGCGCACATGAGCGATTTGCACACCTGAATGTGGAATTTCCCCACCGGTTTCAGGTTGAGCATCGTATAGAACGTGATCGTCTCGTAGACCTGCGGAGGCGTGAGTCTGAGAATCTGGGCGATCTCCTTCATGGCCGCCTCGGTCACGTAACCCTCCTCCTGTTGTGCCAGGTATAGCAATGGAAGCAACGCCGAGCGCTTCACCGGATAGCGACCTATAATGTCTGCTATTTCATCCTTATATTTCTCTGACAACGTCATGCCTTCATTGCCCCTGAGCTGACAAGCGCGCAAGTACCAAGCTGACAGGTTCGGGATGTCAGCCTGTCAGCGTTCCTTCCTGTCAGCTTGACTGCTCGCCTACCACCGCCCTCCCCCTGGACCGCGGTGCTGGGGTGGCTCCTCCTGCGCGCGCCATTTTCACCCGCCCGCCCTGGCGCGCCGGAGCGCGCCAGGCCCAAACGAGCACATTCCTATTGTGCGCGGACAGCGAGCATGGAGTCATCCCAGCATCGCGGTTACCTATCGCATTCCCCCATCACCACATCGTACGTGCCGAAGATCGTGATGATGTCAGAAATCAAATAGCCGCGCGCCATGTGATCGAACGCGCCCATATGGACGAAGGAGGGCGAACGGATCTTTAACCGATAGGGACGGGGACTTCCGTCGCTGATGATGAAGAAGCCCAATTCGCCCTTCGGCGCTTCGGTGGCGCAGTAGGTTTCGGCTTTGGGCGGCTTGAATCCCTGCGTGAAGATGATGAAATGGTGAATCAAGCTCTCCATGTCGCGCATGACTTGCTGCTTGGGCGGCGGAATATACTGCGGCTTGTCGGTCATGATCGGCCCGGGCGGCAGTTGGTCGAGACACTGTGCGATGATGCGTGCGCTCTGACGCATCTCTTCCATGCGGATCCAGTAGCGATCGTAGGTGTCGCCGTTTTTCCCGACAGGCACTTCCCAATCCACTTTGTGGTAGACCCCGTAGGGCTCCAGCTTCCGGACGTCATAGGCGACGCCGGACCCCCGCAGCGTGGGGCCGGTGAGGCCGAAGTTGATGGCGTCTTCAGCCGAAATCACCGCAACATTCTTCGTTCGCCCCAGCCAGATGCGGTTGGAGGCGATCAGGGTGTCGTACTCGCTGACCTTCTGCGGGAAGGTCTCCAGGAACGCCTTGAGGTGGGCCACCAGTTCCGGGGTGAAATCGCTGTCGACGCCGCCGATCCGATAATAGTTCAATGTCAGTCTGGCACCGCAGAGCTTCTCGAACATGTCGAGCAGAACCTCCCGCTCACGGAACGTCCAAAAGAACACCGTCATCGCGCCGATATCCAACGCCTGGGTCCCCAGCCAGAACAGATGCCCTAGGATTCGCTGCATCTCCGCGACGATAGTGCGGATATATTCGGCCCGCTCCGGCACGGTGATGCAGAGCAGTTTCTCAACGGCCCGTACATAGGCGTAGTTGTTGGCCATGGCGCAGACGTAATCCAGCCGGTCGGTATGCGGGATAATCTGCATGTAGGCAAGGCCTTCGGACAGTTTTTCGACGCCGCGATGCAGATAGCCGAGATCCGGCGTCGCTTTCACGATCCGTTCGCCGTCCAACTCAAGCACGACGCGCAGGACGCCGTGCGTGCTCGGATGTTGCGGGCCCATGTTTAGCAACAGTTCTTCCTGCCGCCGTGATCCTGACGCGCCTGGTTTGGCGATGTACGGTTTTTTCTGGGCCTCGGGGATCTCGCCGTCGTTCGGTTCGTCCGGCGGTTCATCGAGTCGCGGAATGAATTCGAACTGGCTACGCCAGCCGCGGCCTTCCGCCGGGAAATCCTTTCTGAGGGGGTAGCCTTCCGTATAGTCTTCCGGCATAAGAATACGCCGCAGATCGGGGTGGCCGGTAAACTGGATGCCCATCATGTCGTAGACTTCCCTCTCCAGGAATTCCGCGCCACGCCAGATCCCGGTGACTGATGCGATGGAGGGATGCCCTTCCGAAACCCGCGTTTTGAGGCGAATCCGCTTTCCATGGGACAAGGAGAGCAGGTGATAGATCACTTCAAACCGGTCTTCGTCCTCCGGATAGTCGGCCGAGCAGATATCGGTGATATGGTCGAAGTCGGCCTCGGGTGCATCGTGCAGAAAGCGTGCGACCTCCACGATCCTGGACGCTGCGACGTGGACCGCCAGTTCGGAACGAGCCGTGTCGACGTTCACTGATCGGATGGCGTCAGGAAATTCCTTCAAGAGTGTTTCGACAAGGGTTTGCATGAGATCTCATTGCCGCTGACAAGCTGACACGACAGCGAGCTGACATGTATGAGCTATTACCTGCCAGCCTGTCAGCTTGTTAGCTTGTCAGCTATTTCACGAACACCTTCTCCCGCTGAATTTTCTCCTGGAGTTTCAGCAGCCCGTCCAACAACGCCTCCGGCCGTGGCGGGCATCCGGGCACATACACATCGACCGGCACGATTTGATCGACGCCCTGGACCACCGCGTAGCTGTTGTAGTGGTTGCCCGAGGTGGCGCAGGAGCCCATCGAAATCACGTAGCGGGGCTCGGCCATCTGGTCGTAGATTCGCCGGATCACCGGCGCCATCTTGCGGGAAACCGTGCCGGCGACGATCATGAGATCGGACTGTCTGGGCGACGCGCGAAAGACGCCGGCACCGAACCGGTCGAGATCGTAGCGCGAGGACACGCTCGCGATCATCTCGATGGCGCAGCAGGCGAGCCCGAAGGTCATCGGCCACAGGGCCGACTTCCTGGCCCAGTTCACGACGGCATCCAGATTCGTCGTGAGTATATTCGCTTCAAATTGTCTTTCCAAAATGCTCATCGTTCTTCTTCCCTCATCTTCGCGGGGGTCGTCGGGATGCCCTTGACTGCGCGCGTGGAACGAGCACCGCCCGCAATCTCAGAATATGATGGATCTTGTGTGCCGCGTTCCGCGAGCACGAAGGGCACCCGGCGACCCCCGTTCAATCCCATTCCAGCGCCCCTTTCTTCCACGCGTACCAGAACCCCACGACCAGAATGCCGATGAACACCACCATTTCCAGCAATCCGACGAGGCCGAGCTTGTTGAAGGCGACGGCCCAGGGGAACATGAACACGATCTCGATGTCGAAGATCACGAACAGCATCGCGATGATGTAGTATCGCATCGGGAACTGCACGCGCGCATCCTGGAACAACGGGCTCCCGCTCTCATAGGGGGCCAGCTTCGCGCGATACGGTCGACTGGGGCGGACGAACCAGCCGACCAAGAGCGCGACCGTACCGAAGGCAATCGCCATTCCGATGAAGACCAGGATCGGGACATAGTTTGCCGGGACGGCCGTGTTACCCATGGTTCAATAAGTCGAAAAGTCGAAACGTCCTAAAGTCTTCATGTCTGAGGACCTGACGAGTTTAGGACTTGCAGACATGCGACTCATTTCGCGACAGGGCCTCGCCGAAAAACGGTTTGAATTTCAAGCCGTCCAGGTCGGGGCGCGGGATTCCCTTGTGTTGCACCAAGACCTTGAACGTCCGGCCCATCCCTTCGGGCCTGAGGAGATGGATGGCCGAGCGGAATTCAGGTCCTTCCATGTCCATGTGAGCAATCATTTCTCCCACGTCCAGTCCCATCAGAAAGCTCATTTGATTCGTAAATCCGGTGACATGCAGACCATGATCCTCGCCGACTGCCGCCAGGCTAGAAAAGTCTACATGGGATGTCAGATCCTGCTGGCCGACCCGGATATAGGGATCCTCGGAGGTCATCTGGGAGTAGTAACAGAGGAGCGTGCCCTTCGCGCGGTCCGGCCCATAGAGGTCCTGTGCCGAATGGCCATAGTCGATCGTAATGGAAAGGCCCCGGTCGATCGAGCGAGCGATCTGTTTCATCCACCGAAGGGCTTCAAGGTTCACCTCGGTGCGATAGCCGTCCGGGAGTGAAAGGTTCAGCCGCATGAGATGGTCATGAATGTCGGGGGAGGACAATGGCCCGAGGCGTTCTACGAACCGAACTCCATCATAGTCCACATAGACTTCCTGAGTCTTTCCCTGTTCGATCTGAATCCGGTGGACGGGGAAGGCATCGGGCAACTCGTTGCTGAAGAGAAGCCCCACCACACTCTTGGCGGCGAGGTCGCCGAGGCTTTCCACCCAGGTAATGCGGCCAGGCTCGCACAAACCATGAAGAAGGTTTGCGCCCTGCAGTTCCCGCATGGCGGGGCTACGCTCGATCAGGACGTAGTGGAGCCGCTGACAGAACGAGCTGGAGCCATGCTGACAAGCTGACAGGAAATGCTTGGCGAGCAGGCCCTTGCCGGGTCCCATCTCAACGACGGTGAATGGATCAGGCCGGCCGAGCAGCCGGTCGAGCTGTTCGGCTTGCTTCGCCAGCGCCTGTCCGAGAATTGGATGGACGTCCGAACTGGTATAGAAATCCCCCGACCAGCCGATGCGCTCCGTGCCGGATTCCGGCGGACGCATGTAGTAGCCGAATTGCGGGTGGTACAGGGCCAATTCCATGAAGCGCACGAAGGGAATCGGACCCGAGGAACGGATCTTGGATGCGATTGCGGCAACGAGCTCTGGGTGGCCGGTTGTCACACGCAGCTCCCTTAATTCATGGAAACACACCAAAAGTGACACCCCTAACGCATGGGTGACTCGACCCATCCTGTTAGGGGCCAAAACTGGCGTAGAGTAACGTTCAGACCTGTTTTAAGTCAAGGTGGAATCAGGGGGAATGAGGCTGCAATCGCTCCGCCCCGATCGCTCCCGCTCATCAATTTGACCGTTCTACTTCTGACGCACTGGTTGACGCCGAGACTCGTTCCGTCCGGTTCAGGGTAGGACGGAACTTCGGACATCGGCGCCACTCGCCTGTAGCGAGTCGCAGTGGTTCGACAGAACGGTGCCCGAATTGCTGTACAGGTTGCGAACATGGCGGAGCGATCCCAGCCTCATCAAGGAATGGAAGAGGGATTTTCGGCTGCGGTGGCAGTTACCGCTTCGATGTTCTTTGCCGAAGAAGCGGGGACACACCGAGACTTTTCCTATCCTTCTCTCCCCTTCTTCGGCTGTTGCGGCCTGGCTCTTCGGCGCACGGCATGCGATCGAGCTCTGACTATGGTCAGGTTGGCCACGCACGTCGACATTGCGACGCTGCGGCGCAGTATTAGAGGCGTGCGTGGAGCGAAGAGACGAGATCAATTGGATGGGGGAGTCGGCGCATCATGGCGGCGCCGAAGAGCCAGGTCCCAACGGCCGAGCGCTTTTTCACGCCCCGTGGCACTTCTTGTATTTTTTCCCGCTCCCGCAAGGACAGGGATCGTTTCGGCCGACCTTATTATCGGCACGGTGCACGGGAGTCTGCGCAGCGACCGGTTCTTCGCCACGGTTCAGCGTCAGTTTGGGTTGCGGGCGAGAGAGGACCAGCTGCGGGGGCGGAGCCGCATGATCCTGTTCGTGGCGCACGGCCTGCACGTGGAACAGCCGTTCCAGCGTGTCGGATTTGATCCGCTCCATCATGCCGGCGAAGAGATCGAAACCTTCGCGTTTGTACTCGATCAACGGATCTTTTTGACCGTAGCCGCGGAGGCCGATCCCGTCGCGCAAGTGATCCATGCCGAGGAGGTGGTCTTTCCAGTGATGATCGATGACCTGGAGCATGAACGTCTTCTCCAGGAAACGCATCAAGTCCGATCCCAGCTCCTGGGTTTTTCGCGCATAGGCGTCTCGAACTTGGGTTCGCAGATCTTCCAGTAGCGCGTCGCGGCCCATGTCTCGTAGCGACTCTCCACCATCGTGTTTGCCTTGGGTGATGTCGAGGCCGAACTGGCCCTGCATCATTTCGATCAGGCCTTTCATGTCCCATTCTTCGGGGTATTGCTCCGCCTGGCAGTAGACATTCAACGACGATTCCACCGCACTCGCCATCATGTCATGGAGGTCGTCCGTGAGATTCTCTCCGCTCAGGACCGCCCGGCGATGTCGGTAGATGACTTCACGCTGTTTGTTCATGACGTCGTCGTACTCGAGCAGCTGTTTGCGGATTTCAAAGTTGTGCGCCTCGACCTTTTTCTGCGCGTTCGCGATCGCGCGCGTGACCATGCCGTGCTCGATGGGAACGCCTTCCTCCATGCCGAGCTTCAGCATCAGTTGCGACACCCGTTCGGAGGCGAAGATGCGCATCAGATCATCTTCCAGAGACAGGTAGAAGCGGGACGTGCCCGGATCACCCTGGCGCCCGGACCGGCCGCGCAGCTGGTTGTCGATCCGACGGCTTTCGTGCCGTTCGGTGCCGAGGATGTGCAGCCCGCCGAGGGCCACGACCTCCTGCTTGTCCTTCTCGCAATCCGTGCGGATCTCTTCGTAGATTTCGAGCTTGCGGGCGTCCGGTAGATTCTCCTCTCGATAGAGCACCTGCTTGTACATGAAGTCGGGATTGCCTCCCAAGAGAATGTCGGTGCCGCGCCCCGCCATGTTCGTGGCGATCGTGACGGCGCCTTTGCGTCCGGCCTGGGCGACGATCTCGGCCTCCCGCTCGTGCTGTTTGGCGTTCAGCACGTTGTGCTTCACGCCGTTGCGGCTCAATAGGCCGGCGAGCTTTTCTGATTTTTCGATCGAGATGGTGCCGACAAGCACCGGCTGTCCGCGCTCATGGCATTCCTTGATCTCCTCGACGATGGCCCCGAACTTTTCCTTTTCCGTGCGATAGACGACGTCGGCATAGTCGAGCCGGATCATGGTGCGGTTGGTCGGCACCACGTTGACGTCGAGGTTGTAGATCTTGGCGAACTCCGCGGCTTCGGTGTCTGCGGTGCCGGTCATGCCGCTGAGTTTCTTGTACATCCGGAAATAATTCTGAAACGTGACGGACGCGAGCGTCTGATTTTCATTCGCGATCTTCACACCCTCTTTAGCTTCAACGGCCTGATGGAGCCCGTCGCTCCATCGGCGGCCCGGCATCAGGCGGCCGGTGAATTCGTCCACGATGATGACTTCGCCGTCCTTCACGACATAGTCCACGTCACGTTTGTAGAGCGAATAGGCTTGCAGCGCCTTCACCACGTGGTGGACGAGGTCCATGTTGGCCGGATCGTAGAGATTGTCGACTTCGAGGAGTTTCTCGACGCGCGCATTACCGTCCTCGGTCAGCGCGGCGGTCTTGGTCTTTTCCTCGATCGTGTAGTCCTGCTCGGCTTTCAGTTGCGGGATGATCGCATTGATCCGGTAGTAGAGGTCGGTGGTCTGATCGGTCGGGCCGGAAATGATCAGCGGCGTGCGGGCCTCGTCGATGAGGATGCTGTCGACCTCGTCCACGATGGCGAAGTTCAGCTCGCGCTGCACGCACTGATTCAGATCGGTGACGACCAGATTGTCGCGCAGATAATCGAAGCCGTACTCGTTATTCGTGCCGTAGGTGATGTCGGCTCGATAGGCTTCGGGCCTGGTGCAGGGGCGGAGGTGTTGGAGCCGCTTGTCCGAAGCGTCATAGGTCGGATCGAACATGAACGACGCATCGTGTTGAATGATGCCGGTGGACAGCCCCAGCGCATGGTAGAGCTGGCCCATCCATTGCGCGTCACGCTTGGCGAGGTAGTCGTTGACGGTCACTAAATGGGCGCCCTTGCCTTCCAAGGCGTTGAGGTAAATCGGAAGAGTTGCGACGAGGGTCTTGCCCTCGCCGGTTTTCATTTCCGCGATTCGGCCCTTGTGCAGGATCATGCCGCCGATGAGCTGCACGTCGAAGTGCCGCATGTTGAGCTTGCGGCGGGACAGTTCCCGGCAGACGGCGAACGCCTCCGGCAGCATCTCGTCCAGGGTCTCTCCGGCCTCAATACGCTTCTTGAACTCCTGGGTTTTGTCGGCCAGCGCGTGGTCGGAGAGCGGAGTCAGGCCGGATTCCAGGCTATTGATCCGCTCCACGATCGGGCGAACCGCTTTGATCTCACGGTCGTTTTTGCTGCCGAAGATCAGGTTGAGTAGTTGGGTGACCATGATGGTATCGTTCGGGACAAACCTTGATGTTTCCAAAAGTAATCAGCGCAGTATACAGCATCTTTTCAATGAATCCTATAATTAGCAGAGGCCATGCCAGCGTGCAGCCGGCTTGACAGGTCTTGTAGTTTGCCAGTAATATTTAACGTAGTCACAGTCGGTCGTCTTCTGATGAGCCATACCATCCTCAAAGTCCTGTCCATTCTCCTGGTGCTCTGTGTCCTTTCCGTCGGCGGATTGGCTCAGGCCCAAGCGGTCGAACATGCGGGGCACCATGCCCATCATCAGGCGGCCACGCACGGCACCGTGCTCTGCTCCTGGATGTGTGCAGCCGGAACGGTGCTCGATAGTGCGGTGGTTCTGATTCAGACTGATTCCAGCCCCATTGCTCTTATCCCCGTTGCTCATTCGGCGGATCCTTCGATCCAAGTCTGCCGGACCTCTCCCAGTCGCGCTCCTCCATCTTTCTCTCTCTAGCTCCCGTCGCTCATTGCCCACATCAGGGCTTCATTTCGTCCCTTGTATGACCCACGGCGTGGGGCATCGGGGCAGGTGAATGGAGATATTGTCGATGGAGAGAAAGGACGAACACTATCATGGTAAAGGGACGGCTCTTACGTGGTTTACTCCTCAGTCTTGCCCTAGTTGTCTTCACAACATGGCCCGTCGATCAGACGGCACGAGCTGCCTGTGGTTCGGTGACCTGTTTTGTCGTCATCGGATCGCAGCAACAGGTCCCGCAAGCCGGCCTCCTGACTTTCAATACGATTTACAACTACACTCCGATGCGGGTGCTGGATGGAACCACTGGCGTGATTCCCGCGATCGATCAAGCCGGGCGTCGGCTGATCTTGGATCACCATCAAGAAATCCGGACGATCACGCAAACCGTGACGTTCGACCTGAACTACGGCATTACCGATCGATTGGGCATCCAGGTCACCATTCCCTATTTGTGGCGGACACATCGGCATCTCGATGGACTGGGGGAGGATGGTCCCAACGGTGAAGGCGAGCAGGTCAACTTTTCGGATACCGGAATCGGGGACATGATCATCACCGCAAAGTACAACGTACTCCCTACGCTCCGGAGCATGGTCGTTGGCGGATTCGGCGTACAGGTGCCGACGGGAAGTACCACGGCCCGCGATAGTGCCGGAGAAATCATGGAGTCTCCGACTCAGCTGGGACGGGGCAATGTGGGGCTCATCGGGTCGGTCTATCAGACGTACGAACTCATCCCGCAGCGTCTCAACCAGTTTTTCTACGGCAGCTATCGCCACACCTTCCGCAACAATGACGGCTATCAATTCGGCGACGAATATAACCTCAATCTCGGAGCCAATGGGGTTCCACTTCAACGTACGCCGTGGCTCGTGCTGACCGGGCAATTTCATTGGCGCTATTTGGTGCATGACAATATCAGCGCATCGCTGGAGCGATCAGCCACACCGGCCGATGCACCCAATTTCCCCGGCGATACAATCGTACTCGACCCCAATATCAGGAACCGTAGCGTGCCGAACACAGGTTCGACCTATTTCGCCTTTTCGCCTGGGCTCCAGGTGAGCCTGGGTGAGCTGATCGACTCGCCGTTGACGAGAATGACCTCGGTCTATTTCCATGTACAGCTTCCAATCATGCGGGATTCCAACAACAGTCTTGCACAGGGAACAAGCTATATCTTTGGAGTAACCAGGGCGTTTCAGCTGACGCAGGGCAGCTCATAACAAACACGGAGATCGATGTGGAGGAAACGATGAGCATGAAACTGAGTTACAACCCAATAAGGTGGGGACTACTGGCTGTGAGCCTCATGCTCGTCGTCAGCGGCGGCCTGGCCTGGGGGATGGGCTCGCGAGTTCCGGCGGTGGGGATGCCTGCCGAGGACTTCCGCCTGACCGACCTGGAAGGCAAGCAGCAGAGCCTAAGCCAGTATCGCGGCAAGGTGGTGCTGGTGAATTTCTGGGCCACCTGGTGCAAGCCCTGTACGACGGAAATGCCGGCGATGCAAGCGACCTATGACAAGCTGAGAGGCAAGGGGTTTGTGGTGTTGGCGATCAACGAACTCGAAGATGACGCGAAGGTGCGCGAGCACATCAAACAGTACGGCCACACCTTTCCAGTCTTGATGGATCGCGACAACAAGGTGGC
>JBQTIO010000198.1:0-5511 GCA_052388075.1 Nitrospiraceae bacterium
CTATATCGGCGACGGGATCAACGATGCCCCCGCGCTCCATGCCGCGGATGTCGGCATCTCCGTGGACAGCGCCGTCGACGTGGCCAAAGACGCCGCCGATATCGTGCTGCTCGAAAAGAATCTGGCGGTACTGGTTCAAGGAGTCCGGGAAGGACGCACGACATTCGCGAACACCTTAAAATATGTCTTCATGGCGACCAGCGCCAACTTCGGCAATATGTTTAGCATGGCCGGCGCCTCCCTGTTTCTTTCGTTTCTCCCCCTGCTACCGAAACAGATTCTATTGACCAATCTGCTCACCGACATTCCCGAGATGACAATCGCCACCGACAGCGTCGACCGTGAACTGATCGATCAGCCGCGACGGTGGGATATCGCGTTCATCCGAAAGTTCATGCTCACGTTCGGCCTGGTCAGTTCCGTCTTCGATTACCTGACGTTTGGCGCACTCCTGTTCATTCTGCACGCTTCACCGGAGCAGTTCCGGACCGGCTGGTTCATAGAGTCCGTCATTTCTGCATCAGCCATTGTGTTGGTCATTCGGACTCGCCGGCCCTGTTTCACCAGCAAGCCAGGGCGGTATCTCATCCTGGCCACCCTCGCCGTCGTCGCAGCGACGCTGTTCCTCCCCTATGTGCCGATCGCCGCCCCGCTCGGATTGACTCCGATGCCGCTTTCGTTCCTATTACTGTTAGCGGCAATACTCGCTGGTTATGTCCTGACCGCCGAACTGGTGAAACAGCATTTTTATCAAAACGGACGAAACTCTGCCGCCCCGCCAGCATCGTGACTCGTGTGCCAGTGTCAGGCGTGGACCGGATCAGAAGAATCTGTTTTCGGATCGGCATTACTCACTGACTCGATCGCTTCCATTGCAACGATCCACACGTGAGCGATCTTCAGCATGTTTTCTCAATTGACGGCGCTTCCAGTGTCCCATCGATGCGATGGACCAGAAATCGGATCACGTCCTCTGTCTCGCTCCGGTGCTTCAGGTAATACTGGGCCCGAGATTCAGGATGGTGTCCGACACGCAACCCCATCACGAGCCCTTCCCTCAGTTGAAAGACATCTTCGTCCGTCTCATCATCGCCCACGAAGAACAGGCCTGTACACCGTAGATAAATCATAAGAGCGAGAGCCGCATTACCTTTTCCGGCACCTCCCGGAGGTAAGACATTTACCGATGCCTTTCCAAAGATCAGCCGCGGCGCCGGAGTGAGTTGCTCGAGCAGGGGGACAAGTATGCTCTGAATTCTGGCGGGCTCATCGGTCTCTCGATAATGGAAGGTGAGGCTGTAGTGTTTGTTCTCGACCTCCACGCCGGCATCCTTGAGCGGTTGGGCGAGGTCTGTGTCCACTTGCGTCATCCATCCCAAACAGACACGCGCCGCCAGGCTCAGCGTAGGGATAGGCGTGAGCAGACTCTCCAGCCCGTGGTTCCCGATCAGGTAGGGAACCGCTCCGTTCACCCTCGGCGCCAGATCGCTGAGCGCACGCCCCGACACGATGGCGCAGGGCGCTCGTGTGGCGAGTTCGTGTAACCATTCGTGGGTGGATGGAGACAGTTTGACGCCCTCGCGGTCCGACGAAATTCCTGCCAAAGTGCCGTCGAAGTCGAAGGCGTACAGGATGGGCCGGCTCGCCACGGTCCTCAGCGCTTCGCGCCCTTCGCTCGACAGGAGATAGATCATGCCTGTCCCCCCGTGGTGGTCCGTGCGTCCCGCACGCCCATTTGACGAACAAGCCGGGCGTGTTGTCGCATGCGGGCGGCGTCCATCAACATCCTTCCCGCCCACCGAAAGACGTTGAACTCCTGCACGATGCCGCGCATGCTCCGCATCCGCGCGCGCTGCTCGGTTCCCGGCATGGTCAAGGCCAGATGCATGGCCGCCGCGCATTGGTCGATGTTGTAGGGATTCACTACGAGCGCTTCCGCCAATTCGATTGCAGCGCCCGTGAACTGACTGAGAATCAGCACACCCTGTTCATCATCGCGCGCGGCGACGAATTCCTTGGCCACCAGGTTCATGCCGTCGTGAAGACTGCTGACGACACAAAAGTCAGCCGCACGATAATAGGTGGCGATCTCCCGCGGCCCATGATGTTCGATCTTCAAGTGGATGGGCCGGCAGCCGTCCCGTTCGAACCGCCGATTGATGCGCTCGGCTGATGTCATGACCTGTTGCGCGAGCTGCTGATACTCGTCGATTTTGGAGCGGCTGGGTGCCGCGAGTTGCAGAAACGAGAACTTCCCGATCCATTCCGGTTGCAGCTCCAGCAACCGCTCGACCGCGAGAAACCGCTCGAGGATGCCTTTGGTGTAGTCCAACCGTTCGATGCCGACCCCGACACGATGCCCATGAGGCAGGCCGTGGACCGCACGGACGTGAGTTCGGCACGTTGACACGGGAGGCGATTGGGGAAGCACCCGACTGGGCCATTCGATCGAAATCGGGTAATGGTTCACCGCGGTCAATTTCCCGCCGTATGAGATGGTGGAACTGTCCCAATCGATTCTGGCTTCGAGCGACCGATCCACGGTATTGATGAAATTACTGCAATGGAACCGGGTGTGGAATCCGAGGATGCTGCTGCCCAACAGCCCCTCCAGAATTTCGCGATACCAGGGACAGATGGCATAGCGCTCTGGATTGGGCCAGGGAATGTGCCAAAACGTGATGATCGTGGCGTGTGGCAGATGATCCCGAACCAGCTTCGGGACGAGCGCGAGGTGATAATCCTGGACCAACACGACCGGATTGTCGGTCTTCGCTTCCTCGATGATCGCCATCGCAAACCGTTCATTGACCTCCTTGTACTGGGTCCAGTCCGAAGATCGAAAAATGGGGCGGACATGGGCTAGGTGGCACAGAGGCCACAAGCCTTCGTTGGCAAAACCGTAGTAGTAGCCGTCCTCTTCCTCGGGTGACATCCAAATTCGTCGGATCTCGTACGCGGGATCGTCGGGTGGGACGCGGACATGGCTGCGCTCATCGACGACCTCGCGATCGGCACTGCCGCTGCCGTGGGCAATCCACACGCCTGAGCAGGCGCGCATGATCGGTTCGAGGGCCGTGACGACCCCACTGGCCGGGACCTGCACCTCGATCTGTTGCTCGCGTCGGTTATGCACATAGGGTTCACGATTCGACACGATCAGCACCTCGTCACCAGCCAGGTGATCGCGCAGGATCGTCTTGAGCGTGGCGGGCTTCCAGCTCATCTGGCTCTCGTCGCGCATGCGTTTGTCCGATTGAAGCTCATGGATCATGGCGCGCAGGGCCTGGGCGACGGGCTGTAGTTCCGGTTTCTGTTGCTGATCTCTGATCAATCCGATCAACCCTTCGCCTCTGAGCATGCCCCGTACACCCGCCACCCACCCGCGCCAGCTCAAGTGCGCGACCAGGACCGTGACAAGAGAACTTACTGCGCCGATGACGACAAACAGGTAGAACAGGTACCACTTGGTGTCACGACTACGCCGCTGAACCCAGCTCATGTCGTGGACGAGCATCAGTTGTCCTAGTACCCGCCCGTTGTCCTCGATCCCTACCGCTGCGACGTGGACGGCACCTTGGGTGAGCTGCACCAAAGTCGTTTGATCGGCGCCGACGGTATTGGTTCCCTTGCAAGTAATCGAATCGGGGTAGGTCTGGGTCTTATAGACCAACGTGCCATTATGGTCGCAGAACCCGATGGCGAACAGTCTCTCGTCTTGAACGATCCGATTAAAGTAACTCAACAACTTGGTCTTAGGCTCTGCCGCCAGCAAATCGACGAGCGGACCTTCGACCATGCGGCCAATCAGTTGCGCCCGAATCTCGATATCCCGGACAAACCATTTCAGCGTGAGGGTATCGACGAGGGGAATGACCGCGTAGGCGAGGCCGGCAAGGACCAGCGCCAGCGGCAGTAAAAATCGAAGCGACAAACGCATAGGTCACCTCTCGTTTACATCGGCCTGAAAATCGCCTATGGTGAGGGCATGTATCCTTACGGCCTCATCGGAAATTGCCAGACGTCGGCGCTGATCGGATTGAACGGCGCCGTCGAATGGATGTGCGCACCGAGACCCGATAGTCCTCCTGTGTTCGGACGGCTGCTCGATCCCGAGGGTGGGCAGTTTTCTATCAGCAGTCCGGTTACTTTCCCCGAACTCAAGACTGAACAACACTATATGCCGAACACGAACATCCTGTACACCACCGTTACATTGCCGAACGGCGACGCCTTCCAGATCACCGACTTCTGTCCGAGATTCGAGCAATATGGCCGCATCTATCGGCCAGCGGCGCTCTTCAGACTGGTCGAACCGTTGCAAGGCACACCGGCCATTCGCGTCAGCTGCCGTCCGGTTTCCGGCTGGGACAAGATTCCGGTGCAGGCCGTGCGAGGCAGCAACCATCTGCGTTATGACATTCGGGGAGACTCGCTTCGCCTGCTAACTAATATGCCGCTGACCTATCTCTGCGAAGAGACTCCCGTCGCACTGACCCAGAAATTCTACTTCGGTCTGACCTGGGGACTCGGCATCGAAGACGACCTGGTCAAAGTCAGCCAGGACTTTCTGGAGCAGACCACGCGTTATTGGCGCACGTGGGTGAAAAACTGTTCGGTGCCTCTGCTGCACCAGCGCGAGGTGATCCGGTCCGCCCTGGCATTGAAGCTTCACTGCTTCGAAGACACCGGCGCCATCCTGGCGGCCGTGACGACAAGCCTTCCGGAACAGCCGGGAGGCGGCCGAAACTGGGACTACCGCTACTGCTGGCTGCGCGACGCCTATTTCGCGCTGACGGCGTTTCATAACCTTGGCCACTTCGAAGAAATGGAAGCGTTCCTTAAATTTCTCTTGAACATTGCTCACACCCATGAACATTCCCGTGACCGCCTACGCCCGGTCTATACGTTGAGCCAGGGCCTGCCGCTCCCGGAAACCGAGCATGGGAATTGGGCTGGCTATCACGGCAGCGTCCCGGTTCGCAGCCACAATCAGGCAGCGGATCAAGTGCAGAACGATGCCTACGGCGAGATGATTCTCACGTTCGCGCCGATCTTTTTCGATGAACGGTATTTCGATCTGCGCACAAAAGACCTCGACGGGCTCCTGAGGCATTTGGCTCAGCTCTGCGTGCGGAGCATCGGCCAGCCGGATGCCGGCCTCTGGGAGATCCGCAACGGCTGGCGGGAACATTCTTTTACCAACTTGCTCTGCTGGGCCGGACTGGAACGCTTAGAACGCATCAAACAAGCCGGATATCTCGCGTCGCTCTCGCTGGACCTGACGAACGCGAGGATCCGTGCCGCAGAGGCCATGCTCCGTTCCGTGCATGACGGCGCGGTCAGGAACGGCCCCTCCGACTCGAGCTATGACGCCGCACTTTCCCAGCTGCCGATCCTCGGCTATCCGAACCGACAGCTCTGCGAGTCCACCGTTCTGCAGATATCCCGAGAGCTCGCGCTTCCGCGAGAAATCGAGGATGCCGGGTTCTTCTACCGCTACGTACGGGA
>JBQTIO010000199.1:0-2139 GCA_052388075.1 Nitrospiraceae bacterium
CGCCAGATTCTTTTCGAGCAGCACGATATCGGCGGCGTCTTTGGCCACGTCGACGGCGCTGTCCACGGAGATGCCGACATCCGCGGCATGGAGCGCGGGGGCATCGTTGATCCCGTCGCCGATATAGCCCACCACATTTCCGGAATGTTTCAGAGCGAGAATGATGCGATCTTTCTGATTGGGCTCCACTTCAGCAAAGACGTCGATGTCGTTGACACTATGAAGGAGCGCTTCGTCTGTCATCTGACGAAGATCCTGCCCGGTCAAGAGTCGCTGATGGTCCATCCCAACCTGTCGGCTGACGTGGGATGCGACGAGTCGGTGATCGCCCGTGATGATCTTCAGTGAGACGCCAAGTTGTCGAAGAGATCCAATCGTGTCCGTCATGTCCGGCTTGACCGGATCGGCGAAGACCAAGAGCCCGAGGAACGTCATCTCCGCTTCATGCCCCTTGTCGATGTGCGCAATTTGACCCATGTCTCGAAAGGCCAGGCCCAGCGTCCGCAGACCCTGTCGGTTCAAATCCTGAAACTGCTGGCGGATCTTCTCGTCGCGATCCTCCATGGCAACCGTCGTTCCGTCCGGCAATTCGGCGCGCGTACACACGGTCAGCATCGGTTCCACTGCGCCTTTTGTGATCAGAAGATGAGTCGTGGGTGTGGCCAAGAGAATGGACAACCGCTTGCGGAGAAAGTCGTACGGCACTTCGTCGAGCTTGTCATACCCGGTCAGATCCCAGGCACGTTGCGTGCGGATGGCTTCGTCAAGCGGATTGATGAAGCCGGTTTCGAATGTGGCGTTGAGAACGGCGTGGAAGAGGACACGTTCGCTGGGGAGCCCCTCCAAATCGAGCGCCGCATGCAGTCGCATCGTACCTTCAGTGAGCGTGCCGGTCTTGTCCGAACAGAGCACGTTCATGCTTCCGAAGTTTTCAATCGAATGGAGGCGTTTGACGATCACTTTCTGTTGGGCCATGCGTTTGGCCCCATGAGAAAGATTCACGCTGATGATGGCCGGCAGGAGCTGCGGGGTCAGGCCCACTGCGAGAGCCATGGAAAAGAGAAACGAGTCGAGCACCGGCCGGTGGAGATAGACGTTGATGGCGAAGATGGCGAACACGAGGAGGAGCGTCACTTCCAGTAACAGATATCCAAAGCGCCGGACGCCGCGTTCAAACTCCGTCTCTGGAGGTCGAAGCATCACGTGAGAGGCGATACGGCCGAATTCCGTCTCCTTGCCCACACGCACGACGAGGGCTTTCGCATGCCCGCTGACCACATGGGTGCCCATGAACAGGCTGTTCGTCCGTTGGCTAAGTGCGGCGGCGGTGGAAACGACCGATGCGGATTTCTCGGCCGGATAGGTTTCGCCGGTCAATGTCGCTTCGTCGACGAAGAGATCCTTGGATTCGAGTACGATCCCGTCTCCGGGAATGCTGGAGCCGGCCGAGAGATTGATCACATCGCCGGGGACGATGTCGTCGAGCGGCACGTCGAGCAACCGTCCGTCGCGCCAGACTTCGAATTTCACGCGAACGAGGGCGAGGAGCGACGCGACGGCTTTTGCGGCGCCATGCTCTTGCCAGAACCCGAGCAGGGCGCTGACCAGGATGATGGTCAGAATGATGAGCGCATCGGTGGGATCCGAGAGAAACAACGACACAATTGCCGCAAACACAAGAATCAGGATAATCGGACTGCGAAATTGTGAGAGCAGGACATGCAGGGGGCGGATATCTTGGTGTGGCTTCAGGCGGGAAGAGGCGTAGCGGGCCCGGCGTCGCTGCGCTTCCTCAGCCCCGAGACCGTCCGGTCCCGTCTGGAGGCGACCGAGAAGCTCATCTTCCGGTACGGCCCAATACGGTCGTTCTTCCACTAGAAAGGTCCTGTCATGTGTTTGCCGACTTATCCGAAGCGCTGACGACCACGCCTGGCTCGTGGGAGCCGTAGAATGATTCGCATGCTGCTTCCCGTCCACGCACGAACCGTTTGTTCAGAAAGGGCGGTTTCCGTCCGGTTATCACCGTGCATTGGCGCTCGCCATGGTCATCGTCGTAGTAGAGGATGACCCAGTCGCGCGTTTTCTTGAGTTGATGAGCCAGGGGGCTGTTCGTGAACATCGCCGTATAATGGCGAGCGC
>JBQTIO010000200.1:0-5104 GCA_052388075.1 Nitrospiraceae bacterium
TGGGGGGGGGGGGGGGTGGGTGGGGGGGGGGCGTAAAGCGTGATCGCTGTTACCTCACAGCACTCTGTGTGTGCGAGGGTGGGGCCGCAATCTTGGTTTGGCGGCCCCTCCGTGTTTGTGGAGCCCAGTTGTCTTGTCAATCGAATCAGCAGCGTGATAAGAGGTTCGACGAGCCTGGATCATCCGGTCGAACGGTCAGGAGGAACCTGTGAACGGGCCAACGGGAATGACACCGTCGACAGTGGCGCTGGCCGAGCTGCCTGCCTTCTCGTTCCATACAAACCCGGTGCTGGTGGTCGAGGACTTCTGGTCGTATGAAGAGCGGCAGTATTTCCGCGAGGCCATGACAACGGCCTCTTGGAAAAGCCTTCAGGAATTGCCGAATGTACGGGAGGATTTTCCCGGTTCAGGAAACTGGGCCAAAGCGGACATTGCTCCATCCCAAGGTCAACGTTTTCTATCCCGACTGCAGCTTCCCTGCGTTCAAGAATATATGGAATCGTTCCCGAACATTATTGGACGCCACATGGGATTCAGCTACTATTCGTACGCCGTCGGTGACTGTCTCTTGACCCACGATGATACAGACCAGGGTCGTCTGAGGGGCGAGCGGCGGGCGCCCCTGCGCCGGATTGCCCTGGTGACGTATTTCCATGAGGAGTGGCGGCCCGACTGGGGAGGAGAGTTGATTCTTTATGCACAACGGCGGAAGGATGCCGTCGAGCCGGTCGATCTCGTGTCGACCCACTGCATCGAGCCTCGTCCCGGATCGCTTGTGATGTTCACTGTGCCACGCTTCCATCGAGTCTGCCGAGTGGACCCCACGGCAGGGCAGCATCGACGGTTATCAATTGCCGGCTGGTTCATGACCGAGCATGCCTGAGATCCTCGCTGGAGCGAAGTTACGGTTCACGCTCAGTTAACTCCCGCTCGCTTTACTGACCCTTAACCTTGGCCGCTTCAATCACTTCAGCCGAACCACTCGGCATCATTTGCAGCCTTCCCCTGGCCGGCGGGATCCAGAGCCGGGACCGGCTTGGTGAACACTTTTTGGATGAGGCTGGGCAAGCTCTTCTGGTCGAACGGCTTGGTCAAGATGGGCAGGCTTGCACGGGTAATTCCGTGACTGGCGAGCTCCTTGTCCCGATCCATACACATCAGAATCACCCGCAGACCGGGCCGGATCTTGGCCGCCCTGATCGCCAACTCGTAGCCGTGTACATGAGGAAATTGATTGGAACTCGAGGCGAGTTGAAAGCCTGGCGGGGGCAGGATGAGGTCAGTGAGCAGGAGATCGATGGACCCTTCGTGCTGCGTGCAGATCTTCAGTGCCTCGGAACTGCCATCGGCCTCGAGGACTGCAAAACCTGCTTCTCGAAGGACGGTCCGGCACTGCGCCGTCAGGGCCGCTTCGTCACTGACCACCAGAATAGTCTGTGAAGCAGTCGGGGGCCGGATATTTTGCTGTCCCGGCATAGTCGCTCCCTCCTGTGGCTATTCTAATGCCAGTCCGCGTTCGTGGCGAGAGAAACCTTAATCTTCGCGACCGGTGGAGGGGGACGCGATCAGGAGGAGAGGTTGGAGGTGATGGTGGAAAGTTCGCAGGCGAAAGGGAGAACGGCGAGCTACTCGCTCGGTGTGGTACTGCGCTCCTTGAGGGCCGTCAGCCGCTGCTTGTCCAGGGTGAGGTGAATGGTCTTTTCCTGCGCCACTGTGACGGAGCCGGTCGCCCTTCCCTTGGCTTTTTTCACCCACTTGCGGCAGGTGTAGATCACGTCGCCCTTGCCGCTCCGCTTCAGATCGCTGTAGACCAGAGCCAGCATGGCGGCGTCTCGTATGGTCTCAGGGGGCGCAGCTTGTCCCTTCTCCATCCGCACCACGACGTGCGAGCCCGGGGTGCCGCTGGCGTGAAACCAGAGGTCGTCGCTTTTGGCCAGACCGAACGTCAACGCTTCGTTTTCTTTCGCGTTGCGTCCGACGAAGATTGGTAATCCATCCGCCGATGTGAAGCGGCGGAACGGACCGCGCCGTCGATCCTTGGACTGCCTGTCTTGACGCAGGGTTGTCCGGGCGCTGGTGCCGATGGGGGGAGTGATCATCAGCGGTGTTGGCGGAGTCCAGCTGCCCTGTTCGATGGCGCCAATTTCCAGGCGGATTGTTTCCAGTTCATGTTCCGCGCGCAGGATGCGCGGTTTCAGCTCTCGCTCGGCGGCCAGATATTTCCGATGTTTGCGGAAATACTCATCCATGTTCCCTTGAGCCGATTTCGTGGCGTCGAGGGGAATCGTGACTTCGGGCAACCGCTCGTCGAAATAGTCGATCACTGTGATGCCACCTGCTCCTTTCTTAATGGCTCCGAGGTTCGCCTTGATCAATTCTCCATAGCGAGCGTAGTCCCGGTAGGTGAACGCCTTTGCCAAATCCTCCTGCCAGGCTTCGATACGTCTCCGTGCTTTCTTGAGCGACTTTTTGAGGATCGACCATCGGGCGTTTCTGGCGGCGTCCATTGCGAGGGTGGATTCCTTGTCCCGGTAATGGGCCTCGATTTGAGCAGAAATCGGGAATTTGTCGCCGTCGGCTTCGGTGAAGCGCACAGGCTGGAACTTCCGTGAGCCCGACGGCCCCTTTGCGGGCGGATGGTATGACTGTCCGATCAGGTCACGCTGGTGCAGCAGGTCTCGAAGGACTTTCCGGTCGGCGTCGAGCACCAGGAGGTTGGCCTTCTGGCCGGTGAGTTCGCACACAATCGTGCTGGCACCCTCTTTGCCGGTGAAGTGAATTTCGACGATACGGTCGTCCGGCACCTGGCAGATGTCGTCGATCCGCGCGCCTTGGAAATGGGCTCTCAGAAATTGGCAGAAAGCGGGGGGCGTCGGCGGATTCGGAGGAGGGCGCTGGGCGAGGTGCAGCCGAGATGTTTCCGGCTGGCAGGAGATGAGCACTCGGTGTGTTTGCCCCGGTATGCGGACATCGAGTACGACCGTGCGGTCAGCGGGCTGCTGAATCTTCTGAACCCATCCGCCACGTAGTACCGGCGCGATCTCTTCAAGGACACGCGCGATGTCTGTCCTGTTCAATGCCATCTGTGCGTTGCCTTATCGGACACCTTGCTACGGGATTCTACCGAACTCAATTCTGTCCCATGGGGCCAATCGGGTCACATTTTGTGTCGCTGTGACAGAATCTGAGACAGGCACTCTACGATTCGCCGCGAAAACCCGCAAGGGTCAAGGAGGAAGCTCTGGCATCGTCATTGCTTACCTGTAGTAGTAGATCCGTGGCATGGCGTGACGGGCTGCCAACTGTCACCAGGAGGACTCCCATGAAGTGCACCAGATGCCAGGGGCTGATGGTTGCGGATGATCTGCTCGATATGCAGGAAAGCTATCTACCGATGTGGATGCGCGGCTTGCGGTGCATTGCCTGCGGCAACATCGACGACCCCCTCATTAGCCACAACCGGATGATACGGCAGACGGGCGTCGTTCGATCCCTCAAACCGGAACACCGCGTACCGGTCCTGTCGCGGCCCGCAAAAGCAGCCTAGCGGTTCTCCCACGAGCCCGGCCCCTGCATGGGGCCACGGGGGGCGGGTTCGTTTCCGGGTCATGTGGGAAGTGTCCTGCACCCGTCTCTTCTTGCAGCCTGATCCCCTCTGCGCTACAGTCGCCCACGCACCCAACCTTCAATTGAGCTACCCACCATGTCGGTCTTAGAGCCACAGCTCCTCACGCGCCTGACCGACGAGTTCCGGCTCTCGATGCGGCGTCTGTTGCAGGATCTCGGCCGGGAACTTCAGGCCGACTATCCGTTCCTCTCCTCCCGGTTTGAAGTGCCTGCGAGCTTGTTCCAGCTGCTCGGTCAGTCGCTTAAGATCGAGACCTATTCCAATTGGAAAGTTGTCGGCTGGATCGAGGCGCTCAACGACCTGACCTATTTTTTGGATATTCTGCAGCAGTGGGAGAAGGAACAGGAACGGGGTGAATTTACGAGGGAGCTCTTTGCCGAGTGCCAGGAGAAATTTTTCGAGAACAGTTATCTGGCCGACCTCTTTCCTTCCGGCCGTCCGCTCGTGTCCGGGCTCGGAAAGCGGCTGACGCAGCTCTGTCAGCGACTGGCGCAGGAAATCACGCGAGAAGCGCTGTTCATTGACCCCGCCCTCGCCGTGAAATGGTGCAGACAGCACGGGCTGCGGGGATGGGACGTGCCGGGCCTGCTTGAGGCCGACTTCGAGCGGGTGGAAAGGCGGGGCACGGTGTCTCCGGGAATCGGCGGTGACTGGTGCGAGGCTCCCAAGCCGGTGCGTGACGCGCTGACGCGATCCGCCGGGCACGCGACCTTTCACATCGATGGGAACGGGATTTCGGTAGAGATCGGTCGAGTGCATGCTCCGTTGTGGAACGGGTGGGGTGCGCAGGGAGGATGGCGGTGGGTGCGGCAGGCAGCGCTCAGGGCGATTGAGACCGCGCATGGCACGGTGACGGTCGGCCCGACCTTGGTCTATGGGAAGGATCGACAGCCGCGAACAGTCATCCCGACGGAGCAGAAGGGCGTGGAGCGAATCAGCCGGGCCTGGCGCACAATTGAAGCAGCCTGGCCGGAGGGACAGGAGGTGCTTGCATTACTGACCTCACGAATTGTGCCGCTCAAAGCCAAGGGTGTGGTGAGCTTCAGCTACCGGCACAGGCCGGGCCTGTCCTTTATCAACTGTTTCGACCGCGACAATCTCGACCTGATCGACGATCTGATCCATGAAAACAGTCACCACCATTTGAATCTCCTGCTGCGCAAGTATGTCCTGTATCACGGCGACCATAATCGGCAGATCTTCTATTCACCCTGGCGACGAAGTCTCCGACCGCTGCGCGGGATTCTCCACGCGACGTTCACCTTCACCATAGGAGCGATGTTGTTTGAGCGGCTCTCGTCCTGGGCGTCCAGGCGGGGCGGATCGGTGCGATGGGAAAAGGCAGGGCTCACCCGGCGCGACCTGCAACGAGCACGATTCCGTTGTCTGGAAGAAGTAGAGTCCGTCCGCTACTCACTGCAAGACTTGCACTATGCCGACCATCACCTAGGGTGGCTGACCGGCTCAGGCCGCCAT
>JBQTIO010000201.1:0-4416 GCA_052388075.1 Nitrospiraceae bacterium
CCGCTGCAAGCTGTTCTGTCGCGAGGGCTGGTCCCGAAGGCGGCGATCCAAAAGCCGTGAGGACCTTGATCTCAAGAGGATGGAGGCTGTCGATGAGAGAAGAACGTTCCACCCGGATGGCCTATCGGTGCGCAGAAGCCGGCTGTCCCGCCGCGCGCAGCGCCGCGATTGTCGCGCCATAATCGCGGCTTGAGAACACGGCTGAGCCTGCGACCAGCACGGTGGCTCCGGCGGCAACGACCCGTGCAACATTGTCGACCTTGATCCCCCCGTCGATCTCAATCAACGCGGGGCTCTCGATCCGGTCCAACATGGTGCGAGCTGCCGTTACTTTGTTCAATACGGAGGGGATAAATTTCTGCCCGCCGAATCCTGGATTGACCGACATGATCAGAACCAGATCGACCTCGGGGAGAATTTCCTGGAGCGAGTGGATTGGCGTGGCGGGATTGAGGGTCACTCCAGCCTTCACGCCGCGCTCTTTAATCGATTGGATCGTGCGGTGCAGGTGCGGACAGGCTTCCACGTGTACCGTCAGATAATCCGCGCCCGCCCCGGCGAATTCAGGAATGAACGCATCGGCATTGGTGATCATCAGATGCACGTCGAGCGGGAGCTTCGTCACTTTCTTCAAGGCCTCCACAATGGGGGGGCCCACCGTGAGGTTCGGCACGAAATGTCCATCCATCACATCGATATGCAGCAAATCCGCGCCTGCCCGTTCGACTGCCGCCACCTCGTCGGCAAGCCGGGCGAAATCAGCGGACAGAATGGACGGAGCGATGAGGATCGGCTGGCCCATCAGGAGACCTTTCGCAAGCGGACGGCATAGAACCCGTCCATCCCACAGTCATTGCCCAGAGTCGAAAGTGCGCCCTGAGCGGTCACGTAGGTGAGGGCGGAGGAAGGAAGCCACGGCGTCACGGACTCGCGCGTCCAGTCCGTATGGACGCGGCAGAACTGCGCAACCACGTCTTCGGTTTCTTCCGGCTCTGTCGAGCAGGTACTATAGACCAGCACCCCACCGGGCCGCAAGACAGCAGCCGCCGCGTTGAGAATCTCCTGCTGCAGATGGTGATGCCGGGGCATCATAGCTGCCTGTTTGCGCCACTTGGCTTCGGGATGCCGGCGCAGCACACCGAGCCCGCTGCAGGGAGCATCAAGCAGAATGCGATCGACCAATCCCGTCGATGCCGTCCTCGGCCTGCTCGTTTGCCCGCTGTCCTTGCCGAAACGATGCAGCTCGTCCAGTGGCCCCCGCACATCCGCGACCACCCCCGTGACAATGGTGATTCCCAGCCGAAGACAATTCTCTTGGAGGAGATCCAGTCTGGTCCTCTGCCGATCCACGGCGAGAATACGGCCTCGATTCTTCATCATCTCCGCAAGATGGGTGGTTTTCCCCCCCGGCGCAGCGCAGGCATCCAGCACGACATCGCCCGGCTGCGGATCAAGGAGAGGGGGGATGAGTTGGGCTGCTTCATCTTCAACATAGAAGTCACCGTCCTGGAATCCGGGGAGTGATGTCACGGGCTGGCCCTTGTCGAGCACGACTCCGACAGGACTGATGGTTGTGGCGCGCGCCGGGATCCCTTCCCGGTTGAGCCGAGCAAGCAAGGCCTCTCTCGTCAATCTCAGACGATTCACTCGGAGAGTCATGGCAGGAACGCGACTGGCGGCCCGGCAGGCGGATTCGGCCTGTTCAAACCCCAGTCGATCGATCCACCGTTGACAGAGCCAGAAGGGGATCGCGTAGCCAATGGACAGGGCCTGGGTTGGATTGATCGCGGGATCCGGCAGCGCCGGCTCGGGCAGACGGATGAGATGGCGCAACACCGCGTTGACGAAACCGCTCCAGTCCCGCCCCAACTGCGTCCTGTAGGATTTGGTGAGCCGCACGGACTCATCCACCGCCGCCGAGGCAGGGATTCGATCCATGAACAAGAGCTGATAGGCGCCTAGGCGCAACAGCGTTTGAACCACAGCCGGAAGGCGAGGAAGAGGTTTGTTGAGAACCGGCGCCAGCCGCCAGTCGATGGTCTCCAGTCGTCGCAAAACGCCGTAGATGAGTTCCATTGCCAAGGCGCGGTCGCGGGTATCCAACATGAACCGCGCGGCACTCTTCTCCATCTCGTCGTCGAGCGCCTTGTCGGCCGATTGACAGGCGAGCAGAACGGCGAGCGCGGCGGCTCTTGAGGGAGATCCAGCGGGAGGACGTCCGGACGGCATAGGACTACAGCCCTGCGAGGAGGATGTCACAAGATCGTGAGAGTCAGACGTTGACGGTTCCCAACTTTGAACCAGGATCGACTCGATGTCCGGCGAGAAACTGCCCGACCGGCATGCGCCTGGAATTGGCCGTCTGGAGTTCGAGGAGTTCCAACGTGCCGCTGCCTGTCGCGACCAGAAGCGACTGCTTCGTGCTCCCTATAATAGTACCAGGCAGGCCTTGCGTTGGTTCTTGGAGGGGGGCGGCTTTCCAAATATTCCAACGCTCCTGACCATGAAACGTATAGGCGCCGGGCCAGGGGGACAAGCCCCGGATGCGATGGGCCAGCGCCTGTGCGCTCAACCCCCAGTCGAGGAGCCCGTCCTCCTTCTTAAGCAGAGGGGCCATCGTGGCCTGAGCATGGTCCTGCGGACGCGCGGTGAGGGTCCCGGCGTTCAGTTGTGTGATGGTCTCGACCAGCAGCCGTCCGCCGAGTGCTGCGAGGCGGGGAGCCAACGTCCCCGCTGTATCCTCCGGCAGGATGGGGATACGGTCTTGTAGCAGAATGGGCCCGGTATCCATGCCTTCATCCATCAACATGGTCGTGATGCCGGTTTCTGTTTCGCCATTGATCACCGCCCATTGAACGGGAGCCGCGCCCCGATATTTCGGCAATAATGACCCATGAACATTCACACACCCCAACGGTGGGAGGTTTAAGATAGGTGCATGCAGGATGCGACCGAAGGCCGTCACGGCAATGAGGTCCGGCTTCCAGGCGGCAAGCGCATTCAGAAAGTCCGGCGTTTTGATCTTCAACGGTTGGAGAAGCGGAATGCCCGCACGTTGGGCGACGAGTTTGACCGGAGGCGGCGAGAGCAACTGCCCGCGCCCTTTCGGACGGTCCGGCTGGGTGACGATCCCGACGATCTGATTGTCCGACTTGAGCAGCGCCTCGAGGGAAGGAACGGCGAATTCCGGCGTGCCCATGAACACAATGCGCATGCTATGCCTTTAGCATCGTGTCTCCATGAATGCAACGGCGGAAGTCGTTGGCTTGACTTGCCATTCCACGCTTTGTTAGCATCCGCGCGCGGGGTGGAGCAGCCTGGTAGCTCGTTGGGCTCATGACCCAAAGGTCAGAGGTTCAAATCCTCTCCCCGCAACCAATCCTCTATTATCTCTTTCAACTGGTTACCGCGACCCCTCTCCCATCGCTCGTACATCTCTACGAATTCCCGGAAGCCCACCAGTTCTGGAATCGCTTCGATTTCGAGAGTTCATACAGGATGATGGCGAGTAGGAGGAGCGCGGTCAGCGGTCCCAGAGATTTTCGCGCAATTTTCCCATAGTCGATCTGCTGCACCCGCAACAGGTAGGACGAAGGGCTGAACCCTTCCGGCATGATGATCAGCTGATACAGCCCTTTGACCAGCTTGGCCTCCCCTCTCACCACTCCATCCGGATGGGTGGCCGGAGGCCAGTACACGACCGTCTGACCTTGGGCCGCATCGCTATCTCCCCTCACAACCCGCACCCCTACCGGCAGGTTACGCAACCCGGGATCCACGAGATCCACAACCAGGAACGTGTCCCCTTCACCGGGAATTTCCGTACAGTAGTGAGCCTTCGCTTCGTATTGCGGCTGGTAGGCATTGAAATGGACTAAGTTTCCACCGACACGGCGCACGCAGGTATCTTCCTCAAGCGCCACACTTCCATGCGCCGCGGCTATGCCGGGGTAGAGCGCTGCCAAAAGTATGAGGCCCATGATTGCTCGAGGTAATGCTGCCATGATTCTTACCTCCTGAGGGTGAGAGAAGTTTTGAGCCGCCATTACCCCGACTCGGGGGAAGGCACTCGGCGAGCATGTGCACCGATTACCTTCATACCAACATTCAATTCGATGAAACCCCGCCTGTCAAGGCCCGTACTCGAAAAAAGTCCCTGCATGTTGTCGTTTCGTTTCTGAACGGAATCGCCAATGTAGCGGAAAGCGGGGAAGAAATAGACGCGCGGGAGGTTTTCTGGTTCGATCAGGGCATGCCGTTTCGCCCGCTTCACTGGCCGCAATATTACTATTTCGCGTCGGTCCCCTTACTGTTGATCGACTGGTTGGCCGGCGCCAACGTTCGCGCGGTCGGGTTCGCGGCCTATCCCTCCATGCGGATGATCTACTACCTGGCCTGTCTACTCTGTGGCATGGT
>JBQTIO010000202.1:0-10505 GCA_052388075.1 Nitrospiraceae bacterium
TCTGGCCCACGCTCGCAGCAGCGGAAGAGGCTGGTGGATCCTATCGGGGGATCGGGTCAATCTACTTCACGTTCATGGGCGCGATCCTGATCTACGGGGTCTATGACACCTTCGGGAAACGGGCCGCCTATATCATCGGTCCCCTCATTGTGATCGGGTTGTACTTGATGCTCCCCAGCAGATGACAGAGGGAGAACTGTGACGCGCCGATGTAAAAGCTGCGCCTCGCGCCTTGGATTCGGGCAATCGGGGAAGGAAACGGGGAAGGCTACCTAATCAAGAGGCCTCGGGGTGATCTCGGTTTCGAATATCCTCCGGTATTATTCCGGCTCGTCTGATCACCATCAATCCAACAGGGGAGGTGGGATATGGGTCCAACCAAGGCGATCGTGAAGGGGAACATGCTGCTTGAAGCCGTGAGCGGCAAGCTGATCAAGGATGGATTCGCAAGCCAGCGCGAGCTTGAAGACTACGTCAAGCATCATTATCTCGCTGTGCCGGTCGTCGACAACGCGGGCAAGCCGTGGCTATTAGACGGAAAGCCGGTGTACTGCTTCCGCGGCACGCAATACGAGACGGTCGACGATCTGAAGGTGCACCTCGCTCGCTGTCCCGATTGTGGTGGTATGGGGATACGCAGCGACGAGTTCACGGTCGAGTCGGATTGTATCCACTGCACAGTGTGCGGGCATGAGTTCGATGCGCGGCTGGAAATGATGGAAACGTGAGGCGGCGTCATGGTGGGTTCCCTGCGTTGACGAAGGGGACACATCAGAGCCAATAATCCTAATTGAGCAACCGCGATACTCCTTCGAGGCGCGCAGGGAAGAGGGTTCGGAAGAGTCTCGAGTGGAGAGAAAGCAGCAAGCTCGAAACAAGCAGTAATATGAAGGGCCAGCAGGATCATATCCCGCGGCCTTGTTGTTTTTCGGAGGACGCTCGTTCAGGAGCAAGTGCATTGCCGGCTTGACTGAGCCGGCCCTCTTTCCACGACTGACCATCTCACCACCTATGTCTCAGCACTTTCACACGCGATCCTCTAGGTATCATCCCGGCGCCGGCTTCCCGTATATCGGCTGTGTAGTTTGACCGGCGCCGCCCTCTTGCGGCGCATCCGAATATTCAGCATCTCCACGCTGACGGAAAATGCCATGGCAAAATAGAGATAGCCCTTGGGCACATGCACGTCGAACCCTTCCACTATCAGAGTGGCTCCAACAAGGATTAGGAACGAGAGGGCGAGAATCTTGATCGTCGGATGCTCATCGACGAAGTCCCCGATGGCCCTCGCCGCCATTAACATGACGACGACAGCCAGAATGATAGCGGTCGCCATGATCGACACCTGTTCCACCAGACCGACCGCCGTGATCACAGAATCCAGCGAAAATACCACGTCCAGAAGCGCAATCTGCACCAGCACCATCCACAGGCCTGCCACGTCGACGGCCGGACCGCGCTCCTCATTCCCTTCCAAACTCTGATGGATCTCCATCGTGGCTTTGGCCAGCAAGAATAGCCCGCCTCCGATGAGAATCAGATCGCGCCCCGAGATTGCCTGATCGAACACCATGAACCACGGTTCGGTGAGTGCCATGACCCAGGTAATGGAAAACAACAGGCCCAGACGCATGATCATCGCCAGGCCAAGCCCCAATCTTCTGGCAAGAACCCGTTGTGTCTCGGGAAGCCGGCTGACCAGCACGGAGATAAAAATAATGTTATCGATGCCCAGGACAATTTCGAGGGCTGTTAAAGTCCCTAACGCGAGCCACGCATCCGGACGAACTACCCATTCAAACATCGGCCTCTCCTTTTCGTGAGAGTGAACTCGGCGGAGCTGAGACGTTTCGCCCTGATGTACCCAGAGAAAAACGCCGGGGGAGTCTAGCGGTTGGCGCGCGCCAACGCAATCCGAGTCCTGTTGACAGAGCTCAGAACGGTGAGTAGCCTGTCGACAATTTTCGAAGCGAAAGGACAAGGGCGATGGCGACACATCGATTGACTCCTGCGAAAATCCTTCAGCTTGGCATGGCTTACTCGGGTTCGAAGGCGTTGCTGAGCGCCATCGAGTTCGACCTGTTGACCGAGTTGGCGAAAGGCCCGCTTGATGCGGCGGTCTTAATTAAGTGCCTTTAGGTCCATCCCCGCAGCGGACGCGATTTCCTCAACGCCCTGTCGCCAGGCGGAGCGGTGATCATCCACGAAGCCCTGATCGACGATGCGCGCAAGCAGAACGCCTTTAGACTGCTCATGAGCCTCAACATGCTCATTGAAACTCACGGCGGATTCGACTTCACTGGCGCTGACTGCCGCAAGTGGATGAAAACGGTAGGGTACAAACGCACGAACGTAATGCGCCTGGTGGGACCGGACGGCATGGTTGTGGGATTTAAGTAAGAAGTGGCCGGTCAGGGCACCTCCACTCCGGCTGACAGACCTTTTCAGCCTCCTGCTAGAATCTCCCCGTTATGTCCGTGGAAACGTTTACCGCGCAAGTTGAAGCGAGCAAAGATTTGACGCACGATGTGCGACGGCTCGAATTACACCTGCGCGAGCCGAAGACGATCAGCTTCAAGCCAGGCCAGTTCGTCTCGTTCGAGGTGCCGCATCCGCACACAGGCCGACTGGTCACACGGCCCTACTCGATCGCTTCATCCCCCAGCCGACCGGGCGTCATCACTCTTTTGTTCAATCTCGTTTCAGGCGGGCCCGGTTCCACCTACCTGTTCAGCGTGAAGCAGGGAGAGGAGACGCGCTTTAAGGGACCGGCTGGCCACTTCTATCTGCGGGAGGATCCCGGGCGTGAGCTGCTCTTTGTCGCCACCGGGACCGGCATCGCCCCCATCTGGTCCATGCTGCTGGCAAACGCGGAACATGCCGATCCACGACCGGCGACGCTCTTCTGGGGATTGCGCAGCCAGCGAGATCTCTATTATCAGGAGGAATTGGCCGCACTCGCCAGGAAGACTCCGAAGATGACCGCCCTCCTCACACTCTCCCGTCCCGATCCCGGCTGGTCCGGCGAAACCGGCCGCGTCCTACAGTTGATCGAGAAGCGGATTTCCTCGGCCAAGAATCTTGCTGTCTATCTCTGCGGAAACAGTGCCATGATCGCCGACGCCACATCGTTGCTCCAAAAAAAAGGCCTGTGTCCCATCTATCGCGAAAAATACTACGACGACATGGGCTCACCGGAGGATTGAGGTGTCCCCATGCACCGATTAAGGGACAAAGTCGCGAGTGTGACGGGGAGCAGCAGCGGCATCGGCAAGGTCTGTCGCAGGCTCTACGGCAGAACCGAGCGCAATATTCCGTCCCACTCCGAATGCTATAACCCAGCCCTCTCGACAGGCAGTCTGAGCACGCAGGAGAAGTACTTCCGCTTGATGAGCACGGGTCCTTTCCCGTCTTAAAGCTGCCGCCTGTGTGCAGCAGCCTGCTCGTGCCTCATCTCTTTCTGTAGGCGCATCCACTCAGGTCCAGGCCATTCGAATCTGTCGCATTCCCACCACAGGCCCAAGAGTACCAGGAATTTCCAACGTATACGGGGACTCTTGAAACCAGCTGTTTCAGGAACGGCTTATGCTCATCAATGATCCGGTAGGGGACTGAGCACATAACTTGGACGCACAGGGAAGGAGGCTCCCATGGCTCCTCGATCAGATATTGCAAAATGTGGAGGATTTCTGCTGTCGCTCGCGATGCTCGTCGCGATCGGCGCGTTCTCGTCAGGTGATGGTTGGTCGCAGATCGGGCGCTTCGCCGCGCAGGATCCGGGCGTACGGAAAGGCCCTGCCGGTGCCGGCGGTATGCTGTCGGGGCTGACCGATCTGGAAGAAAAGATGTTCAGTTCAGGTCGGGAAGATTTCGAAGAAGTGCAATCGGTACAAGGCACAGTCGTCATACCAGACACAGAGCTTGGTCTTGGGCCGCGCTTCAATTTGGACAGTTGCGCCGGTTGTCACGTCCAACCGGATATCGGTGGAACCAGTCCATTCGTCAATCCGCAAGTGGAAGCGGCCAAGAAAGATGGGGCGACCAATGAGATTCCCTTCTTCGTGAAACGGGATGGCCCCGTCCGTGAAGCACGGTTCAAATTCAATCCCGACGGAACACCCGATGGTGGCGTGCATGCGCTGTTTACCATCACCGGTCGCAGTGATGCAGCGGGCTGCTTCCTCGCACAACCGGACTTCCGAAGCGCCGCAGCCCATCGCAATCTCGTATTTCGGATCCCCACGCCCCTGTTCGGCGCGGGTTTGATCGAAGCGATCGACGACGATACGATTCTCGCCAATCTGCAGGCCCACAGCGCAACAAAACAGTCGCTGGGCATTCGAGGTCGCCCTAACCGCACGAGTGGGCGACCCAATACCAGCGCGAATGACGGCACCGTTACTCGATTCGGCTGGAAGGCCCAGAACAAATCGCTCGAAATCTTCTCAGGCGAAGCCTACAACGTGGAGCAGGGGGTGACGAACGATCTGTTTCCCCAAGAGCGGGATGAAGCGCCGGCCTGCCGGTTCAATGCCACGCCTGAAAATCGGACCAGCTTCGATGCCACAGATCCGATCGAGGTACCCAGCGACGTGATAAAGTTTGCGGTATTCATGCGCTTCCTCGCGCCGCCTGCGCCCGCAGCGGAGAATGTTTCTATCAGCCGTGGCCGGAAGTTATTCGGCGACGTCGGCTGCGCATACTGCCACACCCCGACATTGCGTACGGGCAAATCGTCTGTGGAGGCATTGCGGGACAAGGACGCCAACCTGTACTCGGATCTGGTGCTCCATAACATGGGGCCGGGCCTGGCCGATGATGTCAGCCAAGGTAATGCGGGCGGTGATGAATTCCGCACGGCACCCCTGTGGGGATTGGGAAAGCGGATCTTCTTCCTGCACGACGGGCGGACGAAGGATCTGCTCGAAGCGGTTCAGGCACACGCAAGTTTGGGAAGCGGGTCCTACCTGCCATCCGAAGCCAATCAGGTCATCGTGCAGTTCAATCGGCTTAACGAGATCGACAAACAGCACGTGTTAAATTTTCTTCGTTCCTTATGAGCATGAAGGTGAGTGTGTAGAGGTAAATGGCCTCCAGCTGAAGGCGTCGAAGGGGAGGAAGGGCACCGTGAAATACGAAACCGGCAAGGTCCTGACTCTCGTCGCAATACTGGTCATGCTGGCGTCCCCTCAAGGGCTTTCAGCGGAAGGATTGCGCGGCGGTTTCGAAGGCGCGTTCGGCCCGAGGTTCCATCCGGATAGCCGCCCTGTGCAGCCGGATATAAAACATCGCCCCCGCCATGGGCTCGATCGGGCAATCGCCGTCCGTCATTGGAACCAAATCGCCATCGATGCCAGCGGTCTCGATCATACTCCGGTCGCTCAGGGGGAGACCCGTATGTTCGGTGAACAACTCGGGCCCGGCCGATCGAGCAGGGCGATGGCCATCGTCCATCTCGCCCTCTTCGAAGTGGTGAATGCCATCGAAGGGAACTATCGAAGTTACGTCAAACTTGCTCCGGTCGGTCCGTTCACGTCGCTGCCGGCCGCGGTTGCCCAAGCCGCCCACGATACCCTCACCGCACTCTTCCCCTCTCAAGCCCCCTTGTTTGACCAGCTTCTTGCCGAGGAATTATCCGAGATACCGGAAGGACGCCTGAAATCTGCGGGTATCGCGTTGGGACAGCGCGCAGCCTCTTCCATTCTTGCTGCACGCGCCAACGATGGGTCCCAACACAACGAGCCGCGAGTCGGCATCGAGTTTCTCACGAGCAACGATCCGGGGAAGTGGCGGCAGGACCCTATCAGCCAGATTCCGCTCGCGCTGGGCGCCTATTGGGGGAACGTCAAACCCTTTGTCCTGGACCGAACCGATCAGTTCAGGGCGCCGCCTCCGCCCAGGCTTGAGAGCGCTGAGTATGCCGCCGCCTACAACGAGGTCAAGCAGCTGGGAGGCGATGGGCAAGAGACTCCCGCCACGCGTACGGCAGAACAAACACAGATTGGGATCTACTGGGCCTACGATGGTACACCGAGCCTCTGTGCGCCACCGCGCCTCTACAATCAAATCACGATGCGGATCGCGCATCAGATGGGCACGGACACCGACGTGTTGGAACTGGCCCGCCTCCTGGTGCTCGTGAACGTGGCCATGGCGGATGCCGGCGTTGCTGTGTGGGAATCCAAATACTATTACCAATACTGGCGGCCAATCACCGGCATCCGAGAATCCGACGAACACACGGGGCCAAGCGGATTGGGCGACGGTAATTTGGCTACCAGTGGAGATCCGAACTATTCGCCGCTCGGTGCGCCGGCCAGCAATCTCATCGGACCGAACTTTACGCCGCCGTTCCCGGCCTATCCTTCAGGACACGCGGGATTCGGCGGGGCGCTCTTTCAGACGTTGCGACACTTCTACCGGACCGATCGTATCGCGTTTACCTTCGTCTCAGACGAATTCAACGGCATGACGCGGGATCATGAGGGAAACGTGCGTCCGCTGGTCGAGCGGAGCTTCTCCTCGCTGTCGCAGGCAGAGGAGGAAAACGGCCAGAGCCGCATCTATCTCGGTATCCATTGGGCGTTCGACAAGACCGAGGGAATCGCGCAGGGGCGCCGCGTGGCCGACTACGTGTTCAAGAACTTCTTGCGTCCGCACCATGGACGGTAATACACCGTAATCGTTCGACGCTGATACGCGACGGTTGCAGAGGGCCCGTAAGGTACTATCTTGCGGGCCTTCCTTCTTTCGACAGTCGTCACCGATATTTGGCGAAGCAGATGAGGTCGAGATGGTCGTAATGATCGGGGAGAATTGTTTCCGCTTTGTAGCCGAGGCTCATGAACAGATGAATGTTCCGGGCGGTGCGCAGCATGGTACAGGCAAAGAACTTATGGGCATCGGTCGCAACGCGTTCGATTTCGCGTATCAGCGCTTTGCCCGCCCCCTGCCGCTGGTGCGCGGGACTCACGGAGAGTAATCGGATCACGCAAACCCCAGCCACCGTCCAGAAGCGTACCGACCCAATCACCACGCTATCCACCTCTGCCACGAAGATATGTTTCTCTCTAGCATCTTCCCTGAGGCTGTCGAGTGTTTCCGTTGTCCAGCCGCTGACTTTGTAGACGGCGGCATATTCCCCGAAAGCAGCCTGTTGCACGTGGAGCAGGGCAGTAAAATCCGCTTCGGTCGCGGGTCTGATGTGAATCATGAACGGGGCTCCAGGCTGCTGCTCCTCACCTCGTGGAGGTAAGGATATCAAAGCCTGGCCTTATCTTCTATCCGACGCACGAAGGACGAGACTATTGAATGCCTGCACTTGTGTGCAGGCAGAACGTTTGAACAAGCTCGAACAGTGCCGGGGGTGGCACAACGACCAGAACCGGCTTGGCGCCTCGTATCTCCTCGTTCGCAAGACGCAACCCATCAAGCGAGACCGAAGAGACGCGTCACGAGAGACATGTTCTGCTCCAGACATATCGTGCTTGAGTCGCCTTCGAGCCGACATGCATAATGGCCCGCATGGAGAGAGCAGACCTGTTGTCGTTGTATCGACAGATGTTACTGATCCGCCGGTTCGAAGAGAAATCGGCGGAGATGTACGCTCTGGCGAAGATTGCCGGATTCCTCCATCTCTATATCGGCGAGGAGGCGATTGCGGTCGGCGCCGTGGCCGCCCTTCGACCGGATGATTACGTCATCAGCGCCTACCGCGACCATGGGCACTGTCTCGCCCGAGGTTCCGATCCCGGCAAGGTGATGGCCGAGTTGTTCGGCAAGGCCACCGGTCTTTGCAAAGGGAAGGGCGGGTCCATGCATCTGGTGGATCTGCCACATCGGTTTATGGGCGGCTATGCCATCGTCGGAGGCCACATCCCGCTCGCGACCGGCCTGGCCTTCGCCATCAAGTATCAAGCGCTTGACCTGGTCACGGTCTGCTTTTTCGGGGAAGGAGCGGTGCCGAGCGGGCAAGCGCATGAGGCGCTCAATCTGGCAGCGCTCTGGAAACTCCCGGTGATCTTTGTGTGCGAGAACAATCGCTACGGAATGGGCACGCCCGTGGAACGGGCTATCGCGCTCTATGCGGACGTGGCGGAGACCGCCCGTTCCTACGGAATCACGGCCGAGCGCGTGGACGGCATGGACGTGCTCGCGGTTCGCTCGGCGATGCAGAAAGTAGTGGAGCAAGTGCGGGCGGGACGTGGACCCTGGTTCATTGAGGCCATGACGTACCGGTTCATGGGCCACTCGATGTCCGATCCGGCGCACGGCCATTACCGAACCAAGGAAGAAGTGGAGGAATATCGCAAGCGCGACCCGCTCTTGTTGTTGAAACAGACTACCGTAAATCAGAGGCTGGCGGTTGAAGCCGATTTCAAACAACTCGAGAGGGAAGTGGGTGAGGTCGTGGCGGCGGCCGTCAGATTCGCGGACGACAGTCCGTTTCCAACCCCGTCGGACTTACACAGCGACGTGATGCAGGAGTAAGACCATCCATGGTGCTGTCCTATCGGGAAGCGCTCAACCAGGCGATGCGCGAAGAGATGCGCCGGGACCGGCGCATCTTTCTCATCGGTGAAGAAGTGGCCTACTACCAGGGCGCCTTTAAGGTCAGCAAAGGATTTGTCGAGGAATTCGGGCCCCAGCGAGTCGTCGATACGCCGATCACCGAAGCCGGTTTCACCGGCCTGGCCATCGGCGCCGCCATGGCAGGACTCCATCCGATCGTAGAACTCATGACGATGAACTTCGGTATCGTCGCTCTCGACCAGATCGTCAACAATGCCGCAAAAATCCCGTACATGTCGGGAGGACAGCTGTCGGTGCCGATTGTCATCCGTGGTCCCGGGAGCGCCGCCCATCAGTTGGGGGCCCAGCACTCGCAAAGTCTGGAAGCCTGGTTCTGTCATGTGCCGGGTCTCAAAGTCATTGCGCCGGCCACGCCGCACGATGCGAAAGGGCTGCTCAAGAGCGCCATCCGTGACCGGAACCCCGTCATCTTCATCGAGGCGCAATTGCTATACGGCACAAAGGGGGAGGTCGGAGAGAGGGAATACACGATTCCCATCGGTGCGGCCGAGGTGAAACGGGCCGGACGCCATGTCACCATTGTCGCGTATTCGAAGATGCTTCTTCTTGCATTGGAGGCCTCCGAGACATTGAGTCGAGAAGGCATCGAGGCGGAAGTGATCGATCCTCGTACCCTGAAACCGTTGGATCTTGAAACGATCGTCGCGTCAGTGAAGAAGACTGGACGGTTGGTGATCGTCGAAGAGGGCTGGCGGTTTTGCGGACTGGGGGCGCAGATTGCCGAGAGCATCTACTCGGCTGCCTTCGACCACTTGGATGCCCCGATCCGGCGCGTGACCGGCGAGGATGTGCCGATGCCCTATAGCCGTCCGCTGGAGGATGCCGCCATCCCGGACATGCCGCGCGTGATTGAGGCAGTCAAGTCGCTTTTTTGAGGGAGGCGTGCCATGGCGAGCCGCATTGTGATGCCCAAACTCACGGATACGATGGAAGAAGGTGTGCTGATCGAGTGGAAGAAACGCGAGGGGGATCAGGTGGAGGCCGGCGAGGTCCTCGCCGAAATTGAGACCGACAAAGCGGTGATGGAGCTCGAAGCGTTTGCCTCCGGCATGCTGCGCAAGATCCTGGTGCAGAACGGAGAAACCGTGCCGTCCGGAACCCTGCTGGGAGTGATCGCCGAGGCGGATGAGGATATCACGCCGGCCTTGACCGACAAAGTCACGGCCACGCCATCGACCGGCGGCGGAACCAGGCCAACCACCGCCGCACCCGCACCGGCAGAGGGGACCCGTCCCATCGCATCCCCTCGCGCGAAGGCGCTTGCCGCCGAGCGCGGAATCGATCTCTCCGCCATTGTAGGCACCGGTCCAGGGGGGCGAATTGTCGAAGGCGATGTGGTGGCCGCGCAAACTCCCACGATGCCGGCCATGCCGGCCGGAACCGATCAGCCGCTGACCCAAATGCGGAAAGCCATTGTGCGAGCCACCATCCAGAGCAAAGCGCCGGTGCCGCACTTCTATCTGACGAAGGACATCGATATGGAGGCAGCGCTACAGTTCCGTGAGCAATTCAAACAGCGCCGCCAGGCGCACCCCTCAATCACCGATCTGTTGGTCAAGGCCGCGGCCTTGGCGCTCGCCAGGTACCCGGCCATCAACGTGTCCTATGTCGGCGAGGCGATCAGACACTATGCGCGGATCGACATCGGCGTAGCGGTCGGCATGGAAGATGGTCTTATCACGCCGGTCATTCGCGACTGTGGCGCGAAGACACTGGAGGCGATCTCGGCAGAAGCACAAGAGCTCATCGAGCGCGCTAAACAAAAACGGTTGCAGCCGCATGAGTACACGGGTGCCACGTTCTCCATTTCCAATCTCGGCATGTTCGGCGTGGACAACTTCCTCGCCGTGCTGATTCCGCCCCAGGCTGCATCGCTTGCCGTGGGCACTATTCGAGCAGTGCCGGTCGTCGCA
>JBQTIO010000203.1:0-4520 GCA_052388075.1 Nitrospiraceae bacterium
TGCGGCGCTCAAGCAGATGCCCGACTCCCAGAATAGTGACCACCTGTTCGATCGAAATACGGCGTTCTGCTGAAGGTATGCGATTGTAGCCGTACAGAAGATTTGATCGCACACTGTAGTGGGGGAACAGTCGAGGCTCCTGGAATACGTACCCGATCGGTCGTGTGTAAAGCGGCAGATACATGCCGTTGGCCTCGTCCTGCCAGACGTCGTTACCGACCTGCATGAATCCGTCGGATGCGCGCTCAAGTCCCGCTAAGCACCTCAATACCGTAGTCTTTCCGGAGCCTGAAGGTCCGAACAGCACGGTAATGCCCGATGTTGGAAGATCCAAATCGACGTTCAGATGAAAGGTCGGATAGCGCACATCAAAGTGTGCAATCAAGCGGCTCATGACACATGTATGGGAAATCGGCGGTTTGCAACGTACACTGCCAGCAACACCAGAAACGAAAAGATCAGCATCAATGCAGAAATCGCATGCGCCTGAGCATATTCCATCACTTCCACATGCTCAAAGACGGTCGTGGACAGGACTCGCGTTTGTCCCGGGATTGCACCCCCGACCATGAGCACCACTCCGAATTCTCCCATGGTGTGCGCAAAGCCGAGTACGATGGCGCTGATATATCCCCGCAGCGCAATCGGGGACATCACCGTCAGGAAGGCATCCAACTTAGAGGCGCGGAGCGACCAGGCGGCTTCCAACGGAGCTTTGCCGGCCGCCTCAAAAGCGCCTTGGAGCGGCTGGATGACAAACGGCATGGAATACAAGACTGAGGCGATGACGAGTCCCGTGAACGTGAATGCTAGAGAGAGATTGGTAAGCCGACCCAGCGGTCCATAGGGACCTAGCGCAATGAGGATGTAAAATCCAAGGACAGTGGGAGGAAGCACGATCGGCAGGGTGACCATAGCCTCCACGATCGGCCTGAATCGGGAGCGGGTATGGGCTAACCACCAAGCGAGAGGCGTACCGATAATAAGCAGGACGATCACAGTTATCGTAGCCAGTCGCAATGTGACCCACAGCGCGCTCAGGTCCATGTCTGTCATGGTCCTACCTCCTGCTCACTCGAGACCGCTATTTATTTCAACTCATACCCATAACGCTCGATGATCGCCGTTGCCTGTGGACCACCTATGAACTCCAACAACGCTTTCGCCGCCGGATTTTCCTTTCCCTTTGCCAACAAGACCACATCCTGCTTAATCGGTTCATGCAGATCAATCGGCACGTGCCAGCGACCTCCCTTAACCTTGAGCTTCGGATCCATGACCTGGGACAAGGCCACAAAGCCCAATTCGGCATTGCCGGACTCGATGAACCCCATGGTCTGCCCCAGGTTTTCTCCCCTGACAATCCGAGGTTGTAGCTTCGCCCATACCCCCAGTTTCTGCATGGCCTGCATGGCGGCCACTCCATAGGGGGCGGTCTTGGGGTTTGCGATGGCAAGATGTTTGAAGTTCTCAGAGCTTAGTGTCTCCTCCCCCTTCACCAGGTGGGGATCGGGGCTCCAGAGGACAAGACGGCCGATGGCATAGGTGAAGCGGCTGCCCTTAATTCCCAACCCTTCCTCCTCTAAGAGCTTGGGGCGCTCGACATCAGCAGAGAAGAACACGTCGAAAGGCGCGCCGTTCTTGATTTGAGAATAAAAATTCCCGGTGGAGCCAGAAACCACCCGAACGTTGTGAGTAGTCGATTTTTCGAATTCCATCACGACCTCGCGGAACGGCGGAACAAAATTGGCAGCCACTGCGACCAACACCTGCTCAGCCAGAGCCGGCGTCACGGCCAGACCCGCGAGGATCACACACGCGATGACGAACAAGCGCAACGCGATGAAAGTTCGTTTCATAAGGCCACTATCTAGATTCTGACTCTCATCTGAAGATAGAAATAGTCCGTATCTTTGTTCCCGCCGGCTGGTAAGCCCGCGGAAGCGGGGAGGCGATCGAAATAGGATCCTTTGAACCAGTGCACATACCCGACATCAACATCCAAGTTGTAGTTGAGCGCCCATTGCACACGGAACTCTACGTCGTGCCCTAACGAAATGCCTGCACGACCGGTGGTATCCCGCAAGCCTGAACTGCCGAAGAAATCCCTGTTCTGAGCCAGGTACCAAACGCGATGTTTGAATTGAATGGTCCAGCCTTGCGCCGGTGTCACGATGACTCGCCAGCCCGGCGAGCTGAAGTTGGTTCTAAAGAATGGTCCGAAGGTCCCTGTGGGCATTAATTCAAACCGTCGGGCCCCGAATAATGAGTCGAACCCTTCATTCTGGCTGTCGCCTGGTTGGCGGTCGCCGCTGGCGTAGTCGTAGTGAATCAGGAATCTCGGAGACCAGGGGAGATCAAAGGTATACCCAAGATCCACATGCTGAAAATGGGCGAAATGATCCGTGGCCCCGCGGGTGCCGGTCTGCCAGGCACTCTCCACTTCGTAATCGACCTCACCCGGCTTGGGGTCTTTAGAGAGGCGACCGCCGACAGTCGAATACGTGCGGTGGTTGGCCACACTGGCCACGCGTTGATCGTTCAAGCCCAAGTAATAGGCGTCCATCTGGAACCAGGAGAGATGGCGGCTCTCCAGGTAGGTGCCCCAAAAAATGGACTTGTCGTTTTGGCTATCGAGCTTCACGTCGCCCCGAATGACCGGCTCCACGAAGAATGCCCGGAGCCGCCAGGTCTGGTTTTGACCGATTTGCCAATGGAGCCCGTCGAAGGCGTTCACGGTGTTCCGGAAGTCGTTTCGTGCGATCAGGCGGCGCCGGCCGAAGTCCATCGTCATGCGCCCGAAGTGGAAGTCTGTTCGCAACCCTGTACCGGCAATGTTTTGAAGGGTCAACGATCCGAGTAATTGCAAAATGTCGAATTCATTGACCGTCGTGGTATCCCTGAAGTCTCCAGGGTCTTTTGAAAAATAGGATCGTGCGTCCTGTCCTTCAAAGAGGAATCGCAAGGGGCCATTCCCGCCTAACCCGACGCGCACCCGGGAGCGTAGGGCGATCTGGGGATCCGACTGTCCATTGCCGATTCTCTGGCTCGTCCGCCAGGGATGGTCGTAGGATTCAAATCGAGTCCGGTTTTCGATACCCAGGTCGATCCAGTCGGGTAGGTGGAGTGCGGTCTTCAGGTATCGGTTCCATTCGAGTTCCCTCCTTTGATTGAGGACCGCATCGGCTGGTTCGATCCAGTTTTTTCCGGTTTGTGCGGTGACTTCGAAGTATTTCTCGTTCGTGATCAGCCCCTGGTCGCGCATGAGTTTGAACACTGGGTCTTCCGTGTTTTGAAACACCCACTCTCCGTCCTTCTGCACCAGTTCGCCATACTCGGCGGCCTGCACCGAGCCCGCTCCCGCAACGATGAGCAGGCCGCTCAGGAAGGCGTACCGCCAGCTTCTCTTGGCCATGGATCCTTTTCATTATCCGCAACCGCAATTCTTGAACAACTCATGTCACCATAGGGTTGTCAGCCAACACGCAGAGCATGGAGCTTTCCTGTTTCGCTGGTGTCATACCCGCCCAGCGCTTCGATCTCAGTTCGAAACGGGCGGCTGACGATCGTCTCGAAGAGATGGGCTAACGTCGGATGAGTCTTCAGATACGGCTTAGGCACGACAAGGTCGTATCGCGCCGCTTGTAGCGGCACAAAGTCGAGATCAAACAGTCGTGCTGCGGCTCGAATCCCGAGACCGACATCGGCCTGACGTTCGGCAACCGCCCGCGCCACCTCAAAATGCGATGGCGCGATCCGGTCATACCCTCGAATTTGTGCCGGATCGATACCCGATGCGCGCAGGCGCTGATCCAGCAATAGCCTGGCCCCGGCGCCCTCTTCCCGATTCACGAGCGTGATGGAGGGGTCGGCGATGTCGCTGACTGCGCGGATGGACTTGGGATTACCGGCTCGAACGAGCAACCCTTCTTCCCAGGTCGCAAACGTGATGACTTCATAGTTTGAACCTTTCAACGCACGCCGGAGGAACGGCAGGTTCGATTCCTCGGTTGTCGGGTCGAAGAGATGCAGTCCTGCGACGTGAACCTCGCCACGTTGTAACGCATACAGCGCCGCCATGCTTCCCATCGTCCAGCCGACTACGGAGGTCTGGTCCTTGCGGCGGCGCATGTGTTCACCCGCAAGGAAGATCGCTGGGTCGCAGCCGGCAACAGAGATTTCCTGTTCAATCGTCTGGCGATCTCGCGAGAGTTTCACTCGCACCGTGGCACCCGATGTCTGGCCACGCGCCTCGACGACATAGCCATCAGCAGGAACCATATAGGAAAGTTGCTCGCCTAACCCAGAGACCGGTCGGACGACTGTCCGCTTTCCCACGCTCGAAACCTTGACCCGAATCGGTGAAGGCTTCGTATCGCTTTGCGGGAGATGACCGATCAGCTTGCCCTCAACGATGTCCTCGGCTCCCACGAGGCTGAAAAGATCTTCAACGCGACAGGCCAGCACCGAAGCCAAATGAAGGGCAACGGCTGTGGTCGGTAAATACAGATTCGACTCAA
>JBQTIO010000204.1:0-1905 GCA_052388075.1 Nitrospiraceae bacterium
CATGGTGGAACTGCACGTGCAACTCGGCCTTTTTCGCCGTCACCAGCACGGTGGGTTTGTAGGTGGTCACAATGACCTGATAGCTCGTCTTCGTTTGGGATGTCAGTTGGATTGTTTTCGCCAGGCAAGTCGGTCCCATCTTTTGAAAGGTGTTGGCCACCTGGCTCAACGGGCGATCGACTTCGAACGTTTCGACTTTGGCCGTCAGAGCCCCGGGGACCGCCTTGCGAAACTCATCAGCGGTTTGAGGATGAGACACGCAGCCGGAAAGAGCGAGGACACTCAGGGCACTGATGAGCACATGGCAACGATTCATGGCAACCTCCTGCCTGGACATTCAATAGAACGATCAGAACGCGATCGTGCTACTCCTATTTGAAATCCAAACCGCAGGAGGGTCAATAGAATTGAAGTTCTCGAAACGACCACCGCACGAGGCCTTCCTTTGCAGGGAAGTTGCAGCCCGATGGCGCATGTGCCGAATGGGCGTCGGGCGTTGCTGACAGAGGCAGCTCAGAACGTCCCTGTTTTCTCTTCCCGCTTTCAGAAAAGTAGCCTGCCCCTGTTTCTTGCTACCGTTTTCTTCGGGTTGAGACGGAGCCGGCACTATATTTCTGTACTTGATTGCTCGTTCAGCCATGCTTCGAACGCGTCATGGAGCATGCGTTTGTGGTGCGGTTGATACCCCGGGATGACGGAGTAATCTCCCGACTCCAGCATCTTCTGAATCATGCTCACGGTGTACGACGCACCTTGAGCCTCGTGATCTTTATGCCACACGGCAAGACGACTCTCAGCCTCGCCCTGTTTGGCTTCCTCGAAGACATGCCAATCACAGTCTCGTGAATAACGAAGGTAGGCCATGAAGACAACTCACGATGCTGAACACTCCGCGCGCGGACGAGGCGCAACGGGTCCTGACACTGCACTCACTCAGTTAAGACCCTACGCCGAGACTCAGAGCGCGTCAAGAATGCCGGTGTGGGAACAGTGACCTCGCGGTGGGCGGCTGGCGGGGTAAGAGAACTAAAAAATGAACCTCCCCGTTTCTCGGTCCGACTGCGATATCATGGGCAGGACATAATCGTTCCCCCCATTTTCAGCAGGTGACATGAATGGCCGTCTTCCTCATGTTTCTCACTGCTCTTCTGGCCGGCGGACTCACCCTGTTCTCCGGCTGATGAAGGTCATTAGGGCGGTCATCTCCGTATTGTTGATCGTCATCGCACTCGGGCTCGGCACCGGGATAATCTAGCGTTTGGGATCGTGAAAAGGCGCAGGCAGCGCCCCCGCGCGCGGACGAGTCGATCAGAGAAGCAGAGCGTCCACGTTTCTTGTCTGCAGTCCGGTTCCAAGGCTGACACGGCGTTTCCGATTGCCTTCACCTGTGCTCATGAACGGACAGGGGCATCTCAATCATTGACTTTCAAGTCCACAAAATCATGGGCAAAAGGACAATCGCCATCGCCTCCAGATGGCATTACATCTGCATAGTACTACCCGTGAGGGTCCGTATGGCCATCCCGCGGCCAGACCACAGAAAAGAGCCGAGTTATGGTGGTCCGACAATATGCCCGATTTCCAGCGTCGTTTTCCGGTACCCTTGTCCATCAGAGCCGGCTCCATCACATTACGAAATCGCTGGATCTCTCGTACAAGGGCTGTCGGCTCGAATGTTCCCTTCGAGCCATCGCGGGAATGAAGGTGGATCTTCTGCTCTATATACACCAAGAAGAGACTCCGATCCTGATCCAAGGCGCCGTCGTACGCTGGTCAGGCAAGCACGGGATCGGCATTGAGTTTCCATCCCTCGCCTCGGCCCATCAGGAACGGCTGAACAACACCATCCAGCAACTCGAAACCACAGCCGGCCACAGCTGACACCACACCGACAAGACAGCGCAT
>JBQTIO010000205.1:0-11429 GCA_052388075.1 Nitrospiraceae bacterium
TCCAACAGTATCGCTGGCCGTTGGCGGTCGGATTGCTCCTGATCGTCCTGGTCGGGGGTATCGTGTGGGGGGTCCTGTGGTATGACTCCCAAACGAACAGCAAGGCGCAGGATATCGAGCGGGAAGCCACCCTTCATTACCTCACTCGCCCGGCTAATGACCCCAAAAAAATCGAGACCAACCTCAAGGAAGCGGTGGCCCTCTACCGGAGAATCGTGGATGAGTATCCGCGGACTCCCTCGGCCCAGCTCGCGATGTTCAGCCTCGGAAACGCACTGCTTCAGTCCAACGAGGTGGAACCGGCTATCGAAACCTACACGCGGTTCATTTCGACCTATGGGTCCAACCAGACGCTGCTCGGTCTTGTTCAGCAAAAGCTCGGCTATGCCTATCTCTTGAAGGGAGACCTTGACCAGGCGGCCAAGGCGTATTCTGCGGTTCTTGAGGTTCAGGGCTCGGCGAACCGTGACCAGGCATTGTTCGAGTTGGCCCGGCTCGAGGAAGGCCGAGCCAAACCGGACGCGGCGTCGGCGCACTACCAGGACTTGATGAAAAGCTACCCGAACTCCCCGCTGGCGAATGAGGCCGCTATTCGCCTGAAGGTACTCGAAGCTAAGAAGTCTTCCGAGTCGGCCTCCGCTCCATCCCCTCCACCCTCTGTTTCCAGTTCATCCACGACTGCCCCAAAGCCTTAGCGGCCGGACCTCGACCGCCTGGTAGGCGGGTGTGAGCCACCGACGGTCTTGCCGCAGTCCGTCCGGGGAAGTTATCGGACGATGATCAGGAACTCGCCCGGCTTGATGACAGGGCCGGAAAGATTGTTGTGGGCTTTGAGGGTGCGGAGAGGGATGCGAAAACGCTTGGAGACTTTCTCCAGAGTGTCGCCCATGCGGACACGATACCATCGTGAGGAACCGGCCTTGACCTGCTGGGCTCTCGCCGGCAGCGGAGGAAACTTGTAGGTTGGCACCCGGTCGAGCAGCTGCACGACTTTCTCGCTGGTGCCGGCGGGCACTTTCAAGTGATAGGCCAAGTCATCGGGGGGCGTTGCGTCGCGCCGCAACTCGGGATTCAACAACCGGAGCTCCTCATACGGAATGCCGGTGGTATTGGCGATGGCTCGAAAGTGCAGGGGACGGCTGACGATCACTTCTTCAAATTGATGCACCGGCACAGGGTCCTGGCTGAACCCGTAGCGATCGGGATTCCGCGCGATGACGGTGGCGGCCATGATGCGCGGAACATACTGCTTGGTCTCGCGGCGGATCAACTTGGTTTTTGAGATATCGGAAAAGGTTTCAGCCTGGGCTTTGTGCAACGCGCGCAGTACCTTGCCCTCGCCGGCATTGTACGCGGCCATGGCCAAGGGCCATGTTCCGAACAAGTCGTATAAGTCCCTCAGGTATCTGGCGGCCGCGACGGTCGACTTGATCGGATCCCGGCGCTCATCCACATAATGGTCGATCCGCAGCCCGTACAGTTTCCCGGTTCCTTTCATGAACTGCCACGGACCGGTGGCCTTCGCTCGTGAGAAGGCATAGGGATTAAAACCGCTCTCGACCAGCGAGAGATTCACCAGGTCGCTCGGGAGGTTGAATTCGGAGAAAATATTCTCCACGAGCGGGCGATAGCGGCTCAATCGGATCAGCCATTGTTCAAAGCGGCTTCGGATCGACGTATGGAAGAAGTAGATGTGCTTTTCCACGGTGGGGTCGATCACGACAGGAATGTTATAGGTCGTGGCCGTCGAAGCTACACTGTCTGTGGACGCAGTCGGGGCTTGGTCCGGCGGGTTGATCGCGCTCGTGGCAGGTGGTGACCCCGCTCCTTCGCCCGCCTGCTCGGACCTCTCTCCGGGGGAAAGGAAATCATGAGACGTAATGGTCAGCTCCGGCTCCAATGGCACGAGGTTGGCGTCCATGTCCTCGTCCTCGTCCGAAGACTCAGCTGCGACCGGGGACGCGGAAAGCCCCTGCGCCGAACTCTCGACTGCGAGCGTGAGCGCGGCAACGAGGAACAGGAAACTGACCGTTATCGCCGTGGCCTTCATAGGCCCGGTGGGCTCCCTCACAGGTGACCTCGTGGTGACTGGGGCCTTTCGACAGAATTCTTTGCGCGTAGAGTATCGGGGGATCAGCCGCTTGTCAAGAAATTGGATGGGGAGGACGGCTCCTCTTTCGTATCACCAACGGCGGTGGCACGGCGCGCCTCGCCTCGGTCGAGAGTCGCTGCACAAGCACGAGAAACTTCCTGCAAACTTCATTGGTTGCGAGACACAGTTTCTTGACAGTTTCCCGGCGCAAATGGTAGCGTACCGCCTCTTTTCCGGTCGGTACCCTACCAGGTCTCGTCGAAGGAGGATCGGGCAATGCTGAAGCGGTATTTGTTGGCCCCCGGCCCGACGCCGGTTCCGCCAGAAGTCCTGTTGGCGATGGCCAGGCCCATCATTCATCACCGGGCACCGGAGTTCGATCCCATTTTTGCCGAGGTGCGGGAGGGGCTGAAGTGGCTCTTCCAGACCCGGAACGACGTCTTGATGCTGGCTTCTTCCGGCACGGGCGGCATGGAGGGCGCCGTGTCGAACTTCCTCTCGCCGGGGGACAAGGCCCTGTTCGTCAACGGCGGCAAGTTCGGTGAGCGGTGGGGCAAATTGTGCAAGACCTTCGGGATACAGGCTACGGAAATCAAGGTCGAGTGGGGTCATGCGGTCAACCCGCAGCTGGTCGCCGCTGCGTTGAAGAAAGATCCTTCCATTAAAGCGGTGTACGTGCAGGCAAGCGAGACATCCACCGGGGTCTCGCACGACGTCAAGGCGCTGGGTGAGATCGTCAAGGGCTACGACAATACGATTCTCGTGGTGGATGCGATTACGGCACTGGGCGTATTCGACCTCAAGACCGACGCCTGGGGACTGGACGTGGTCATCACCGGTTCACAAAAGGCGCTGATGCTGCCGCCTGGCATGGCCTTTGTGAGCGTGAGCGAGAAGGCCTGGCAGCTGGCTGAGAAGGCGAAGAACGCGGCGTTCTATTTCAATTTTAAAAAGGAGCGGGAAAACCAGGCCAAGAATCAGACGGCCTTCACACCGGCCGTGTCGCTCATCATCGGTCTGCAGGAAGTGTTCAGGATGATGAAAGCCGAAGGGCTCGAGAAAATGTTCGCACGGCAGGGCCGGCTGGCGCAGGCCACGCGGGAGGGGCTCAAAGCGGCCGGCCTGACATTGTTCCCAAAGGAATCGCCGAGCGATGCATTGACGGCGGTCTGCGCGCCGGATGGCGTAGACGGCCAGGCGATCTATAAGAATCTCCGTGTGCAGTACGGCATGACGGCGGCCGGGGGGCAGGACCACTTGAAAGGCAAGATATTCCGCCTGTCCCACATGGGGTACGCGGATACCTTCGACGTCATCGCGGCCATAGCCGCGACCGAGATGGTGTTGAAGGGGCTGGGCCACCCGGTCAAGCTGGGAAGCGGTGTCGGACGGGCGCAGGAAATTTTGATGGCGACATGATACTCGGCCGGCAGGTCTGTCAAGTCCGAAAGTCCAAGGTCGATCCGCCGGCCCTTTGGACAAGATGACTTGAAGACTTTATGACTTAAGGACTTCTAGACGATGACGCTACCAAACAAGATGAAAATCCTTGTCAGCGACAGTCTGTCGAAGCAGGGCCTGGAAATCCTCGAGAAGGCCGGGTTCACCGTGGTGGTGAAGACGAAACTGCCGAAAGAGGAGCTGTTCAAGGAAGTGAAGGACGCCGATGGCTTAATCGTCCGGTCCGGCACCAAGGTGACGGCGGAACTGATTGCGGCCGCTGAGAAACTCAAGGTGGTCGGGAGAGCCGGCTCCGGACTGGACAACGTAGACACCCCTGTCGCGACCCGTCGCGGAATCGTCGTCATGAACACCCCGGGCGGCAATACTGTGACGACGGCCGAGCACACGATGGCCATGATTTTTTCCATGAGCCGCCGGATTCCCCAGGCCACCGCGTCGGTGAAAGCCGGCAAGTGGGAGAAAGACAAGTTCATGGGTGTCGAGCTGTATGGCAAGACGCTCGGCATCGTCGGCATCGGTCAGATCGGCGGTTATCTCTGTAAACTTGCGCAGGGCGCGGCGATGAACGTGATCGCCTACGATCCCTATCTCGCGCCCGAGCAGGCGGAGAAGATGGGGGTCGAACTCCTCGAGCTGGCGGATCTGTTCAAACGCGCCGATATCATTTCGGTCCATACGCCGCTCACGCCTGAGACCAAGTCGCTCATCAATGCCAAGTCCATCGAGACGATGAAACCCGGCGTGATGATCGTGAATTGCGCGCGCGGAGGCATCATCGACGAGACCGACCTGTTCCAGGCGTTGCAGTCTAAGAAAGTGGCGGCAGCGGCCTTCGACGTGTTCGAGGAGGAGCCGGTGAAGGCCGGAAATCCCCTCCTGACCCTGGACAACTTCATTTGCACGCCGCACATCGGCGCCCAGACGGGCGAGGCGCAGGAGAACGTGGCCTTGGGAATTGCGGAGCAGGTGGTCGACTACTTCACCAAGGGTCTGGCCAAGGGCGCGGTCAACATTCCATTCGTGGCTCCTGAGCTGCTGCCACGGCTGCAACCCTATCTGACGCTGGCGGAAAAACTCGGTTCGCTCCAGACGCAACTGTGTCACGGAGGAATCGAGCGGGTCACCGTCGAATATATCGGCGAGGTATCAACCCTGTCCGTCGCTCCGATGACCATTGCCGTGTTGAAGGGGCTCCTGGCTCCCATCATGGAGCATGCAGTCAACTACGTGAACGCTCCGATCGTGGCGAAGGAGCGCGGTATCGAAGTGAAAGAGGTCAAGAGCTCCGACGCCGGAGATTTTACCAGTCTCATTCGGGTGCACGTCGAGGCGGGGAAAACCTCCCACCAGGTCGCAGGCACGCTCTACCATAAGAAAGATGCGCGTGTCATTGAAATCGATCAATTCAAGGTGGAGGTCGTACCGGAAGGCCACATGTTGTTCATTCACAATGTCGATCGTCCCGGCGTGATCGGCATGGTCGGAAAGGTGCTGGGGGACAACGGCATCAACATCGTCCGTATGCAGTGCGCGCTGGAGAAGCGGGGTGGGGACGCGTTGTTGATTATCGGCTCCGATACGGCGTTTCCCTCCGGTGTCTTGGACGAGATCAAGTCCAGCTCGAACATTCTATCGGTCAAGGTCGCACACCTTTCCTGATCGTCCAACGCATTGCGCTCACTGCTGGGTTGCTATGGCCTCCGCTCCTCCGACACGCGGCGTTTATTCGCCCCAGACTCACCCGCTCCGGGAGCGGTCGCTTGTTCCTGTGGGGACGGCGACCATCCTGCCAGAGGCTGCGAGCCATGTCCGGCAGCTTGAATCCAAGCTGCTGGCCCGGCTCAATCGCTGGGGATACGACGAAATCATCCTGCCGACGTTCGAGTATCTCGACGTGCTTGCCCCGGGCCTGGAACCGGATCTGATCGAAAAATGTTATCAGTTCGCCGATAGAACGACCGGGCGCATTCTGCTGCTCCGACCCGACGCCACGGCGCAGATCGCGCGCACCGTTGCCATGGGCATGTTGGGAGCGCGGCTGCCGCTCCGGCTCTCGTACCGCGCTTCCGTCTTTCGTTATGAACCGGAGCATGCGGGAAGAGACCGGGAAATCTTCCAGGTCGGAGCCGAACTTATCGGGGCGGATGATCCGAGCGCGGATGCTGAGATTATCCTCCTGCTCATTGAGTGTCTCCGGCTGGTCGGGTTGCGTTCGTTCCGAATCTCCCTTGGACACGTCGGGTTTTTCAGAGGTCTCCTCGTTCGAGCAGGGTTGTCGCCTGAAGGACAGAAACGGGCTGAACAGGCAGCAGCCAGGAAGGACTTGCCGAAGCTTGAGGAAATTCTCATGCAGGAGCGCGTGGCGAAACGGTTGGCCCGCGCCATCACGGAAGCGCCGGACCTCTGCGGGCAGTCCGAAGTCCTCGCGCGGGGACGGGATCTCGCCGCCGGTGAAAAGCCACTGCTGCAGGCGCTCCAGCGATTGACCAGGGTCTACCAACTGGTCTGCTCGGCCGGCTACCAAGACTTCTTGTTTCTCGACCTTGGAGAGTTCAGAGGCTTCGACTATTATGATGGGGTGGTGTTCGATGTGTTTGCCGATGGAGTCGGGGTGGAATTAGGCGGCGGGGGCCGCTACGACCACCTCATCGGCCGGTTCGGTCGGGACGTTCCGTCGACCGGGTTTGCGTTGAACGTGGATCGATTGTTCCAGGGACTCAACCTGGCCGAAACAACTTCGGAGCTCTCTCGGCCGGACGTTCTGGTGGTAGCGGCGCACGCGGCGGCAAAGCAGCTCATTTCCGTGGCCGGGCAGCTTCGACAAACGGGCAAACGAGTGGTACAAGAAGCGTTCCGGGCATCGGGGAAGGCATTGATCGCTGCGGCATCCGAAGCCGGCCGTACGTTGGGGGCCAATACCGTTGTCGTGGTCGATATCGATGGATCCAAGCACGATCACGTGCTGGTGCTCCGCCCAGGAACGCGGCGATCGGCTGAACGCGGGAATGGCGAGGTTCGGGTGAACAGCCAATCACTCTCCCTCACGGAGCTTGTCGCACGAATGCACCGAACACGCGCCGCAACTGCGAGGGCACGATGAACTCATTCACAGCGGTAGACCTCTCCCAGCCGAAGCTGCCCCCGCAAAACCTGGAAGCTGAGCAATCGGTCCTGGGGGCCATTTTGCTCGATAATAGCGCGCTGCCCAAGGCGATGGAACTGCTTGTCGAGGAGGACTTCTATCGGACGGCCCATAAGAAAATCTATCGCGCCATGCTCGATCTGTCCGACACGGGCGAGGTGATCGACCAGATCACATTGACCGAACGGTTAAAGGGCCAGGGAGAACTGGAGGCGGTGGGAGGCGCGGCGTATCTGGCCGAACTCGTTCAAATCGTTCCCAGCTCGGCCAATATCAGATATCACTGCAAGATCGTGCGGGACAAAGCGGTGGCCCGCCAATTAATCAACACCTCGACGGAGGTGTTAACGAGAGGGTACGAGGGAACGGCGTCGATCGACGACCTGCTCGATTTTGCGGAGCGATCCGTATTCAGCATTGCTCAGGGTAAACTGGATCGCGCATTCAGCCCGATCCACCAGGTGCTCAAAGAAAGTCTGGAGTTGATCGACCAGCTTTCGAAGCGTAACGAACATGTCACGGGCGTGCCGACCGGCTACTACGATCTCGACGACATTACCGCGGGGCTTCAGCCCTCCGACCTGGTGGTGGTGGCGGGTCGGCCGAGCATGGGCAAGACCAGTCTCGCGTTGGGGTTCGCGGTGCACGCAGCCATTCATGCAAACTCCGTCGTCGGACTGTTCAGTCTGGAGATGTCGAAACCTCAGATCGTTCTCCGCATGTTGAGTTCGGAAGCGCGGGTCGATTCCCACGCCCTCCGGACGGGTAAGCTGCAGAAAGAAGACTGGTGGCGATTGGCCGAGGCGGCCGGCCGCCTGGAGCGCGCACCGATCTATATCGACGATACCGGCGGGATCACGGTGCAGCAGATGCGCGGGAAGGCCCGCCGGCTCAAGGCCGAAAAGGGGCTGGATCTCCTGATCGTCGACTATCTTCAGCTGATGCAGGGGCGAAGCGACTCGGAATCGCGTCAGCAGGAAATCTCCGATATTTCACGATCGCTCAAGACGTTGGCAAAAGAGCTGAACGTTCCGGTTGTCGCCCTTTCCCAGTTGAGTCGGGCGGTGGAAGCACGGAAACCTCCGATCCCGGTGCTGGCGGACCTGCGTGAGAGCGGGGCGATCGAACAGGATGCGGATGTGGTCATGTTTATTTATCGAGAGGACGTCTACGATCCTAATTCCGAACGCAAGGGGATCGCCGACATTATCGTCAGCAAGCATCGGAATGGTCCAATCGGCCGGAAGGAACTCTTTTTCCAGGATCGGTTCGCCAAGTTCGATAGCCTCGATCTTCGGGAATCCTGAAGCCGTTTGCGCAACGATTCGCCGCTCGGTATAATTCCCCTACGTGCCTCGCCTTTACACCGACTTTGACAAGGGTTTTCTTGCAGGGAAGATGACGGTCCGTGCGCTGTCTGCCAATCAACCGCTCCCCTTATTCTGAGTTCGGCCACGCATGCCTCGCGGCGCTGATCCCGCTCGTGGTCGTTGCCTGTGCGGCTTCGCCCGTGCCTCCACCGTCGGCGCCTTCTGCCGCCGCCTCAACGCATCAGCCGGCGGCTTCCCCTCCCGATTCGGCGGCCACCTATCATTTCATGCTGGCCTATCAGGCTGAGCTGGCTCAGGATATTGAGACGGCGATACGGGAGTATCGAGCGGCGCTGAAGGCCGATCCATCGTCGCATGAGGTCGAGGCGCGTCTGGCAACCTTGTATTTCGGGATGGGTGATCTGCCCACTGCCGCGCTGTATGCGGAAGCGGCTGGGGAGGGGATGGGGCAGGGGCAGGATGTGCACCTGCCTACGCAGATGGCGGGCATTCTGGCCGGCGCCGGTAAGCCGGAGCGCGCGATCCGCCTCTTAGACCTGGCGATTGCCCGCATGCCTGAAAAGGGAGAGCCCTATTTCTCCAAAGGAATGATTTTGCTGAACCAGAAGCGACTGGCGGATGCCGAGCAAGCGGTGAAGGAAGGACTCAAGCATGCTCCAGACTCCCCCGCCGGCTACTACTATCTGGGGCGTATTTCGATTGAAACTGGGAATGCCGAACAGGCCTTGGACAGTTTTGAGCGGGCCGTCACGGTGAATCCATTTTTTGAGCCGGCCTATCTTGCCCAAGTCGCGTTCCATGAGTCACGCCAGGACAAGGACAAGGCGATCGCCGTCCTCGAAAAGTATCTTCAACGCGTGAATCCGAACAATAAGGAGGCGCGCCAGCACCTGATCCAGCTGTATGTGGGGACGAAGGATTATACGGCGGGCTTGAGCGAGCTCGAGAAGTTGTTGAAGGAAGATCCGGGGAATCTCGATGCTAAATTGCGGATGGCGCTGATCTATGGTGAAAAGAAGGAATATGCGAAGGCCATCGATCAGCTCACAGAGATTTTAAAGGCCAGGCCGGCCGAACTGAAAGTAAGGGACTACCTCGGATACCTGTATGAAGAGACCAAGGACTTTCCGAAAGCCATCGAGGCTTACCGGTTCAACATTCAGCTGGATCCGACTTTTACCGAGAGTCAAATCCATCTGGGGGTCCTCTATTATCGTCTCAAGAACTTTCCAGAGGCCATCGCGCATCTGAATGAGGCGGTGCGCCTCGTTCCGAAACAGCCCGAACCGCACATCGTCCTGGGACTCGCACATTTGCAGAGCGAGCACTTCGAACAGGCCTCGGCTGCCTTCGAGGAAGGCATCCGTCACAATCCCAACAACGCCGACCTCCATTTCAACCTCGGCACGGCCTATGACAAGCTGAATCGGTTTGAGGATGTCGTGCGCGCCATGGAAACGGCGCTGTCCCTGGACCCGCACCATGCCGACGCGCTGAACTACCTCGGCTATAGCTACGCCGAACGCGGTATCAAGATTGACCAGGCACTCTCGCTTACCAGACGGGCCGTGGCGATCAAGCCGGAGAACGGCTACTACGTTGATAGTCTCGGATGGGCATTCTACAAGTCTGGGCTGCTGGCCGAGGCCCTGAGCGAGATCAGGCGGGCGGTGACGCTGGTCGGAGATGACCCCGTGATCTTTGAGCACTTGGGCGAGATTTATGTAAAGCAACAGAACCTGTCTGATGCCAGGGAAGCCTGGCTCCACTCGCTTGAACTCGATCCTTCCAATGAAAAACTGCTTCAGCGCTTCCGCGAACAGGGTATGGGCGATCCAGCTCAGGAAGACCGTATCCAGCAAGCCAGGCGCCGTGTATCAGAGAAGATACAGGCTCAGCCAATAGTTCCGTAGGCTCCTGCCATCTCGTTCGAATCCCGCGGGCCCCTGTCCTTGATCCGGGAGTACCCTCCGTCCCTCCTGACAGGATATGAGCATGGGGATGGAAAAGTGCCAATTCTTGGCCATCCAGAGCAGAATCTGGAAGATAGGGCTCGGTGCATCATCGAGTCCGCCTCCTGCCGATATCGCCTAACTCCTTGCTTTGCAAAGAGTCGGTGATAATGTTTCCCTTGGCACTCACGGGCACCAAACCTGCTACAGACCTGGGTGGGCGGCAATATGAACGCCGCAAGTTATCCAGGCAAGCGTGTAAAACGTCATTCGGGCCGTCAGTGAACCATCAACAAGGAGGCAGTGCGATGTTTAGATCGTGGCGCAAACAAGAGGGTTTCACCCTCATCGAGTTGATGATCGTCGTGGCGATCATCGGAATCCTGGCGGCCATCGCCATTCCGAACTTTATGGAGTATCAGCGGAAGTCTCGGACCTCCGAGGCCAAGACTAACACGATGAGCATCAAGACCGCTCAGATGACCTTCCAGGGTGAGCGTGGCTGTTTCGCCGACGCGGCGGTCATGCCGCAGGCTGCGCCGCTGGTTGGTGGCGCGAGCATGGCGTGGCCGGCTGCGCAGTTCACTCCGTCGCTTCCGGCTGTACAGGTGACTTTCTGTGCGGCTGGTGGTACCAGCACGGTACCATTATGGTCTGACATAGGGTGGGTGCCCTCGGGTCCAACCCGGTTCGTCTACAGCACTGGCGCCTCCGCAGCCTTCACGCCTCTGGGCGCGCTCGCGACCGGTGCCTGTCCGGCCGTCGACATCGGTGTCGTCCCGCCCCTGGGTGCACCGGCAAACGGCGGGTTCATGTCCAACGCGCGGGCGGATCAAGACAGCGACGGTCTTTTTGGTGCGTACATGATTGCTGAGAACAGCAACATGGTGGACTGTCGTCCTGGCGAGTACTAAACGTACGAGCAGTGGTCCTCGCAGGCAGGGCTGGCGACGCCAGCCCTGCCGTCGTGTTTGAGAGTCCCTCCCCTCCAAGACATCAATGGGCATACAGATACCAGGCCATTCCAGGCCCTCGATGTTCTCCACTGCTACCTCCGGGCAACGCTCTGGCCCTCTCCAGCGTAGTTGGCTCAGGGCCTTCCTGATCGGTTCCGGGTTTGCGGGACTGTTGTCCTGCGTCGTAGGCCTTCAAATCGCTCTGGATCGACAGAATGACCAACGAGCCGGACAGCTGGATAGTCTCCGCATGCTCCCGCGTGGGGAGGTCTTACGTCCGATCCTGTTAGGCTATCATCATCTGGGCGCCGACCTTCTCTGGTTACGCATCGTGCAGGTGCTCGGGGAACAGGTGGTCTCCGAGAAGGACTATGAATGGCTGTACCACGCGCTCGACGTGGTGACGACGCTGGACCCGCAGTATGCCTATGTATACGATGCAGGCGGGACCGTGCTGGCCGAATTGGGAGGTCGCGTCGACCTGAGCAACCG
>JBQTIO010000206.1:0-15829 GCA_052388075.1 Nitrospiraceae bacterium
GACGGTGGCACCTGGATTACAACCGCCATGATCGAGGCCTACACCAGGCTCCATGAACTCGGCTACGCCCATTCCGTTGAAACATGGGTTGGAAAAGATTTGGTCGGTGGAGTCTATGGCGTGGCGCTCGGCGGGGCGTTTTTCGCCGAGTCCATGTTCACACTGGTCGGCGACGCGTCAAAAGTGGCGCTCGTCCGGCTGGTCCGTCAACTCCAAGCTTGGGACTTTCGCATCATTGACTGCCAGCAATCCTCGCCGCACGTCCTGCGTTTCGGAGCCGAAGAAATCCCGCGCCGCGACTTCATCACCCTGCTGTCGGAAGCCGTTAATCTTCCCACCCGCCGCGGGCGATGGCATTTCGATGCAGCGTGACTATTGTCAACGCTATTAATATCAATCCGCACCTAGTTTCGGTCTCGACAGACTATCTTGCGGGTCCTGTCACGGCAAACAGCCCCACCGTGCTCACTCCACCCATCCCCCAGTGGGACCCTTCCGTTGCGCACACTCAGGGAAAGACCAGGTCTTGGCGTGGGTCGGGGTGGATGGGTAAGACCATCGCCCCGTTTGCCCCGCCGCCCGCTGCGATTTTCCTCAGCACCTGCGAACCTGGCGAAACCAGTTCAGTTTTGTTTTGAAAAGGGTGCCCAGGCTGACCTTCACCGCGCGCATCGACCGAGCACCGCCCTCAATGTAAACTCCAAAACTTCTCGCGTGCGCGGGCGGCGAGCAGGAAGGCCAGCCTGGACACCCTCTCACCAGCCTTTCGGTATCGTCACGACCGCAACAAACGATCCGCGCTTGCGAACGAAACCCAGGGTCTCGTCCTTCGAGTACCACGCCTGTGACAACCAGAATTGACAGTCTTTTCCCCTGTCGCTTATGATTTACTTCCCTTCACGAGGAGGGATTCACATGAGCTTTACCATCACGCCCAATGAACAGAAGGCCCGCATCGATAACGGGGATAAACTGGTGCTCTTGGATGTCCGGGAGCCCTGGGAGAATCAACTCGCCAAGCTGGAAGGCTCCGTCCTCATCCCGCTCGGCACCTTGCCCCAGTCGCTTTCAAAACTGGACAAGAACACCGAGATCATCGCGTACTGTCACCACGGGATGAGAAGCGGAGATGCGACGGGGTTTCTGCTGCAGCAGGGATTCTCGAACGTGAAGAATCTGATCGGCGGGATCGATGCCTGGTCGCTTCAGATAGATGGGAAAGTGCCCCGCTACTAACGGCGGAAGGCTACCCCATCTGTTCACGAAAATAGGCGACCGTCCTCTTGAGGCCCTCGTCGAGTTCCACCTTCACATCCCAGCCGAGTTCTTGTTTGATCTTGGAAGGGTCGATCACGCTTCGCATCTGTTCGCCTGCTTTGGCGGGACCATGCACCTCCTTGGAGACAGAACCGGTCAGGCTCGCGAGCATCCGGAACAGCTCGTTGATCGACGTCTCGGCTCCGGCACCCACGTTGTACACTCCCTGTGACTCCTGACCCATCGCGGCCAGGTTGGCTTCCGCCACATCCTCGACGAACACAAAGTCTCTCGTCTGGCGGCCGTTTCCGTTGATGATGGGCTGCTGATTGTTCAACATCTTCTGAATGAAGATGGCGACGACACCGGCTTCTCCTTCCGGATCCTGCCGCGGTCCATAGACATTCGCGTAACGAAGGCTCACGACTTGAATCCCGCTGATGCGCTGGAAGTAGGACAAATAATGCTCGCCGCAGAGTTTACTGATGCCGTAGGGCGAGAGCGGCTTGGTCGCATGGGATTCTGGCGCCGGATAGGTCTCCTGTTCTCCGTAGATTGCGCCCCCGGATGAAGAAAACACCACTTTTCTCGCCCCGTGCCGGACCGCCTGCTGCAGCACATTCATGGTGCCCAGCACGTTGACCTGCGCATCAAACACCGGGTCGTCAACCGAGCGCCGGACGCTGATTTGGGCTGCGAGATGGATGACGACGTTGGGTCGCTCATTCCGAAAGACCCGTTCGAGGCGACCGCTCTGGATATCCTGCTTGTACAGACTGGCCGCACGATTGACATTCTTTCGCTTCCCGGTCGACAGATTGTCGACGACGACGACCTGGTGCCCTTCGTCCACGAGCCGATCGACCACGTGAGATCCAATGAACCCTGCGCCGCCCGTCACGAGTACTTTCATCACTCCTCCCGTCGATTGATAATCCCCGGCTGTTGCCTGACCCTGTACATAGCATGAAATGGCGCAGGGAACTCAAAAATTGCCAATATTTCAAGGTTCCCCTTTTTTCCCTTCAGAGGGGAATCCAATGTCTTCAGCACCCGCAATCCTATGTCGGCCGCAAAGCGAAGGGTCCGCTGCAGCGCCTCCTGCCGCCGGGTTTCGTCGCGAACGATGCCGCCCCGACCCACCTGCCCTTTACCCACTTCGAACTGAGGCTTGACGAGCGCGACGACCCGCGCGCCGGGACTCAGGAATGGAAGGACGGCGGGCAGCACCTTCGTCAGCGAAATGAATGAGACATCAATCACCGCGAGCGCGACCGGTTCGGGAATGGTCGTGCGTGCGATGGTGCGAATGTTGGTCCGCTCGATCAGCACGACGCGCGGATCCTGCCGAAGACGCCAGTCAAATTGCCCATAGCCGACATCAACGGCATAGACCCGTGCTGCCCCGCGCTGCAGGAGGCAATCGGTGAACCCGCCGGTGGAACATCCGACATCAAGACAGATCAGGCCCTGAGGATCGATCGAGCTGGCCTCCAGCGCCGCCGCAAGTTTTTCTCCGCCTCGACTGACAAAACGAGTTTGTCGCCCGGCTAGTTCGATGATCGCATCCTCAGGAATGGCCTTGGCCGGCTTGTCGATCACCGCGCCGTTCACCCTGACCTCGCCCGCAAGAATCATCCGCACCGCGACATCGCGGCTCTGCGCGAATTGCTGCTTCACGAGGAGATGATCGAGGCGGTCGTTTCCAGGACGTGTGCTGGTACCCATGGATGGAGAAGCCTGACTTATGGGGAAAGCGAGGAAGGACTGACTCGTGACGCGTTACGAATCGGAAGCGGAATCGTGGTTGTCATCGTCATAGGAAGAAAATGCGCGAAGCTGCTTCTTCCCGTTCTTGTCCTGGACGAGCACTTCGATTTTCCGTTCCGCCTCTTCCAGCACTTTCAGGCAATTCTTCGAGAGACGAATCCCTTCCTCGAAAATCTTCAATGATTCATCGAGCGGCAGGTCGCCCTTCTCCAACTCACCGACGATGGCTTCCAACCGCGCCATCGCCTGCTCGAACTTTACTCCGGCCACCACACACCCCCTCTATCGGTCACGCACCCATTATAACGGGTCCGATCCGGCTTTTAAACCGAGGTCCGCCATCACTTCTTCCACCAAGCAGCGCAGTTTGCCCCTGGCCAGACGAGCCAGGACTGCCTCTCCGACCGCCACCTGACGCGCGTCACGGATCACTTGGTGGGTGGACAGGGTCTCCACAATGCCGTACCCACGATCGAGAATGCCCAACGGACTCAGCGCATTCAAACTCGCCAGACAAGATCGTGCCTCCTGCTTTCGACGATTCAAGGCGTACCGCATGGCTCCGTCGAGACGGAAACGTAGTTGCGGTACCTGGGCTAACCCATGGCGCACGAAAGGTTCCGGGTTTCTGCCGACTAACTCGTGTCTCACCGAATGCACAGTGTCCCATCCCCGCTTCAGCGCACCTTGCACGGCCTGCCGCATCTGCACGACCGCGCCATCGACACGCTGCATGTCCTCGAGGATCCGGAATCGGACGTTCGCGATCTGCGCGAGCGCGAGGTCGAGACGCCGGCGCTCGGCGCCGCAACGCCAGCCCATCGCCTGTCGACAACGCAGAGCCAACGTGCCCAGGTGCTCCACAACCTCGCTCAACACCGGCGCAACGGCCTCGGCGGCGGCCGATGGCGTGGGGGCCCGCAGATCGGCCGCATAATCGGCCAGGGTCATGTCAGTCTCATGCCCCACCGCCGACACGACTGGAATCGACGAGGCGACGATCGCGCGCACCACACGTTCGTCGTTGAAGCTCCAGAGGTCCTCCAACGACCCGCCCCCTCGCCCCACAATGATGACATCGACCCGACCCCATTCGTTCAGGGATCGAATCGCCGAAGCGATCTGTTCAGCGGAATCCTCCCCCTGAACCTGTACGGGCGCGATGAGGATGTCGAGGATCGGACAGCGTCGATGCAGCACGCTGATCATGTCGCGCACAGCAGCCCCGGCCGGCGAGGTCACGATCCCGACGGTTCGAGGGAAAGCCGGCAAGGGTTGCTTGCGCTCCTGGTCAAAGAGTCCCTCCGCAGCGAGACGCTGCCGGAGCTGTTCAAAGGCCAACTGGAGCGCACCGAGGCCTTTCGGCTCCACATGCTCAAGAATAATCTGGTACTCTCCGCGCGGTTCATAGACCGAGACTCGTCCCCGCACGATGACGTGGAGCCCGTCCTCCAGGCCGAAGCGCAATCGACCGGCGGTCGATCTAAAAAGGACCGCCCGAATCTGAGCGGCATCGTCCTTGAGCGTACAATAGAGGTGTCCGGATCCGGGAGCGCGCAGATTGGAGATCTCCCCTTCCAGCCACACCTCGGGGAAATCGGTTTCCAGCGACGCGCGAACCAGGCCGGTGAGTTCCGAGACGGTCAGTACTCGTCTCGATGATGCGTCCTGGGGCGGGGTGAAGGAGCGACTGCGAGGGCTCGTAGACGGGTCTCCTCTAGTCGATGATGCGAATTCGTTCCAGGGCAATCGCCTTGCCCAGACGGCCATCGAGTTCGAGCAGCAGGGCGCAGAAGACCGACGGTCCCGACGCCACCTCGAAACGGCGCGGCATACCCGTCAGAAACTTGTCGATCGCCAGCTCTTTCTTCACTCCGATCACCGAATGGAGCGGGCCGGTCATCCCGATATCGGTGATATAGGCCGTGCCTTTCGGAAGAATCTGATCGTCCGCGGTCTGCACATGTGTATGGGTTCCCACCACCGCCGTCACCTCCCCGTCCAGGTAGTGCCCCATCGCCATCTTTTCTGAGGTGGCTTCCGCGTGCATGTCCACGATCACCGCCTGGGTGTCCTGTTTGAGTTTCGGCACTTCCCGTCTGGCCACTTGAAATGGGCAATCGATCGTCGGCATGTAGGCCCGTCCCATCAGTTGAAGCACGGCCAGCCGTTCTCCGCCGGCGGTTTCGACCACGACGCTGCCGTTTCCTGGGACTCCGACCGGATAGTTCGCCGGCCGCAGCAACCGTGACTGTCGGGGGAAATAATCCAGCACTTCCTTCTTATCCCAGGCGTGATTGCCTGTGGTGATGACCGAAAGGCCCAACTCGAACAGCTCTTCAGCCAACTCCGGCGTAATGCCGAACCCGCCCGCGACATTCTCGCCGTTTCCGATCACCACATCGATGTCACGCTGCGCAACCAGTCGGGGCATCGCGCGAGCCACCGCCCGCCGGCCCGGCTCTCCCATGATGTCGCCGATGCAGAGCACCTTCATTTGGCGTATTCCACGAACCGGCTTTCTCGAATGACGGTGACTTTAATCTGGCCGGGGTACGTCAGTTCCTGCTCGATCTTCTTGGCCAGTTCGCGCGAGAGCTGGAACGACTCCGCATCGGTAATGTCTTCCTGTCGCACGATCACGCGAATTTCGCGTCCCGCCTGGATCGCATAGGCCTTCTGCACGCCCTTCTGCCCCTTGGCGAGCGATTCCAGTTTTTCTAGGCGCTTTACATAGGACTCCAGCGCTTCCCGCCTGGCTCCTGGCCGCGCCGCTGACAGCGCCTCGGCCGCGGCTACCAGGACGCTTTCCGGACATATCGGCTCCACCTGCTCGTGGTGCGCCGCAATCGCGTTGACGATCTTCGGAGATTCGCCGTACTTCTTGGCCAGCTCTGCTCCCAGCATGGCGTGCGGCCCCTCTTCTTCATGGCTGACCGCCTTGCCGATATCGTGGAGGAGAGCCCCGCGCCGTGACAGCTTGACGTCGAGTTCCAACTCCGACGCCATAATGCCGCAAATGTAGGCGGCCTCCCGGGCATGGTAGAGATTGTTTTGTCCGTAGCTCGTTCGATATTTCAGGCGCCCCAACACTTTGATCAGCTCGGGGTGGAAATCCGACAGCCCCAGCTCGAAGATGATTTTCTCGGCTTCCTCGTACATGAGCTTGTCGATGTCGAGCTTCACCTTTTCCACAATCTCTTCGATGCGCGTCGGATGAATCCGCCCGTCATGCATCAGCCGCTCGAGCGACACCTTCGCAATCTCACGGCGTAAGGGATCGAATCCCGAGATGATGACCGCCTCGGGCGTCTCATCGATAATCAAATCAATGCCCGTGGCCGCCTCGATCGCACGGATGTTCCGTCCCTCCCGACCGATGATCCGCCCCTTCATCGCGTCGTTCGGAATCGGCACCACGGAAATCGTCGACTCCGACACGTAGTCCCGCACCACCCGCTGAATGGAGTTCGTGATGATTTCCCGCGCTTCCCGCTCGGCATTCTCGCGCGCCTCCTCGATGGTTCGCTTGGCAATCCCGGCTGCATCCAGGCGCGCTTGCGACTCCATTTCAACCAGCAGGTACTTCCTCGCTTCTTCGGCGGTCATGCCGGCCACTCGCTCCAAGGCCTCGCGGTGCTCGCGTTCGGCCTTGGCACAAGCGGCCTCCTTCACCGTCAGTCCCTCCTCCCGTCGTGTCACTTCCTGCTCCCGTCTCTGCGACTCGTTCTCCCGCTTCTCCACCGTCGCAAGCTTTCGATCGAAACTCTCTTCCCGCTGGATCAGGCGCTTCTCGATCGCCGAGCTCTCCGCGAGCCTGGCTTTCTGCTCCCGCTCCACTTCAGATTTCGCCTGAAACACGAGGTCCTTCGCTTCGAACCGGGCCTCCTTCAGAACATTCTCCGCCTCACGCTGTGCATTCTGCACAACATGCCTGGCCTGCTCCTCTTCCTCGGCCCGTTTGCCTGCGGCCATGTTGCGCCGCACCAACTCGAATACCCCGACCCCCACGAGGGCCCCGAGGAGCGCACAGACGATGTACATGACGATTGAGGTTGTAATGGGAGTCACCCCCTTCTTGGAAAGACCAGGCACGCACCTGGTTCAGATATGCGGTAACGGTTGAGATTCAGCGGGGTGCGGAGGGACGGGGTCTACCCAGGAAATCGCTCGCGGCTCAGCTCGGAAACGTACGAGATCGGTCGTCTACCTGCACGATACTACGAAAGGTCCTCTCGCCATCCCGTCGATTGTAGGATCAGAGCACGTCGCGATCCCGGCCACCGAAGAGAAGGGACCAGAGTAACAGGTATGGCATCTCGATATTCACCGGGACCGGCCAGCAGCCACCGCAGGCCTTCGACCATTCGCGGCTGCACATTCCATACAAGCCGCCGGGTGGGTCTCCCCCACCAGGTGAACATCCGCCTGACAATTTCCTCGTACATTGGACACCCAGATGTTCTCAGTTGCGCTCGCAACACTCGTTTCCAGTTGAGTCAACGATTCCGCAGTAACGCTCCCACTCTCCCGTTATTCCGCTGCACACCGGCCTGACCTCATACCTCTAGAGGCACGATAACAAAGGGCTTCCGTGAAAGCAAGGTGAAACTTACTCTGGGCCGTTGGATCGCGCAGGCTTAGCGAAACAGCGACGTCGGCATCTGCTCCTCGATCGATTCCATCAAGTTGGCCATCCGCCGGTCGACATCGTCCTCCCCCTGCACCCGTTTCCTCTCGGATTCGAAGAGCTGATGCGCCAGGTTAATGGCGGTCAGCACGGCCAATTTCGACGGGGTCGCTGTTTTCATGCCTTCGGCCAGATGCCTCATATGATCATCGACGAAATGAGCCAGGCGCCGAACATAGGCATCATCGGCGTCCCCTCGGATCGCGTACCGTTGGCCGTAGATTTCGACGTCAATGGTCTTAGTCAAGGGTCACCTCCTTGGGATCGTCCACACATTCGAGTAGCTCGATCTCTCCCATGAGTTTCTCCACTCTCGACCTGATATCGATCCGCTCCTTTTCCCATCGGCGATTCAAGTCGTCCTGGGAGCTCAACCGCTGGCGAGCCGCCTTGACCTCATCCTCTAACGAGGCATTCCTGCGCTTCAATTCTTGCACGAGCTTCACCAAGTCCCTGATTCGGGTCTCAAGCGCGTCAAGGCGATCCAACGCCATGCCAGTTACACTCCTACTCCCCCTATGGATTGGGGCGCAATATAAAAACTTCACAACATCTTGTCAAGAAAGGGACTTCGGAGGACCCGCCAGGCGTCGATATTCTTTATAGCTCCGGAGCACCCGTTTCACATATTGTCTGGTTTCCTGGTATTGGATCAGCTCGACGAATTCATCCTCGCTCCGTCCGTGATTCGCGGCCACCCAGTTCTCCACCGCCGTCGGACCGGCGTTATAGGCCGCAATGGTCTGCACCAGATTTCCGGAAAACTCCTGGAGCAACTGCTCGACGTACCGGGCCCCGATTCGGATATTGGTTTCCTGATCGAACAGATCCTCCCGCTCGACCGTCGGGAGATGATGGCGCTGGGCCACTGCGTTGGCGGTCGTCGGCATCACCTGCATGAGGCCGATGGCCCCGACACGGGACACGGCCCGGCGATCGTACTGACTCTCCTCCCTGATAATCGCCGCAACAAACAGCGGATCGACTCCGTTGGCCGACTGCACTTTGATCGTGGGAATCAGTCCCGTGGGATAGGCCACGCGCCAGAGGTCGACCGCCACGGCGCCACCGGTCCGCTCCAGCCTGTCGCGGAACTGCGCCCGCACGAGGCGCAGCGCGTGATGATAGGCCCCGACTTCATTCAACATGATGGATAGCGTGGCCAAGGCGTCGGGAACCCGGCTGAAGCGGTCCGTCAGCGCGGTCAGTTCTCTCGCGGCATCCTGCTCCAGGCCCAGACTTCTGAGTTCAATCGCTCGCCGATAGGCCGGCTGCTGTTCGATCTCCGTCCGCTTCGCGTCCTGCGCGTGGTCCTGAGTCCCGTCTGCGGTCGTTTCCCCGGCAGGCGCCCCCACAGCGGAGCCTTCCTGTTCGGACGGAGCGGTGGCAGGGATCTCCGTCTGCTCCTGTGCCAGCTGGCAGTAGTACGTGTAGGGATATCGTTGGCAGAGTAGCAGAAATAACTCACGCGATTTCGCACTGCCGAGATGGCCGTGGGACCGGGCAATCCAGTACAGCGCCTGCGGTTCAACGTCGCTGTCTCGTTGATCGACGATGTGCTGCCACGCGGCAATCGCCTCGCGATAGCGTGCCGTCCGATACAATACCCAGCCTTCCCTCCATTGGGCTTCAGCCCGCTGGGAGGCTGGCTCGCCCGACTTGGCGACCTGCCGATATTGCTCCCTCGCCTCATCAAACTGTGCCTGATCCTCCAGCCAAATCCCTGCGAACAAATGGATCTGCCCCTTCTGCTCGAGAGACAGCGAGCGCCGCGGGAGAGTCCGGTTCAGCTCCAACAGTTGTGTCCCAAAGCCCTGCCTGAGATACACGCGGCCCAGCCACACCGTGGCTTCGTCAGATTGCGCCAGCTGCTCTCCCGCCAGGGTGTGAAAGGTCTCTCGCGCCTGCTCGTAGAGCTTCAGTCGTACCTGGGCGACACCCAGTTTGAGTTTGGCTTCTCCGCGCTGGGAAGAGGACGGTGCTGTCGCGAGAAACTTCTTCAATTCTTCGATGGCCTCACTATGGAGGGCCTGTCCAAGGAACGCCTGGGCACGGGTGAAGTGTTCCTCCGGCTGCGGAGCCCAGAATTCTCCCCCGATATTGGAGGCGAGAAGCGACTCCGCCTCCTTGGCTTCCTTGCTGTGCGGGAATTTCACCCACAACTTCTTCAGAGTCTCCCGGCCTTCCGCAAGTTGACCGTCCCGGAGATAGCAGGATGCCAACCGCAGCCAGGCTTGAGGGATCTGCGGCTCGTTGTCGTTCAAACTCACCGCTTTGCCCAGCCAGGCAACGGATTCCGGACAGCTGGAGGCTTGATACCAGGCTTCCGCTGCGCGGAGCGTCACTTGATTGGCGAGGTTCGAATCGGGGACTGCCGGCAGCATTGACTCGAACATGGCCGCTGCTGCCTTGGCCTCACCCAGTTGCAGCAGCGCCTCACCCATCCAGAATCGAGTATAGTCATCGAGTACGGGAAAATCGCGTTGCCCGGCACGAAGATACGGGAGGGCGGCGGCCGGATTCCGCTCGATCAGGATGACGCCCGTCAGCAATCCGGCCCGCTTTGCCCAGAGCGAAGCCGGGAACTCTTCCATCACCCGGCGAAGCCGCTCTAGCTTGAGGGCGACAACCTGATCCCTGGTGAGCACATTGCCCAGGCGTTCCTTCGGCCAGGCGGCGGCGGTGAAACAGTCCTCGGCGGACGCGCAGATATCCGCCTGCTGCTGGCCTGCATCGGCGACTTGCGCTGCAGCGGCGGCGTTGCAGGTCGCGGCTTCACCGACAATCAGGGCCGCCAGGGTCATCAACGCGAGGCCTCGGCCTCTGGTTGAACGCTGTTCCATGTGACTCGTCATGATTCGCGCGCGATGTGCATCAATTATATACGCCACGGCCCACAATGGAAGTGGTTTCATGGCCGAGCCGGCTCCCGGCACACCCCCTGTGTTGGTTCCGCCGGTACTTGTGGTAGGCTCCCTCCACCAGCACCGACACGAGCGTTCACCACATGATACAGCCAGGTCCGCCCCTTAATCTGCTCAGCCTCACGGAACCACAGGCGCTGGAGTTCGTCCGCACAATGGGATGGGCGGATTATCGCGCGGGCCAGATTCTCCGCTGGCTGTATCAACGGCGCGCACGCACGATCACCGATATGACCGATCTCTCTGCGCGCGACCGCGTGCGGTTGGCCGAACTTGCGATGATTCCCCGGGCGACCGGTTGCACCGTGCTCACGTCTGAGGACGGCACGCGCAAATTGCTGTTGACGCTCCAGGACGGCATGATGGTTGAGACCGTGCTGATTCCGGATGCCGCACGACTGACGCTCTGCGTCTCGACACAGGTCGGCTGCATGTTGGATTGCGGCTTCTGCCTGACCGGCACGCTGGGACTGAAACGGAACCTGCGATCTTACGAAATCCTCGACCAAATATTGACCGCCCAGGATCTCCTGGCCGCCGACGAGCGCATGACCAATCTGGTCTTCATGGGAATGGGAGAACCCTTGGCCAACCTGGACGCGCTGGCGACTGCCATCACCTGCCTCACCAACCAATCGTGGGGCCTCGGATGGTCCCCGAGACGCATTACCGTGTCCACGGCGGGCCTGGCCTCTCGCCTGCCTGAGGTCGCGGCGCTCGGTGTCAACCTGGCGATCTCGCTGAACGCCACCACCGAGGCACAACGACGGACCCTGATGCCCGCGGCAAGCGAGATCGCCTCGCTGCAATCACTCCTGGCTGCCTGCCGCCGTTACCCCCTCGCACCGAACCGGCGCCTGACCTTTGAATATGTACTCCTCGCTGGTGTAAACGACCGCCTAACCGACGCCCGCCGTCTGGTTAAACTCCTTAAGGGGATGCGCTGCAAGATCAACCTGATTCCGTTCAATGAATTTCCCGGAACCAGTTTTCGTCGTCCGGCAGATCAGGATGTCCTCCGGTTCCAGTCTGTGCTGCGCGAGACCGGCCTGGAGACATTCATCCGCAAGAGCCGCGGGCGTGACGTCCTCGGCGCCTGCGGGCAACTGGGAAATGTCTCCGCCGGTCGCGACCCGCTTACCTTGACACCTATCGAATCCCGTTGCTAGCATGCCGCCGGTGCTCATCCCATCATGACCTGGCGGACAATCCACCATTATTTTTTATGCGCATGCCTGCTTGCCGCTTTCGTCCTACTGGCCGAGCCGGCTCGGACGAGCGCATCAGAACCCCATGAACATATCCTGTCGAACGGCATGAAAGTGCTGCTTGTCGAAGTCCCGAAGGCTCCGGTAGCGACGGTGCAGGTCTGGTACAGAGTCGGCTCACGCAACGAAGTCATGGGCCGGGCCGGGCTTTCGCATATGCTCGAACACCTGATGTTCAAGGGCACGGCGAAGTATTCGAAAGGTTCCTTCTCCCGCCTCATCCGCAAGAACGGCGGCATCGACAACGCCTTTACCAGCCAGGACTTCACCGCCTATTTTGAGAACCTTGCAGCCGATCGCGTGGAGTTGGCCTTGGAACTCGAAGCCGACCGCATGCAGGGGCTGATCCTCGACGACGGGGAATTCCGGACTGAGCGTGAGGTCGTAAAGGAAGAACGGCGCCTGAGAACCGAGGACGATCCCCAGGGAGCCCTGGTCGAAGCCCTGTTCGCTCAGGCTTTTCTCAGCCACCCCTACCATTGGCCGGTAATCGGGTGGTTCGCCGATCTCGACGCGATGACCCTGGACGATTTGCAGCGGCACTACGACACGTTTTACTCTCCCAACAACGCGACGTTGATTGTGGTGGGCGATATCAAGGCGGACGCCTTGCTCGCGACGATCAAGCATCTGTTTGAACCGATTCCCAAGGGACCTTCGCCCAAACAGGCGCTCTCAGCCGAGCCGGACCAACGAGGTGAACGGCGCTTCATGCTCAAGCGCGAAGCCCAGGTCCCTTTTGTGATGATGGGTTTTCGTGTGCCCAATTATGCCAGTGAAGATTCCTATGCCCTCGCCATCCTCGAATCGATTCTCTCGCATGGCAAGAGCTCCCGCCTCTATCAAAGCCTCGTCTACGACCAAAAGAACTCGCTGGCGGTCGGAGCCGACTACAGCCTGATGCAGACCGATCCGAGCCTGTTCTATTTCTATTCGCTGGTCAGCCCGGCCGCCAAGGTCGAGACGGTCGAGCAGGCACTGCATGACGAGATTACCCGGCTTCAGGCGGAGCCACCGTCCGAGTTGGAACTCCAGCGGGCGAAGAATCAGGTCGAGGCCTCGCGCATTTTCGAGCAGGATTCGAATTTTCGACGCGCCATGTTGCTCGGACAATCGGAAGCCATCGGCGCAGGCTGGCGGAGGGCCGATCAATTTCTCGACCGTATCCGCGCCGTCACCGCCAGAGACATTCAACGCGTCGCCAAGCAATACCTGACGCCAGACAACCGGACCGTGGGGATTCTCGTCCCGCTGCCCGCCAAGCAACCGGAGCCGGCTCCCGCGGCGGCGCACCCCGGCAAATCCTAGATCAACACCCATGCACCGCACCCTCACCACCAGAAGCCCCTCTTTTTCCGTCCCGACCGTCCGTGGAAGAGCCGGGGTATGGGCGCTCTCGGGACTCGTCGCTGCGCTGCTCGTCTTCGCATCTGCTGGACAGGCGGCAGAGCTCTCGCCGACCAGAATCACGACAGCCAACGGGATGACGGTGCTGGTGCTCGAACAGCATTTTCTTCCCATCGTCGAAATCCATGCCCTGATCAAGGCCGGCTCGGCTCAAGACCCGCCGGAGAAGGCGGGCGTGGCAAACCTGGTGGCCAGTCTCCTGGATGAAGGCACCACGACCCGGTCTTCGAAGCAGCTGGCCGAGCAGATCGACTTCGTCGGCGGCTCCTTGGAAGTCAAGGCGGGGGAGGATTTCACGACCGCCTCGGCGCGCGTGGTCAAGAAAGACATTGACCTCGGCTTCACGCTGCTGGCAGACATACTGCTCCGACCGGCGTTTCCCAAGCAGGAATTCGAACGGGTGCGCTCGCAGATCCTCGGCGAGATCGCCAGCGACAACGACGATCCCGGCCATGTGGCGATCAAGGCGTTCAACCAGCTGGTCTTCTACAATCACCCCTATCGCTGGCCGGTCAATGGGACCGAGGACACGCTGAGTCGAGTCACCATAGCCGATGTTCAAATCTTTTACACCAAGGAGTACGTCCCGAATCAGGTCATTCTCGCCGTCGTCGGCGACCTCACCGTCGAACAAGCCTCGGCACTCGTTCAAACGCATTTCGGATCCTGGAAGAAAGGCGTCGCGCAGGCGAGGACGGCCAAAAAGCCCAACAGCATCGAAAGGAAAGCCGTTCAGCTCATCGAAAAGGATCTCACTCAATCCACCATCGTGCTGGGGCACGGCGGAATCAGCCGGACCAATCCCGACTTCTACGCCGTGACCGTCATGAATCAAATTCTGGGATCCGGAGGATTCTCATCGCGCCTGATGGACTCCATCCGCGACAAGCAGGGGCTGGCGTACGGCATCATGAGTCATTTCGAAGCCCGGGCCATGCCCGGCTCCTTCTGGGTCAATCTCCAGACAAAAACCGAATCGACCAACCAGGCGATCAGCGGGGTGCTGGCCGAGATCAAGGCCATTCGAGAGGCTCCGGTCACCGACCAGGAACTGTCCGAAGCCAAATCGTTCCTGATGGGCAGCTTTCCGTTACGGCTGGATTCCACTGCCAAGCTGGCCCATGTGCTGGCTCAAGTGGAGTATTTCGGCCTGGGATTTGAGTACTTCAGCCAGTACCCGAAATGGATCGAGCGCGTGACAAAGGACGATGTGCAGCGCGTGGCCAGGCAGTACCTCGATCCACAGCGCTACGCCCTGGTCGTCGTCGGCAATATCGGTAAGGCGAAAGTTCGACAATAACCGTCGATTGCACGTCAATCACCCCTATGGCCCTCGCGCTGCTCCAGCACAAACTCGATCGGCTCCGCGCCATCCTCTCCGAGATGGGATCGGTGCTGGTCGCCTATTCCGGCGGAATCGACAGCACCTTCGTCCTCAAGGTGGCCCATGAGCAGCTCCATGAAAAAGCCGTGGGCATCACGGCTGTCTCCCCCACCTTTCCGTCGATGGAATTGGAGGCCGCCACACGGGTTGCGCAGGAAATCGGCGCGCGCCACGAAATCGTGCGGACGGACCAGCTGGAGATCGCCGAGTTCGCCCGCAACGACGCGACTCGCTGCTTCCACTGTAAGACCGATCTCTACCAACTGCTCAGTACATTGCGGCCGGCACAGACTGCCGCCTGCATGGTGGACGGAACAAATCTCGACGATCTCGGCGACGACCGGCCCGGCATCAAGGCCGCGCGGGAGTGGGGGGTGCGCAGCCCGCTGGTTGAGGCTGAACTGTCGAAGGCCGAGATTCGCGTGCTCGCCAAAGACCTCGGGCTCTCCAACTGGGATAAGCCAGCTGCAGCCTGTCTCTCATCGAGAATCCCGCGCGGGATCACCATCACGAGGGAGAAACTGAGCCGGATCGAAGCCGCAGAAGCCGTGCTCCATCGCGAAGGATTCCGCCATTATCGAGTCCGCGACCATGGCGAGCTCGCGCGGCTTGAAGTGGCAAAACCGGAGATCTCGCGACTCCTGGAATCTGAGCGGTCCGCGAGAATCAGCACCGAACTCAAAGCGTTGGGCTTCAGATTCGTGGTGGTGGATCTGGAGGGGTACCGGCCCGGTGGAGTCAGCCTGGGCTGACCCCACCAGAGCGCTTCGTCTTACCGCTGGTAGGATTTCGACAACGCGTCGAGCGCGTCGTCGGCAAACTTCCGGTGGTCGGCCTCGGTCAGACTGCGCTGAACCACTTTCTCGGCCACCATGAGCGCCAGTTCGGTCGTCTGGCTCCGAATGTCCTGGACCGCCTTCCGACGCTCGTGCTCGATCTCGCGTGTTGCATCACCTTTGATGCGCTCCGCCTCCGAGGTCAACCGCTGTTCATTTTCCTCGAGCAGGTGCTGCGCGCGCTCCTTCGCCGCCGCGAGGATGCCCTCGGCTTCCTTTGCGGCCGCGTTGAGCTTCGCTTCATACTCCTTCAGCCGCCGCTCCGCCTCGGACCGGTGACGCTCGGCCTGATC
>JBQTIO010000207.1:0-12335 GCA_052388075.1 Nitrospiraceae bacterium
CTTAAGGGGCTGGGCCCTGTGCAACAGAACCCTGTGAACCCCGCCAGGTCCGGAAGGAAGCAACGGTAAGCGGTCAGTTCTGTGTGCCGCAGGATCACCTGGCCCCACTACACCTCCGAGGCGAGGAAATTCTGAATGATGAATGTTGAATACTGAATTGAGGGACGAGCAGAATCCAATGTATCGTGCGTTTCGCACATTCTCAATTCAACATTGAACATTCATAATTCATCATTTGGAGCGTAACGACGTTGGATTACCAGGTCTCCGCCCGCAAATACCGTCCCGGCACGTTTGGCGACGTGATCGGACAGCCGCACGTCGTGCAGACCCTGATGAATGCGGTCGCGACCAAGCGCGTCGCGCATGCCTACCTGTTTTCGGGCACCCGCGGGGTGGGGAAAACGACGGTGGCGCGTATTTTGGCGAAGGCGCTGAATTGCGAGCAAGGGCCAACGGACCATCCCTGCAACACCTGCGTGAACTGTCAGGAGATCACGCAGGGTAACTCCGTCGATGTCACCGAAATCGACGGCGCCTCCAATACCAGCGTGGACGACGTGCGCGAGATCCGGGAGAACGTCAAGTTTACGCCATTCCGCGGCCAGTACCGAGTTTATATCATCGACGAAGTGCACATGCTCTCAAACTCGGCGTTCAACGCCTTGCTCAAGACGCTCGAGGAGCCGCCGGCACACGTGGTCTTCATTTTTGCGACTACCGAGGTGCACAAGATTCCGGCAACGATTCTCTCCCGGTGCCAACATTACAACTTTCGGCGGATTGCGCGGACCGAAATCGTTGAGCGGCTTCGTGCCGTGGCTGAGCTGGATCAACTCAAGCTCGAAGACCGCAGCCTGACGGCCCTGGCGCGTGCCAGTGAAGGCAGTATGCGGGATGCCCTCAGTTTGCTGGATCAGGCGATCGCGTTCGGGGGCAAGACAGTCAGTCACGAGGATCTCGAAGTGCTGCTGGGCGGGGTGCCTCAGGAACTGGTGGAGGGCCTGATCAAAGCCGTGCTGGCCCAGGACAGTCGGGCGGTACTCACTGTCCTGGCGAGCGCGTTGGACCAGGGACACGACTTGCGGGCCTTCTGTGCCGAGGCGGTGGAACACGTCCGCAATCTCCTGGTGGCGGCCGTCGTTCCGGCGGGGGCCGAGCTGCGTGGTTTGATCGAGGTCTCCGACGAAGAGCTGAAGCAGCTGGCGACGGATGCGGGCGTGCTGACGCCGGAGCAGCTGCAGGAACTCCTGACGATCTTCACCCAGGCTGAGGATTCGTTGCGGCTCAGTGCGCATCCCCGTTTTGTCATGGAAGCCGCGGTCATTCGGGCCACCCGAGTGGTGCCGCAGCGAGAAACCGGTATGGCTTGGCCTGTTCAAGCCGCACCTATCCCTTCCGCCGGTAAAAACTCCCCCGTCCCTCCGGGAGCCGCAAAGAGCGAACCAGCTGTTTCTCTCACAGCTGCATCCGAGCCTATCACCCGACCTGCCCCTCCTCCGAAAGCGGAGGCGCGCCAGGAAGCGGGGTCCGTCTCGAGCGGACAGACTGATGAACCTATCACCAAAGAGGCGACCGGAGGACCGGTTGCGGCTGGCGCTCCAGCCGGCGGGAAACAAGCGGCCATGAATTGGGAAGCGGTGCAGGAGGAAGTGGCCGGGTTGTTTCCGAATATTGCGCCGTTCCTGGAGGCTGGTCGATTTATCGGGATGGAGGGCGGTCTGGTCACGATCGGGATTGGCAAGCAGGCGACGGTGGCCCGCGCCATGTTGGAGAAAGAGGATAATCTCCGAACGCTCGCCACGCTGTGCGAGCGGAAGGCGGGTCATCCGGTGCGAGTCCGCATCGTTGAACTCGCAGAGACGGATCCGGTCGGGCCGCCGATGGCTCAAGTGCGGGCCGCCAAGGAGGAGGGTCAGCGACTCGTGCTCTTTGAGCGTGCGCGGGCGAATCCCACGATCAAGCAGGCGCTCGAAATCTTCGGTGCTGAGTTGGCCGAGGTCCGGACCGTGACCCAGAAGGAGGCAGGCGAATGAAGAACCCGTTGGGCAATATGAACGCGATTCTCAAGCAGGCCCAAGCCATGCAGGAACAAATGGCGAAACTCCAGGAGCAGGCGGCATCAAAAACCGCGAGCGGGACGGCCGGTGGCGGGATTGTCACGGTGACGGCAAACGGAGCCATGCAGATTGTCAGCGTGGCGATCGACCCCGAGGTGGTCAAGAGCGGCGACGTCGACATGCTTCAGGACCTGGTGGTGGCGGCGACGAATGAGGCGTTGCGGAAGGCCAAGGAATTGATGGAAGGCGAAATGAAGGCCTTGACCGGCGGCCTGAAGCTTCCAGGCCTTTTCTGACGATGGCGGTCGATCAACAGAGCTTACTGGCGAGACTGGTCAAGGAACTTGTCCGGCTCCCCGGGGTCGGTCAAAAAAGCGCGCAGCGCCTGGCCTTTCACCTTATGAAGGCCGAACGGGAGGAAGCCCTCCGCCTGGCGGATGCCATTCGGGCTGTCAAAGACGGGTTGGCGTTCTGCCGGCAATGCCGCAATATTGCCGAGGGCGAACTATGCGAATTTTGCCTCGACTCCAGGCGCGATCGCACCAAGATTCTCGTCGTGGAGGAGCCGAGCACGCTCTACGCTGTGGAGCGGGCAGGCGCGTATCGCGGGCTCTACCATGTTCTGCTAGGGGCGCTCTCTCCCCTCGACGGCGTCGGCCCGGCGGACATCCGCGTCGAGGAGCTGGTCGAACGCGTGAAAATCGGCGGAGTAGAAGAGGTCATTCTTGCCACCAACCCCACCATCGAAGGCGAAGCGACCGCGATCTACCTAACCAGGCTGCTCAAGCCCTTCGGGGTCCGTGTCTCTCGCATTGCCTACGGGATTCCCGTTGGAATGGATATTGAGTATGCAGACGAGATCACACTGCTCAAGTCCATCGAGGGGCGACGAGATCTATAGACATCGGCCGCCCCCGGCCCGTTTCCCCGTTGACCCATTCTCTAGCAGGCTGGTATAGTTACCGCTTATTCTTCCACGCCCTAGAACCTCGGATGGTTATGAAGGCACGTCCTAGCGCCAAACGTTCTGCCGCAGCCAAGCCGTCGGCCACTGTTGCCGCAGTGCATCCGGTCAGCAAAAAGAAACCGGGTGCCGCGACAGACAAGTATCCCGATATCCGCCAGGACCTCGAACGGCAGCGCTTAGCCATCCTTGAAGAGACCGGGGAGGTTTTGACAAACCGGCCCGACCTCGAAGCATTCCCCGATGTCAGCGACCAGGCTTCGGCCGAAGTCGACCAGAACTTTTCAATGCGGATTCGCGATCGCGAGCGGAAATTGCTCAAGAAGATCGATGAGGCGCTCGATCGGATGAATGCCTCGACCTACGGCATCTGCGAGCGCTGCGGGGAAGATATTCCGTACAAGCGTCTCAAGGCCCGCCCCGTTACCACCCTCTGTATCGAGTGCAAGACCATCCAAGAGAAGGAAGAACAAACCCGCCGCTAGTTTGTGACGGGTGAGTTGCGGCCGAACTCCGGCTGCTCGCGCGTCTACCAGGAAGCGGTCATTGCGAGCCTGCGCGCGGCTAGCGCTTGAGCACTGCGATCCGCTCGCGCGCATAGGCGGCGCGCGCTTCTTCTTCGGGAATTCCTGCAACCAAGGCGAGGAATGTTTCATATTCAGCTATCGCGCGCTTGGGGCTTGTTTCTTCATAGGCTTCCGCAAGATTGTACCGGGCCACCGCGTAATTGGGGCGCAAAATGACGGCTTTTTCGAACAGGCCCAGCGCCTCCGCTTTCTCCCCGAGTTTGACATGCACCGTGCCCAAGTTGTTCAAGACCTCCGGTGTGTTCGGCCTGATGGCAAGCGACCGCAGCAGCTCCGCTTTCGCCTTGTCGAACTGGCCTTTGCCGCCCCACGCGAGCCCCAGCTTATGGTGTACTTCCGCTAGCCACACCTTGTTCGTAAACCCGCTGACCGTGGATTTCTGATAGGCATCGACGGCGATGTCGTAGTTCTTGTCGCCGCAATAGGCCAGCTGTGCAACCTGCCCGCGGGCGAATTGCTGCAGTGACAGGAATGGCTCCTTGTCCTCGCTCCCCTGGCTCTCCATCTTCTGTCCGCCCTTGCCTCCGGCCGGATTTCTGAGTCGATCCAGGAATTCACGGCGGTACGGCGAGAACAACCGCACGTAGGGGTCGACGGTGAAGGAAGCCTGCAGCAGGAACGGACGGTCTCGTAACCCGGTCACCAGGTATTGGGTCGTGCTTTTCTCGGTTCCGGTTTCCAGGATGGTGCTGGTGTCCATGTTCGCCTTCGTTTCCAACTGAGCCACGTTCAGATAGAACTCCAATACGGGTTTCAACATCGAAAGAGTGCGGCGAAGCGCGGGATAGGGGTCCAGGTCCAATCCTTTGGGAAACGTGAAGAGGGCCCCCACCAATAGTCCGTCTTCATCAAAGAAATACGACTCCTCGCCCTGAGAGGCACTGCGTTCCGCCGGGATCGTGATCTCTTCTCCGCTCCCCCATGCCCTCGAGGTAGGGGTCGTTGGAGCCTGCTTGGTCAGGAACTCCGGTTTGTGCGCACAGATGTTGACTGACTTGAGCAGAACCAAATCGGACTCGGAGGGGGGAAGATTGGGACGGACTGGTGCTTTCTTGCCGCAGGCAACCAGGAGGCTCACCACCAAGAGGAGGCAGGCCGACAGACGCTGTGGTCCGGAAACGCCCGTCACGATGAAACGATCCTTGGGGGAAGAAAGCATCCTGACGAGACAATACACGATTTGAAGGGGCTTGGCGAAGGGGGAAAACGAAAGGCCTGCTTCCGCGAAGAAGCAGGCCTTGCCTAGTCGAGGGAGCCGTGCCGACTACCGGCGCTGTGAATCGACCATGTTATCTTCGGCGGTGTAGCCGAAGAGATAGGGAATACCGCTCGCAAGAAGGTACAGCGGGCGATTGACTCCATAATCGAGAGCTTGGCCAATCGGATGGAAGAGAAATCCGAGCCACCGAACGGGATTATCGTTGACGGCAGCTCCGGCAGCCGGGTCCGAGTAGACCAGCGCGGTACTATCCAGAATGTTGTGAATGCTGGTGGGAGGAGTGTATTCTCTATCCCCCGCGCTTTGTTGATGCATCGTTCCGCAGCCAGTAGCGACCACGGCCAGCATCACGATACCAACAGCCCACGACGTCGCTTTCATAGCATTACCTCGCTTCTTTCAGTGCCCATCTGAACGATTGGCGCGATTCTTGTCAAACATAGGGGAAGTCTAGCTGACAAGCCTGATTCTGTCCAGAAACCAGGGAGTTTCGTCGTTCCTATGAAAATCACTACTTTGGAGGGTGCGGGCGCAGGACGGGCAGCCATGGTGGGCGATACAGGTATCGAACCTGTGGCCTCTTCCGTGTGAAGGAAGCGCTCTACCACTGAGCTAATCGCCCATCGCGCCGGAGTCTAGCACGGGTTTTTGGCGAGGTTCAATGCACAGAGCGCCTTGACTTCACCAAAACTCGGTTTCTAGAATGGGCCCCATTCCCCTGCGAGAAGCATCGATCGCATGAGAGATGACGTTGTCATCATCGGTGGAGGTCTGGCCGGATCGGAAGCGGCCTGGCAGGCTGCGAATCGTGGCGCCAGGGTCACGCTCTACGAGATGCGCCCGAAGGAAATGACGAAGGCGCACAAGACCGGCGGCCTGGCCGAGCTCGTGTGCTCGAACTCACTCGGTTCCACAGATCCCCAAAACGCTCCGGGCATTCTCAAGGAGGAGATGCGCCGGCTCGGCTCGCTGATCATGGCCTCAGCCGAACAGGCCAGAGTCCCGGCCGGATCGGCGCTGGCCGTCGATCGTGATCGATTCTCGCTGCACATTACCCGCACGCTGGAGGGCCATCCGAACATCCGCATTCTCCACGAAGAGATCGTCGACCTTCCAACCGACTGTGTGTGCATTATCGCCACAGGCCCGTTAACGTCCGACAAGCTCTCACAGGCCATCCGCGCCGTCACGCAATCGCAACACCTCTATTTTTTTGATGCGATTTCGCCGATCATCGACGCGGATTCGATCGACATGGATATCGTCTTCCGCGCCTCCCGCTACGACAAGGGCGGGCATGACTATCTCAACTGCCCCATGACGGATGCGCAGTACGACGTCTTCTACGATGCCCTTATGGCGGCCGAGAAGGTCCAGGCGAAGGACTTCGAGAAGACGCCCTACTTCGAGGCCTGCATCCCGATCGAGGTCATGGCGGAACGTGGTCGGGACACCATGCGATTCGGCCCGCTGAAACCGGTCGGCCTGGAAGATCCTCGAACCGGCGTACGACCCTCGGCGGTCGTCCAGTTGCGGACGGAAAATATCCATCGCACCTGCTATAACATGGTGGGATTCCAGACCAAGCTCACGTATTCGTCGCAAAAACACGTCTTCCGCCTGATCCCCGGGTTGGAACGAGCGGAGTTTCTGCGATACGGGAGCCTGCATCGCAACACGTTCATCAACTCTCCGCAACTGCTCTTGCACACGCTGCAGTTCAAAGGTCGAAACACGCTGTTCTTCGCCGGGCAGCTGGTCGGCGTGGAAGGGTATAGCGAGTCGGCGGCGATGGGAGGTCTGGCCGGCATCAATGCGGCACGGGCATTGAAGGGGGAGCAGCCGGTGACGCCTCCGCCTACGACCGCGCATGGATGCCTGGTATCCCACGTGGCATCAGCCGATCCCCGCCATTTCCAGCCGATGAACACCAATTTCGGGCTCTTTCCTCCCTTGCCCAATCCTCCGAGGGACAAGGAGAAGAAACGGCAGCTCATCGCCCAACGGGCCTTTGAGGATTTCGAATCATGGAAGACGCGATCCGGGCTTTCGTGACGTTCCTGACCATCGAGCGCAATGCCTCGCAGGAGACCGTTCGCAATTACCGGTCGGACCTCCGGCAGCTGGCGCTGTTCCTCCGCAGAGCGGAGAATGTGTCGGGCTCGGTTCAGGCCGACCGGGTGACGAGCGAAGAGATCCGGTCGTATCTCCATTGGCTGGACCGAAAGGGGGAGAAAGCCTCATCGCTCGCGAGGAAGTTGGCCTGCCTGCGGAGTTTTTACCGCTTCCTGACGCGGGAAGGGGTTGCACGGAACAATCCTGCGGAGGACATCAGAAGTCCGAAGTTGCCGAAACCGCTACCGCGCCTGCTCACGAAGGACGACGCCAACGCGCTGATGGAATTTCCCGCGGGGCAGTCGTCGCTGGCCTTGCGAGATCGGGCCTTGCTCGAAACATTGTATTCGACCGGGGCACGGGTCAGCGAAGCTGTCGGGATGAATGTCGGAGACCTGAACGGAGGGGAGGGACTCGTTCATCTCAGGGGCAAGGGCCGCAAAGAACGGGTGGTTCCGATCGGCGACATGGCGATCCAGGCGATCCGGGCGTACCGGAAGTCATTACGGCCATCAGCGACTCGACCGCACTCGTCGCAATCCGTCAGCGGTCAGCTGTCCGCGCCGATCTTCTTGAATCATCGCGGAGGCAGGCTGACCACGCGAAGTCTGGCCCGGATTGTCTCCCGATACTCCCGCCGGCTCGCCGGCGGCGCCGTGAGCCCGCATGCCCTGCGGCATTCTTACGCGACGCATCTGCTCGATGAAGGAGCGGATCTCCGGTCGATTCAGGAAATGCTCGGACATGCGTCGCTGAGCACGACGCAGAAGTACACACATCTGGCCGCCGACCAACTCGCCGCCGTGTACGACCGCGCCCATCCGCGGGCGCGGTCGCTTGGAAGCGCTGTGCCGCGAAAGGGCCAGAAGCCGTCATGATCATTCGGTCCACCACCATTCTGTGCGTCCGCCGCAACGGACGAGTCGCGATGGGCTGCGACGGGCAGGTGACCGTCGGAACGACGGTAATGAAACACAATGCGAAGAAGCTGCGGTGTCTCCATCACGATCAGGTCCTCGCCGGTTTTGCCGGGGCCACGGCCGATGCCTTCACGCTCTTTGAGAAGTTTGAAGCTAAGCTGGAGGAGTACCGGGGCAATCTGACGAGGGCAGCGGTCGAACTCGCGAAGGACTGGCGGACCGATCGTGTCCTGCGCCGATTGGAAGCGCTGCTGGCGGTGGCAGATCGGGAACAGTCCTTTATCATCTCCGGAACCGGCGATGTCGTGGAGCCCGAAGACGGCATTCTTGCCATCGGCTCGGGCGGGCCTTACGCCTTGGCGGCGGCCAGAGCGCTCCAAGGCCATTCCCAGCTGGAGGCGCCGGCCATCGTCACCGAAGCGATGAAGATCGCCGGTGCCATCGACATCTACACCAATCAACAGATCGTCGTTCAAGAGTTGGGAGGATAAAGAAGCTTGTGGATCACCAGGCAGGTGGCATGACCGCGCAGAGCATCAACAGCCTGACGCCCCGCCAGATCGTGGAGGAGCTGAATCGTTACGTCATCGGGCAGAAGGACGCGAAGCGGATGGTGGCCATCGCGCTGCGGAATCGATGGCGTCGGCAGCAGCTCCCGCCGGATCTGCGGGATGAGGTTATGCCGAAGAACATCATCATGATCGGTCCGACCGGGGTTGGGAAAACGGAAATCGCACGACGGCTCGCGAAGCTGGCGCAGGCTCCGTTCATCAAGGTCGAGGCGTCGAAGTTCACCGAAGTCGGCTATGTCGGGCGCGACGTTGAATCCATTGTTCGCGATCTGACCGAACTGGCGATCAACATGGTGAAGACGCATCGCCTGGAAGCGGTGCAGCAGAAGGCCGAACAGCAGGGCGAAGAACGACTGCTCGATCTCCTCTTGCCGCCCCCTCCGCCCAGACCGGGATTCGTGGAGGGGACCGGCGAGTCAGGCGCTCAGGCAGGTCATGATTCATATGAAACGACCAGGTCAAAGCTTAGGCTGCAGCTTCGCGAGGGCAAGCTTGCTGAGCGGACGGTCGAGATGGAGGTGAAGGAGCGCGCGCTCCCGGTCGGCGTCATCTCCAACATCGGCGGACTGGACGAGCTCGAAGGCAATCTCCGGGACATGCTGGGCGGGATGTTCCAGGGCAAGAAAAAGAAGCGGCTCATGAAAGTGACGGAAGCGCTGAAGCATCTGACGCAGGAAGAGGCGCAGAAACTCATCGACATGGATGACGCCATTCGTGAAGCTATTACCAAGGTCGAGCAGACCGGGATCGTCTTTCTCGATGAGATCGATAAGATCGCCGGTCGGGAGCGGACGGCAGGGCCGGATGTCTCGCGAGAAGGCGTGCAGCGCGATCTGCTCCCAATCGTAGAAGGGTGCACGGTGACTACCAAGCATGGGCCGGTCCTGACCGACCACATTCTCTTCATCGCCGCCGGCGCCTTCCATGTGGCGAAACCGTCCGATCTGATTCCCGAGCTGCAAGGGCGCTTTCCGATCCGGGTGGAACTCAGTCCCTTGTCGAAGGACGATTTTGTGCGTATCCTCACGGAGCCGAAGGGAGCGCTCGTCCGGCAGTATCAAGCCTTACTGGCGACGGAAGGGGTCCGCGTCGAGTTCACCAAGGACGGGCTGGACGAAATCGCTGGCCTTGCGGTGCAAGTGAACGAGCGGACGGAGAATATCGGCGCGCGCCGCCTCTTCACGATCATGGAACGACTGCTGGAACAGATTTCGTTCGAAGGAGCGGAGTGGCCGGACAAGGTCGTCCACATCACCGCTGATTATGTCCGTGAGCGACTGAAGGATGTCGTGAAGGATCAGGATCTGAGCCGGTATATTCTGTAAGCGAGACGGGCGAGACGGGCGAGAGTCGCGTGACCGGCGCGAAAGAACTTGCTCTTCTCGCGAGTCTCGCTGTTCGCGCGTTTCTCGCAACGGGAGCCAAACATGAACAGACTGATCAAGAAAGCCAATGTTCTGATCGAAGCTCTGCCCTACATCCGGACGTTTCGCGGGAAGACCGTCGTCGTCAAATACGGCGGGCATGCCATGACGGATGCTTCGCTGAAGGAGCGCTTTGCGCAGGATGTGGTGTTGCTGAAGTACGTCGGGATCAATCCGGTCATCATTCATGGCGGCGGGCCTCAAATCGACAAGATGTTGGATCGACTCGGGATCGAAGCGAAGTTCCGCCACGGTGTGCGAGTAACCGACGCGGAGACGATGGAAATCGTGGAGATGGTCCTCGCCGGCAAGATCAACATGGAGATTACCGATCTCATCAACCGGCATGGCGGCAGCGCGGTCGGCCTGAGCGGGAAGGACGGAGGCCTGATCCTGAGTAAGCCGCTGACCGCGAAAGCCTGGGCCGAAAGCCTGGAACGCGAGCTGGATGGCGAAGACGGGGAGGGGGATTTCGGTCTGGTCGGCGATATCGAAAAGGTCGATCCGAGCCTCCTGCACAAGCTCCAGGGCGATCACTACATTCCCATCATTGCTCCGGTCGGGACGGATCGCGAGGGGAATACCTACAACATCAACGCCGATCTGGTGGCGGGCGCCATCGCGGGGGCGCTGCGCGCCGAAAAGCTCGTCATGATGACAGACATCAAAGGGATTCGCGATGCCAAGGGGCGCCATCTCTCCACCGTGTCACGGAAAGATGTTCAGCGCATGGTCAAGAAAGGGACGATCACGGAGGGCATGTTGCCCAAGGTCCACGCCTGCCTCGATGCCTTGGCCGGAGGGGTCGGGAAGGCGCATATCATCGATGGGCGAGTGCCCCATGCCATCCTGCTCGAAATCTTCACGCACAAAGGCATCGGCACCGAAATCGTGGCGTAGCGTCAATCGTCAACCGTCATTCGTGAGCCAGCGAACAGCCCGCGCAAGGTTCCGCCCGATCGCGCATCTGCGCGCATTGGTCGGGGAACGCCATCCGCTTTCCTCGCCGGTCCGCCTTCAGCAGACGGAAGCGTACCTGTGCGAACAGTTCTCCGCGACTGGTCTCTCCGTCACGACGCATGAATTCGACGCAGTGGGTGGAATCTATCGTAACGTGATCGGGAGGGCGGGTCCTGCCACCGCGCCGCTCCAACAGGCGCTGCCGCCGCTCATTCTCGCTGCTCATTACGACACCGTGCCCGGTTCCCCCGGAGCCGACGACAACGCGAGCGGGTTGGTGGTATTGCTCGACGTCGCTCAGCGAATCAGGCAGGCCTCGCTCAGCCGCCCCGTTCAATTCATCGCGTTTTGCCTCGAAGAGGAGGATTTGTTGGGTAGTCGCGCCTACGTCGCGCGCCTCGTCTCCGCACGCCAGCCCGTGCACGGAGCCATCGTGCTGGAATGTGTCGGGTACGCGAGCGATGAGGAAGGGTCTCAAAAGATTCCACCCGGTATCCCGGTCACTGTTCCGACCGTTGGAAATTTTCTGGCCGTGATCGGCAACCAGACTTCCACGTTACTGACCAGTGCGGTCGAACAGGCCATGAGGCCTCACCTGCCGGTGGTGCCGTTAGTGGTCCCGGGCAACGGAGAACTCCTGGCGGACACGAGACGCAGCGACCACACGTCGTTCTGGGAAGAGGGATTCCCCGCGGTCATGCTTACCGACACAGCCAACTTCCGCAACCCCCATTACCATCGGCCGACGGATACGATCGACACGCTGAACCTCGACTTCATGGCCTCCGTCTCCGATAGCGTCACGGCGGCGGTATTGAGTCTCGCAGGGGCCGAGAGGACCTGATGATGGCAGCACGGGCCAGTCGCGAAACGAAGGCACTAATAGCGAAGGCATATGCTCAACTCGAGTACCAGACGCTGGGTCGGGTCTACTGTTGGGAGGGAGGACACGAGTTCTGGGATCGCAGGAGGAACCCATGTCAGCGGCTGGGGATCAGGACCGCAGAGGCGTTGCTGAGGAAATTGTCGTCGCGCGGGCGGAGTCTCTATGTGGGGGCTGGCGTAGCGGAACTTCCCGCGTTGCTGGCCGAAGCGGTTGACCTTCAGCGGCGGGTTGAGCCGTATAATCTCCGGCGGTCCGAGGTCACTGTGCTCAATCGTGCCTGCCGCGGGTTGCCGGTCAAATTCAGAAGTCGTGATGCGGCATCGGCGCAGGGCCATTTCGATCATCTGTGGATGGTCAGCGTGTTGAACGACCCGGAGCGGTTCCCTCACCTGGCGCCGTTGTCCTATGGACGGGCCGATCCGGTTACGTTCGATCCGGTGCGATTTCAGAAGGAACGACGGATCGTGCAGTCCATCGTGGATCGATGTCTGCCCAAACTCAGCCTTCCGGGTCTGGTCACCACCTCGACTGAAGAAGTCATCTGGATCGCCGAGTGGTGTCACCGCCACAGGATTCCCTATCGCGTGGAGCGGAAACAGTACCCTACGGCGCTGGTCGGTGATCCGAT
>JBQTIO010000208.1:0-5847 GCA_052388075.1 Nitrospiraceae bacterium
AACGGCGGCAATGTCATCTTCACCGCCTCTTACCGGCTCACAACGCTCCTCGATCTTCGCTACCAGAAACACTATCAAGCGGAAGATGGACGACCCGGCGGCGGCTCCAATTGCACCGGACGCACAGGAAAAGACGTCGTGGTGGTTGTCCCGGTTGGTACTGTGGTCTACGACGACACAACGCACGAGACCCTCGCCGATTTGGTCGCGGACGGGGAGTCAGTCGTGATCGCCCGCGGCGGCCGAGGGGGTCGCGGCAACAGCAACTTCGCCACCTCGACGAATCGGGTGCCCACGCGGTTCACCCATGGAACCGATGGCGAAGAGCGAACCCTCAGGCTGGAGCTCAAATTGCTCGCCGACGTCGGGCTAGTCGGTTTTCCAAACGCCGGAAAATCGACGCTCATCGCTGCCATCTCGGCGGCCAGACCGAAAATCGCCGATTATCCCTTCACCACACTGATCCCGCATCTCGGCGTCGTGCGCTGGGGATCGGACCGCAGCTTCGTCGTAGCCGATATCCCGGGCCTGATCGAAGGTGCTCACGAGGGGAAGGGCCTGGGAGTCCAGTTTCTGCGCCATATCGAGCGCACAACCTTCCTGCTCCATCTGATCGACGTGTCAGAATGGGCCACCCAGGAGCCGGTGGCAAGTTTCGAGATCTTGCGGCAGGAGCTTGGCACCTACGATGCGACGCTATCGACTCGTCCCTTCGCCATCGTGGCGACCAAGATCGACGTGAGCGGAAACAGCGACCGGCTCGTCCAACTTCAGGCGTACTGCCGGGACCGCAAGTATGCCTGCCTGCCGATTTCCGCCGCCACCGGAGAGGGGCTCGATGAATTGGTGGCCTTCGTCGGAAAGCAGGTCGATCACCTCCGGAAGACACTATGCGAGACGAGCTCTTAACGCGCGCGAAGCGGATCGTCATCAAGATCGGGAGCCGGCTCATTGCCTCCCGTGCGACAGGCCTGCGTCCCGACCAGATCGAACGGTTGGCCGACGAAATCGCGGCGCTGCGGACGGGGGGACGAGAGGTGTTGGTCGTGTCCTCCGGGGCGATCGTCTCCGGCATCAAGAAGCTGCAACTGAAGGAATACCCGAAGAGCCTGCCGGTCAAGCAAGCGGCCGCTGCCGTCGGACAGAGCCGGCTCATGTGGGCCTATGAAAAGGCGTTCGAGCGGCTCGGCATTCAGGTGGCGCAGATCCTCCTGACGCACGAGGATCTCGCTGACCGTCGGCGCTTCTTGAATGCCCGCAACACCCTGACGGCGCTCATCGGGTTCGGCGTGCTGCCGATCATCAACGAGAACGATACCGTGGCGGTTGAGGAAATCCGGGTCGGCGACAACGACACGCTCGCCAGCGAGGTGGCCCATCTGGTCGATGCGGATCTGCTGGTGATTCTGTCCGACGTCGACGGGCTCTACACCGATGATCCACAGAAGAATCCATCCGCCACGCTGATCCCCCTCATTTCGGAGATTACCGAAGAGGTCGAACGCCGTGCCGGAGGATCCAGCACATTCGAAGGCACCGGGGGCATGGCAACCAAGGTGCGCGCCGCCAAGAAGGTCGGCGAGTACGGCGTATCCACCCTGATCGTCAACGGAGAACGGGCCGGTCTCCTTCCGAGCGTGCTCGCCGGCGGACCAGGTGGAAGCCTCTTTCTTGCGCGTGAACGGCGCCTCACCAGCCGCAAGCATTGGATCGCCTTCACCCTGCGGCCACGCGGCCATGTGTGCCTCGACCAGGGTGCCGTCGACGCGCTGACGAAGCGCGGCAAGAGCCTCCTGGCTTCTGGCATCGTCGAGGTTGGCGGGCACTTCGAAGCGGGAGATCCGGTGAGCTGCCTGGATACAGACGGAAAAGAGTTTGCCAAAGGCCTCGTGAATTTTTCCTCCGACCTCTTGATGCGGATCAAGGGCCTCAAGACACAAGACATTCAACAGCAGGTCGGACTGCAGGAATACGAGGAAGTCATCCATCGGGACAACCTGGTCATTCTCTGAGTGTTGAGTTGTAAGTTGTGAGTTTTGAGTTATGCGTGCCCGAGAATCCGACAACTCAGCACTCAGCCATTCGACAAGCTCGTGGCCCCGAGCAGAGTCGTCGGGCACTCAACACTCAGCACTGAAAGTCAATCGTCTCGGCCTACTCGGCGGCAGTTTTAACCCCATTCATAACGGCCATTTGACCATTGCAAACCAGGTCCGGGAAAAGCTCCACCTTGACCTGGTGCTGTTCATCCCCACCGGGGACCCGCCCCATAAGCGAAACGGGTCGTTCGCCCCGGCCGCAGACCGCTTCGAAATGGTTCGACTCGCGACTGCCGGCACCCCGTATTTCGACATTTCGGATATCGAGGTCCAGCGGACGGGAAAATCCTACTCCATCGATACAATCCGCGAGTTGCAGAAGCGGTACGGTCCATCTACCGAGTTGTTCTTCCTCATCGGGCTCGACGCGTTCCTCGACTTCCCCGATTGGAAAGAGCCTCGGGCACTGCTGAACGCCTGCCGGTTTGTCGTCGTCCCCAGGCCGGGGCTCTTCTTCCGCTCGCTGGTGCGGCTGTCCCTACTTCCCAGCCTCGACCCGCGCGCGCTCGAGCACCTCGATGCCGGAAGCCTGGAGAGGCTGGATATCCCGATTCCCTCAGGCCCGGGGATCATCTGCCTGCCCCTTCCGCCGTGCCCTATTTCGTCGTCCGGGATCCGACAAGCGATCAGAGGCGGCGCAACGCCGGCAAATCTGTTGCCGCCTCCTGTTGAATCTTATATACTTCGTCATAGCTTGTATCAGGAGGATCGCTATCGCACGCACATCTAAGGCCACCGCTCTCGCCATCGGCAGGGCGATGCTCGACAAGAAGGCCCTCGATGTCCAAGTCCTCCATGTCGCCCCGCTGACTTCCGTAGCCGACTACCTGGTGATCGGATCGGCGGAATCGGACAGACAAGCCCGCGCAATTGCCGACTATGTCGATGGCGTACTCTCCCGCGCCGGCCAGCGACCGTTGAGTATCGAAGGTACGACTTCCGGGCAGTGGGTGCTGCTCGATTTTGGCGATGTCGTCGCCCATATTTTCAGAGAGGATGTGCGATCGCACTATGCTCTCGAACGCCTCTGGAGCGACGCGCAGCTGATCCCGGTGGCCGACGACACGCCTCCTCCGGTGGCCGTACCCAAGAAGCGGATTATCGTGCGAAGGGCCCCCACGCAAAAGACGGTCTAGCCCATGCTGCGACTGTTGATTACGATCTTCTTCGTCAGCGCCGGCGTCTTCCTCTACAGCTATTTCCGGGAACTCAACCCGGGCACGGTGGTCGTCCATACCAGTTCAGCGGTCGAGTTCGAACTCAGCCCCGTCACGCTCGTCTTGATTTCGATGGCCATCGGCGCAGTCATCGTAACCTTCGTCGTGGGGCTGCAGCAGACGGCGCACGTCATCCTAAACTGGCGCAGTAATCGGCTGGTGCGCCGAAAAGAGAAAGTCGACACGCTACACCGCGACGGCACCCATGCGTTCATGTCCAAACGCACCATGGAGGCCATCAACCTCTTTGAGAAAGCCCTGGCGATCGACCCCAATCGAGTCGATTCGCTCCTCTGGCTGGGCAATATCTATCGCTCGGAGCAGAATTTCGCCGAAGCGGTCCGGCTCCATCAGCATGCCAATCGGGTGGACGATCGCAATATCGAGGTGTTGTTGGAATTAGGCAAGGATCTCGAAGGAGCGAAACGCTATGAAGAAGCGCTGCAGGCGCTCCAGAAAATTCTCAAGATCGAACCCGACAATCTGACGGCGCTGATCCGCAAGCGCGACCTCAATATCCGCCTGGAGAAGTGGAGCGAGGCGCTGGAGATTCAACACCGCCTGCTCAAGGCCAACCTGCCCGATCCGGAAAAGCAGGCGGAGGCGGCACTCCTGGTCGGATGCATGTACGAAGTCGGCCGTCAACTGCTTGAACGCGGGCACCCCGATAAAGCCAGGCGATACTTCCGGGGCGCCATCAAGAAGGATCGTAGCTTCCTCCCCGCCTACATCGGACTGGGTGAAATCCTCATCCATGAAGGCAAGACCAAGGACGCGGCCGAGATTCTTAAGAAGGTCTATGTAAGAACGCGCAGCGTGATCCTCCTGCATCGGCTTGAGGAGTTGTTCTTAGACCAAGGCGAGCCGAGCGAAATCATCCGCGTGTATCAGGAGGCCCTGCAACAGGATCCGCAGAATCCCGTCCTTCAATTCTATCTGGGCAAGCTCTACTATCGGCTCGAAATGGTGGATGAAGCGTTCGATGTCCTTTCGACAATCGAAGGGCCGCAGGACCATCTGCTCGACTATCACAAGATCATGGCCAATCTGTTCCTGCGGAAGCAGCAGTTCGAACAGGCCATCGTTGAATTGAAGAAAGCCCTCAGTTTCAAGAAGCGCGTCGTCGTCCCCTATATCTGCACCCAGTGCCAGCAGGAGTCCCTCGAATGGTCAGGGCGCTGCCGCCGCTGCGCCCGCTGGAACACGCTTACCGCGCTCCCCTGGTTGGAAGCTGGACAAGCCGCATCCGGCGCAGACGACAGGCCTTCGCCAGCCCGTACCATTCCCTATCAGGGCATTGCTTCTCCGTTTGAAACCGTGTAGGTTTCCCGCCGGCATCTATAGATTTCATGATCTGATGATCTGTTGAGTGTCGATCCCTCAATCAACAGATTACTCGATCGACAGATCATCAGATTCCTAATGATTGAGGCTCCTATGGATTACATGCTGCTGGCCGAGAAAGCGCTTCGCGACGAGCCGCTCACCAGGACGGAATCGCAGTCCGTATTAAATACGCCCGATGATGAACTCCTCGCGCTCCTGCATGCCGCCTTCCGCGTCAGATCAACCTACTTCGGCTGCACGGTGCGCCTGCAGATGTTGCAGAATGCCAAGAGCGGCGCCTGCCAGGAGGATTGCCACTACTGTTCCCAATCAGCGGTCTCCACAGCACCCATCGAGCGTTACAACTTGCTGCCGCAGAAACAGATGATTGAGGGCGCGCGCCGGGCCGCCGCCTCGAAAGCCCAGCGCTACTGCATCGTGATCAGCGGCAGAAGTCCGTTAGATCGGGAAATCGACGAGATTGCGGGCGCCGTGCGGTCGATCAAACAGGAGATTCCGATTCAGATCTGTTGTTCGCTCGGCCTCATGAGTGAAACGCAGGCCAAGCGGCTGAAGGCCGCCGGCGTCGATCGCGTGAATCACAACTTGAACACGAGCGAGGCCTTCCATGGCTCGATTTGCACGACGCACACGTTTCAAGATCGTTTAGCAACGATACGGAACGCGCGAGCGGCAGGACTTGAAATCTGCTCGGGGGGCATTGTCGGAATGGGCGAGAAAGACGAGGATGTGATCGACCTCGCCACAGCCTTGCGCGAGGTGAAGCCGGATTCTATTCCCTTGAACACGCTTCATCCGGTCGCCGGCACTCCGCTGGAGCATTGTGATCAGTTGACGCCCCAACGCTGTCTGAAAGTGCTCTGTCTCTTCCGATTTCTCCATCCGAAAACGGAAATCCGCATCGCCGGAGGACGGGAACATAACCTCCGCAGTCTCCAGCCGCTCGCCCTCTACCCGGCCGACTCGGTCTTCGTGAACGGTTACCTGACGACCCCGGGCGCCCCGGCCCCCGAAGTCTGGGGAATGATCGAGGATCTCGGCTTCACAATCCAGGTGGACTACCAGCAACCGATCGCGATCTGATCGACGAAGCACGTGTCGGCGCCAGGGATATCGATCTATGCCACTGACGGCCGGCGCAGAGTTCATTCCCCGTCCAGTTCCTGAATGGCAAAGATGGTGAG
>JBQTIO010000209.1:0-7029 GCA_052388075.1 Nitrospiraceae bacterium
TTGATGGGGCCGCCGGACAAGATCGTCATGCAGCGAGGCAAGAATGATGAGGCTGTTGTTACCTACTTGTACATCACGCAATACACAGAAACGTACACCACTCGGGGCTGGGATCGAGACAATTACACCCCGTTTATCTTCGTCAATGACCGGCTTACTGGGTGGGGTTGGCATCACCTTGACGCTGCGGCAGAACGATATGGGTTTGACATCAGAACGACTCCATTCCTGGCTCCAAGACCCTAATTCGTGTTCTGGAGCATTCTGTTCGGAATGGGATCACGCTCAGGTGGCCAGGAAACGAAACTGCCCGACGGGGGCTGAATCGACGACAACTCCTACCCCACCCAGCCCAGGACGTCGGACTCGCGGACTAGAATGAGTTCCTTCCCGTCCAGATCGACTTTGGTCGTTCCGTATTGCTCGTAGAGGACCTGGTCGCCCGGTTTGAGGACTGTGGGCTTGAAGACCTTTTCCTCTTTCTTTTTGGGTTTACTGCCCTCCTTCTTTTCCGGTGTTTCCCAGCGCCCCTTCCCCACGGCCAGGACCCTTCCTTCTACCGGTTTCTCCTTGGCCGTGTCGGGGATGAACAACCCTCCCGCGGTCTTTTCCTTGGCCTCTGACGGTTCGATCAGTGCCCAATCCGGTAACGGTTGAAGTCCCATGGTGATTCCACCTCCTTGTGGTGCTGATTATAGAAATGTTCGCTTAATTTTGCGACAGCCTCACACATTCAAGTTGGTTCTGCTGTAGTTCGATCCAGCGTGATGCCTTGTCTGTGGGGAAATGGCATCAGGCACGAGTATAGAGTTGTAAGACATCGTGAAGCGTGTCTCGTTATTCGCGCGGGACTCGCGAGATTTGCGAGAAAAGCGGGACTGGTCGGAAGTTTCATCTTCGTGAGTCGCGCCTGTCGCGCACGCCTAGCTTGTCTCGCTCACAATTCACGAACGACGAACTGGCGACGACGATTATACCGAAGCGAGATCGCCTCTGCCAGGATGTTGGAGACGTCCTCCCATAGCGGTGCTGGGCGGGATCATCGACGCCGGAGATTTTCGCCTTCCCGCGCGGAAGGGAGTGCTACAATAGCGTTCTGCAAATAAGGAACCTGAAAGTCATGACAGAGGAGCATGTCTCAGGGAAGGGCTCGGTTCAAAGACAGTGGGTCAGTCTGATCCCTTTCGGGCTCCATCAGCAGCATCCAAACAATTACAAAGACATCCTCGACGCGGTATGGGAAAACCGCGACAGCCTCGGCTACGCCTACCGCATCCTGCGCGACGGCTGTTGTGACGGGTGCTCACTCGGCACAACGGGCATGCATGACTGGACGATGAAGGACCTGCATCTGTGTTGGGTTCGCCTGCAACTTCTACGGCTGAACACGATGCCGGCCATGAACTGGCATCGACTCGAAAATGTGGCTCCGCTCCGCTCCATGAAGGGCAAGACGTTGCGGAAGCTGGGACGTCTCTGCGTTCCGATGATCCGGCATCGTGGGGACGGAGGCTTCCGGCGCGTCTCCTGGGAAGAGGCCATTCGTCTGATCGTCGAACGGCTACGTGTCACTGATCCCCATCGCCTCGGATGGTTTCTCACCGCCCGCGGCGTGACCAACGAGGCCTACTACGCCCATCAAAAAGTGGCCCGCTTCCTCGGTACCAACCACGTCGACACCAGCGCGCGTGTCTGCCACGCGCCGAGCACGGTGGCGCTCAAGGAAACGGTCGGCTGCTCGGCCACCACCTGTTCGTACCAGGATTGGATCGGGGCCGATCTCTTGGTGTTTGTGGGGGCGAACCCCGCCAACAATCAGCCGGTGACATTGAAATACCTCTACTATGCGAAAAAAGCCGGCACCAAGATTGTAGTGGTGAATCCCTTTGTCGAGCCCGGCATGGAGCGTTATTGGATTCCCTCGGTGGCAGAGAGCGCCTTGTTCGGCACGAAGCTGGCCGACGATTTCTTTCACATCCATGTCGGCGGCGACATTCCGTTCTTCTACGGCGTGCTTAAGCATCTCGTCGAGCAGGGCTGGCTCGATCGCGATTTCATCACCGCCCGGACCGTCGGCTGGGATGACCTTGAATCGCAAGTGCGCGCGATGCCGTGGGAGAGTCTCGAACAAGGCGCTGGCGTGACGCGCAGCGACATGTACCGCTTTGCGCAGACGTTCGGAAAGGCCCGTCACGCGATCATCGTGTGGAGCATGGGGGTGACCCAACATCGCTACGGGACCGACAACGTGAAGGCGATCGTCAATCTTCAACTCGCCCGCGGGAACGTGGGACGGCCGCATACGGGCCTCATGCCGATCCGCGGACATAGCGGCGTGCAGGGTGGCGCTGAAATGGGCGCGATGCCGAGCGCCTATTCGATGGATTATCTCGTCAGCGACCAGAACGCGGCTCTGTTTGCCCTGCCGGAATTCTGGGGCTTCCAGCCTCCCTCGTGGAAAGGCCTGGGTGCGGCGCACATGATCCTGGCGGCAGAACGGGGCGAGATCGACGTCCTTTGGCAGAGCGGCGGCAATTTCCTGGAGACGTTGCCCGAACCGGACCGGGTGCGCCGCGCATTCGGCAACATCGGCCTCCGCGTGCACCAGGACATCGTGGTGAGTTCGACCATGCTGGAGGATCCGGCGGACCTCGTGGTGATACTCCCCTCGCGGACCCGCTACGAACAACGTGGCGGCGGCACCGAGACGAGCACGGAACGGCGGATCATCTACAGCCCGGAGATACCAGGGCCTCGTCCCGGCGAAGCCAGAGACGAGTGGGAAATTCCGGTCTTGGTTGCGCGGCAACTTGATCCGGAGCGGGCCGCCAAGATCTTCCCGTGGGGCGACACACGCGACATCCGACGGGAGATTGAACGAGTCTGTCCAACGTATAAAGGTATCGGCGCTCTATACAAGAAGGGAGATCAGATTCAGTACGGGGGTCCTCACCTCCTGTCGGATCGGTTTGGGACGCCGGACGGCAAGGGCCGGTTCACGCCGATTGATCTGCCGGAAGAGACCATCCCTGAAGGGCGATTCTTCCTCAGCACCAGACGCGGCAAGCAATTCAATAGCATGGTTGGCGCCGAGGTGGACCCCTTGATCGGCGCCTCCCGCGACAGCGTGCTGATGGCGTCCGAGGATGCAGCCCGCCTGAAACTCGATGCAGGGGATTTCGTCATCTTGCGGAACGAACTGGGCGAGTATCGCGGACGCATCGTCATCGATCGCGTGAAACCGGGATCTGTCCAGGTGTACTGGCCCGAAGCCAACGGTGTCATTCCGGCCGGCCGCCTCGATCCCTGTGGGATACCCGACTACAACGCCACGGTTGAGATCATTTCGGCATCCGGCTAAACAGAATGTCTAGAAAACCCGCGCCCACTAAGAAACGCCCAGTTGGTTCACAGAGAAAATCCCGAATGGTGGCCACACCGCCACACCCCCTGAAGGTCACAGGAGTGACTGAATGGCAGGGAGGCAAGGTCTCTCGGTTCCAGGACTATCTGGTCGGAGAGGAACCGCTCGAGATTCGCATCGGTACCAGTCCGATCAGCGTCACGATGCGCACACCAGGACATGATCTTGAATTGGCTTCTGGATTCCTGCTGACGGAAGGCGTGATCAAGGGTGCCGAACAGATCGCCAGCCTGCGCCAGGTCGCCGCGCGAGGACATAAACGCAACGTGGTTCGCGTGGATCTCGTTCGCCGCGTCCCGATCAAGCCGGCCCTGCTGCAACGGAATTTCTTGACGTCGTCGAGCTGCGGGATCTGTGGGAAAGCCTCGATTGACGCTGTGCGAGTGCGCGGCATTGCTAGACCGAATCCGAATCTTCGTTTCTCTCCCGATATCCTCTGCCTTCTTCCAGACGCTCTGCTGTCAGCCCAGACCCTGTTCGGTCGAACCGGTGGACTTCACGCAGCGGGCTTGTTTGATCCAACGGGCAAGTTGATTGCGTTGCGGGAAGATGTAGGACGTCACAATGCCGTGGACAAGTTGATCGGCTGGGCTCTAGGCGAGAAACGCCTTCCCTTGAAGGAATCACTATTGCTCGTAAGCGGCCGGGGGAGTTTCGAGATCGTCCAGAAAGCCCTGGTCGCCGGGATCCCTATCGTGGCCTGTATCTCGGCGCCTTCCAGCCTGGCCGTCCAACTCGCCTGGGAATTTAACCTGACGCTCGTCGGCTTCCTCCGCGGCAAACGGTTCGTCCTGTACACAGGAGAAGACCGCGTGCAAATAGCCAGGTAACGATGTAATGGTCTGTTCGTTTAACCGTTTCACGCTGTATCCTTAGAAGGTCTTTTTAAACTCTTACGAGATGCGCACGGTGGCGTCGCAACCTCTGAGGTTCCGGTTGTATTATGGACCCAACAAGAGTATTTTCCCCTTACCGCAGTGCTACCTTCATGACTGGAACTGAGATGTTGTCCTGAGTATGCCGGCCGTTATGGCGGCAGGCAGGAATCTCGGCTCATATTGAAGTCAGTTCAGTCAACCGGGAAGGTCGCGATGTACCAGCGTCGTTGCGTTCGCTATCCGGTTCACTTCCGAAGTGCGCTGTCGACCCCGCAAATACCGGACGGAACCGGAACAGCCGTGGATCTTTCCATCCGTGGCTGCCATATTCAAAGCTTCGTTCCCGTTCTTTCCGGTATACGCATCAAGCTTTCCATCGATATCCCTGATCAGAAGACGGTCATTGAAATCGACCAGGCCGTCGTCCGGTGGGTGCGTGGGCAGGAATTCGGCCTTGAATTCGCCACCATCGCTCCGGACCAATTCGAGCGGCTGACGAAAGTGATCCAGCAGTTCCCATCTGTACCGAATCGAAGCTGACGATCCGGGGGAATATAGGATCGCACAGAAGGTCGAACCGAGGATCACGCGTCGATATGAGTTCGACATTCGTGGCTCTACGAATGTCATCTGGCCTGACGAGCAAACAGGCTTATCGGTTCGATACCAGGACCTCCCAAAGTTTCGTGTACAAGGAGCCTGTCGGCCGTAGTTCGCTTCTCATCAACACAACTGATCTCACCGACAACTCCAATGAGAGGGGACGGTCCAACACGCCACACTTCACCAGCGCCTGCCCCACCTGGCGCTCACCTTCCTTGATGCGTGCCAGCGTCAGGTGCGGGCTCAAGGGCTTGTTATCCGGCATAACACCAATTGACCCGGAACTGCTTTCCACCTCCTGATGGAACGCCGCCAGCCGCTTCGCGTCTTCCCCCTGTTCCCACGGTCCGGAGGGGCCCACCCACAGCACTCGCGGTTGCTGAAGATGCGGAAACGCGCCGAACCGCTCGATTGGAATCTGAACAGCCGAATGAGACTGGACGCGGGCTGTGATGGCATCGCGCAAGGGCCCGACAACCTGCTCGTCGATGTCGCCGAGAAACTTGACAGTCAAATGAATCGAACTCGGCTGAGTCCATGAGATACGGGCGCCCTTGTAAACCTCGCGCAAGATTCGCTGCTTGAGCTCCTGTTGAAGCTGCGAAAGGCGCGTCCGAAGATCCTCGCTGATCTCAACGGCAAGGAACGCTCGGATCATGTGCCGCCTCTGCCGTTCAACCACCGGCGCAAGAGATCGAGCGCCGCCTGCGAAGAACGCTGTTTAATCATCGCGCGGTCGCCATGGAATCGGAACTCTTCCGTAAAGGCGTCGGGAGCGCCGCCATCGAGTCCGACATAGACCAAACCGACCGGTTTTGTCTCGGTCGCTCCGCCCGGTCCGGCAATGCCGGTTACGCTCAGCCCCACCGACACGTCGGCCCGTTCGCGCATGCCCCTGGCCATCGCCGCAGCGACCTCTCGGCTCACCGCTCCGTGCTTCGTGATCAATTCAAGCGGCACGCCCAGCATCTCCGTCTTCGCTCGATTGCTGTAGCAGATGGCCCCTCGATCGACATAGGCAGACGATCCCGGGACCTGCGTGAGACGGTGGCTGATCAATCCACCGGTACAGGACTCAGCGACGGCAATCGTCAGCCCATGATCTTTCAGTACTCGACCGACCACCTCCTCCATCGTGTCATGCCCCTCGGCATAGAGCCACTCGCGCAGTCGCGTCCGGACACCTCCCGCCAAGGATTCAAAGACCCCCTTGCCAGCCGAGCGATGCGCCGTGGTTGTGAGCGACACGACCACGCCCATCGGCGAAGCGAGCAGGCTGAGAGCAACCGGCGTTCGACCGGGAATCAGTCCTTGCAGCTTGGCGTCCACTTCGGCCTCCGGCAAACCCCACGTATGGAAGATCACCTTCCTGATCGGCTTCGGTCGCGCATGCGTTGATCGTCGGAGTCGGGCTGTGAGGAGGGTGATGACCGATTCCCGCATCATAGCCTCCATTTCGTGCGGGACGCCGGGGAGAGCGATCAGGATGGCCCCTTTCCATGGCAGGGCAAAACCGGGCGCGGACCCCGCTGGATTGGGCACCACCATGGCGTCGAATGGAATCATCGCTTGTCGCAGTTGCCCCTTGTTCGCGGTCCGTCCCCACTGGGCCAGCCTGGCCGTCATCGCTGCGAGTGCCTCCTTGCGCTGCCGCAATCGCCGCCCGGTCGCTGCGGCAACAGCCTCTCTTGTGCAATCATCGACCGTCGGCCCAAGCCCGCCGGTCATCACAATGACACCGGCCCGCTGCACGGCGTGCTTCAGCGCATTCACGATGTCGGCCTCATCATCGCCGACTACCGATTTGAACCGGACTTCAATCCCAATCGTGCCAAGAGCGTCGCTGATGAAGAGGGAATTGCTGTCGGACCGGCTGCCAACCAGGAGTTCCGAACCGACCGCGATCGTTTCCGCTACGACGGCGCGCTGTGAGGCAGGACGGGTGGGCATGGTTGGATGAAGAACCTATTTGATCTGCGCAAAGTCGACAGAGAAGCTGACTTCTCCGCCATCAGCCGGAAACACAGTGATCGTCGTTTTGGCCATCGGATCGAAGTCGGCGTAGTTGAACGCAGCCACGACTTTCGCTTTGAAGCGCGGAGGGTCGGGCCAAGCCATACTCCG
>JBQTIO010000210.1:0-5001 GCA_052388075.1 Nitrospiraceae bacterium
GACCGGGCGCCGGCCCGCGCAATGCTGAAAGCGGTCGGCTTTACCGACGACGATCTCTCGAAACCGATCGTGGGCGTGGCCAATACCTGGATCGAAGTGATGCCGTGCAATTTCCATTTGCGACGGCTTTCGGAACGGGTGAAGGCCGGGATTCGCGCCGCCGGCGGGACCCCCATTGAGTACAACACGATTGCCGTATCGGACGGTATTTCAATGGGCACGGAGGGCATGAAGGCCTCGCTGATCAGCCGCGAAGTCATCGCTGATTCGATCGAACTGGTGGCGCGCGGCCATTCCTTTGACGCGGTTGTGGCGCTCTCGGGGTGCGACAAGACGATTCCGGGAACCGTGATGGCGCTTGCCCGCCTCAATGTGCCCTCACTGATGCTCTACGGCGGATCGATCATGCCCGGACGGTTTCAGGGCCATGACGTCACGATTCAAGACGTTTTCGAAGCCGTCGGAAAACATGCCGCGGGAAAGATGAGCGATGTCGACCTGAAGGATCTCGAGGATCACGCCTGTCCTGGGCCTGGTGCCTGCGGCGGCCAGTTCACGGCCAACTCTATGGCGATCGCGTTTGAGTTTCTCGGAATCTCGCCGCTGGGCCGCAACGGCGTGCCCGCCATGGATCAACACAAGGACGATGTCGCATTCGAGTGCGGCAAGTTGGTCATGGACCTGATCCGAAAGGATCTTCGTCCCAAAGCGATCATCACGCGCAAGTCTCTCGAGAACGCCATCGCCGCTGTTGCGACCACCGGCGGATCGACGAACGCCGTGCTGCACCTGCTCGCGGTGGCACGTGAAATGGGCATCAAACTGCATATTGACGATTTCGACAGGATCAACCGGAAGGTGCCGCTGCTGGGCGATCTCAAGCCAGGTGGCCGCTTCACCGCGGTAGACCTGTTCACCGCGGGCGGCACGACCCTTGTCGCCAAACGGATGATGGATGCCGGTATCCTGCACGCTCGTCAGCCGACCGTCTCGGGCCGGACCATTGGTGAAGAAGCCGCCCTGGCCAAGGAATCTCCCGGCCAGGAGGTGCTTCGCCCTTTGTCAAACCCAATCAAGCGGACCGGCGGGCTCGTGATCTTGAAAGGCAACCTCGCACCGGAGGGCTGCGTGGTGAAGGTGGCCGGGCATTCCATGATGACGTTCCGCGGCCCGGCGAAAGTGTACGATCGGGAAGAAGAGGCCTTCGTCGCAGTCAAGGCGGGACAGATTAGGGCCGGGGATGTGGTCGTTATCCGGTATGAAGGACCCTCCGGCGGGCCGGGCATGCGCGAGATGCTGGGCGTGACCGCTGCCATCGTCGGAACAGGACTCGGCGAGTCGGTGGCGCTGCTCACCGACGGGCGCTTTTCCGGGGCAACGCACGGCCTGATGGCCGGCCATGTGGCGCCGGAAGCCGTCAAGGGCGGTCCGATCGCTGCGCTCAAGAACGGGGATACAATCACGTTTGATATTGCCAAGCGCCGACTGGATGTGGATCTGACCCGGAAAGAAATCGCGGCTCGGCTGAAGAAAGTGAAACGGCCGCTTGCCCGCTACCACTCAGGCGTGATGGCGAAGTATGCGCGGCACGTCTCCTCCGCCTCCGAAGGGGCTATCACCACCTAGCGGCCCCCGGTTGGGCGCGGAGCGCTCAGTAGTAGCTGATTTCCCGTTCCCGACCCACTGTCGTCTCACTGACTGACAGGGTTCCATTTTTCTCCGTCCAGCGCCGAACGGTTTCTCTCGTCCAGTTGCCTACCTCGTCGATCTCATAGGTCACGACCGACTTGCGCAGGTAGGCACTCCGCAGGAATTCACTCTGATGTTCGATGCGGCGCCCGGCTTCGTCGTACCGATAGAAATCCCTCCGCATGAGGTGGCCGTCCCCGTTATAAAACCGGCTTTCCTCGATGCGGCCGGCCGGGCCGTAATGATGCGAGGCCTCCAGCACCAGTTTGCCCTGAAAATATCGAGCCGTATAGATGAAATTTCCACGGACATCGTACAGCGACTTCTCGGCAAGACCGTTGCCGTTGAAGGTGACCTCTTCCACGAGGATGCCGCGGTCGTCATAGAGACTGAAGTCCGCATGGGCCAAGGCGCCGTCTTCGGTTGTCGCCACCACGGCCGACTCCCGACCGTGGTCATCCTGCCCGTAACGATAACTCTTCCTGTAGAGGATGCTTCCGTCTGCCTCCACGGTATCCTCCTCCATCAGTCGACCTTTTGCATCGTAGAGAAAGACGTAATGGGACAAAGGCGATTCGCCGGTCGCTTGGAGCTCCAATTCGACGAGCCGACCGCTATGGTCAAACTGGTGGATGGTGCGAAACTGCGGGTGCTTGGTCACGACCGACTTGACGGGGCCCACCAGCTCGTGCTTGGTGAGATCGCTGAGGCTTGCGGCGTGGACCGGCAGAACACCGAGCAGGGTGGCGGTAAGCACTGCACAGCGGAGGCTGCTGCTCCATGGTTGAACTGACCTAGGCATAGGAGGAGAGCATCATACGCCAGTGCCTGCGGCAAGGGAACTATGCGGACCCCGTTTCCCTCACGAGTTGATCGAGGTGATCGGAGCGAGCGCGCAGCGGATTCGCCTGACGGAGATCGGTCTAATGAAAGTCCCGTCGTTGAAAGATAAGGGCCGCGAGCAGGATCAGAAGCCCCGCATAGGCCAGTCCATAGGTGGTCGTCAAGGCCAGGTGACGGGCCGTCACATCCACATGATGAATCACCTGGCCCTTGAGGTTGAACCGCTCAAGATTCGGTAGAAGATAGTAGATCGCGCCCAGCACGAATTTCCCGACATCGCCCAGCCTCTCCCCGAAGAGTTTCAGATCGGCGGACAGGTGCCCCACGGCGTAGATGGCGAGGGTAAAAATGGCACTCAACGTCGTACTCGTGAACGTCGAGAAGAGCAGGGCGACGGCGGTGACGACAAGAAACTCGAGGAAGATGCACCCCAGTGCTTCGAAGAGGAGAATCGTGACGGGAGCCTGCAGATAGACCATCACCGCCAGGAGGCCCGCCACCATGACCGCGGTGTTGATCAGCAGCGTGATGATGAGCCCGAGGTATTTCCCCACGAGAAATTCGTATCTCGGCACAGGCTTGGAGACGATGCTGTAAATCGTCTTCTTGTCGATTTCCTTACTCACGAGGCTGATGCCCACGAAGATGGCGATCAGCACGCCAAACAAGTTCAAACTTGAGAGACCGAGGTCGATGATCAGCCGGTCCCATTCTCCTACCGTGAGGCGTGTCAGCAGCACGGAGCTCCCGATCATCAAGAGCGCGAACACGAGGAGATTGTACAGCAGTTTTTCGCGCAGATTTTCACGAAAAGTATTGAAGGCGATCGACAAAACTCTCATTGCCCCTCCCGCAGACCGGGCTCCAGTCCTCTCACTTCGCGGATGAAAAGTTCTTCGAGGGAGTTGCGATGGGGGGTCAAGGAAAGCAGATCGCCTTTGGCGGTCCGCACAATCTCCAGAGCCTGAGCCACCTGGTGCTGGTTCTTCAGGACGATGAGCGTCTGCCCCCCCTGCTTCACAAGCCTGTCGGCCAGCGGGCATAGGTGCTCCAGCCCCTCGGCACCCAGCCCCTCAACGATCATTTCCACCGATTGGGTGGCGCTTTGCCCGACCAGGTCGCTCACCCGCCCGCAGGCGACCATTCGCCCTTTCAGAATGATCGCGACCCGATCGCACAGCAGTTCGGCATCGTGCAGGATGTGCGAGCTGAAGAACACCGTCTTTCCGCTTTCTTTGAGCCTGAGGATCAAGTCTCTGATTTCTTTTCGTCCCACAGGGTCGAGTCCCGACATCGGTTCGTCCAGGACCACGAGCTCCGGGTCATTGATCAAGGCCTGAGCAATACCGACCCGTTGCAACATGCCTTTGCTGAACTTGCGCAACTGGAGGTCCCTCGCATGACTCATCCCGACCATGCGCAGCAGGTCTGTGACGCGTTGGTCCAGCTCATGCCCGCGAAGGCTGAACAGATGCCCGTAAAATTGAAGAAATTCGGTGGCGGTCAGGTAATCATAGAAATACGGCGATTCGGGCAAGAAACCAAGTCTCGCCTTGGCTTCGTGATCGCCGATCGGACGTCCGAAGAGCATCGCGCGTCCAGCGGTGGGATAGATCAGCCCCATGAGGATTTTGATCGTCGTCGTCTTGCCGGCTCCGTTGGGGCCTAGAAAGCCGAAGACCTCACCCCGTCGGACGTCGAGGTTCAGCCCTTCCAGCACGGTGACGCGGCGACCCCAAAAGCCGACCTTGAACACTTTTGTGAGCCCCTCGGTCGTCACGACCGATTCAGATGAACCCGTCACATCCCCTCCTCAAATGTTCTTTTGCATCCTGTGCACATCATCTGGACGGTACAGGCGCAAGCGCTCCGGATGAGTGGAACTGGACACCTCGCCCGTCTGTTGGTTCAACCGATATTCACCACCAAAAGGTTCCTCCGGAATTCCTGGAAGAAAGCCGCCCGTCACGAGATCGAGCAGCCCGTCCGGAGGTTTCCCGCGGAATTGGCGGTATCGCGCAACCGCTTCATCCAAGAAACGCAGATCCCGGACGATCAGGACTTCCTTGTATTTCTCGACATAGATTTCTCGCAGCTGCGGTTCCGCCGACTGCCGAATCATCGCTTCCAGGTACTGGAGCGCCAGCGCGGGACTCCCGCCTTCGACATAGAGTCGAGCCGCTAAGGTCTCCACATAGGAGGGATGGCCGGGGAGCTGCGCCGCCTGCGCCATGCACTCGCCCGCCTTCACGTAGTCGTGTAGATGGAAGAAATGGTTGAACCCGAGCACGAACGGTAACCGCCATGCCCCAGGATTGGCGGCGACACCTTTCTGGAGCAACCGGTTGCTCAGGTCGACGCGACCTCCCAATTCGGCCAGCACGGTCCCGCCTGCATCGTATACATAGGCATACTGCGGGTCCAGCGTCGTCACCACGTCGAGCGCGTGGTACAGCCATTCATAGTCCT
>JBQTIO010000211.1:0-4800 GCA_052388075.1 Nitrospiraceae bacterium
GGAACGTCCTCTGCGGGGCGCGCGCAAGCGATGCGTCGGTAATCGGGTTCGATGAAGGGTCGAAACCGAGAAACTGGGTGGCGGCGCTCAAGAAACGAGGAATCACGGTGAGTCGGGATCTGTGCCGAGATGAAGCTGTGGCAGTCTTCCGGCGCTACAGACAGGCAGGAGGCGACATCTACAATGCCCGCAAGGGAACGTGACATCGTGGCCGGCAGCGAGAGAAGGGAAATTCGGTCGGTGGTATCTCGTGAACCGTCGCTCCTCTCTCACGTGTGCGGGAAAGGCGAGCGTGCGCGAAAGGCGGGGCTCGCTTGGACAACCTCCTCGGCCCGTCGCGCGTTTTTCGCGAGTCCCGCTTTTCCAGCGAGATTCGCTTCACGAACGCCGTTTGCTAGACCGGTTCCGCATCCTGGCCGTCTTTCGTTGACGGGCTTCCGACGTTCGGCTGACGTTTGGCCATCTCATCGTACACTTCGTCCAGCCATCGACCGGCGCAGCTCAGCACTTCGCGGACCAGCGGCTCCGGCTGACCGGTGCGTTTGATCGTCCATTGCGACACGTATTCCAGAAGCGCCGCTCGCTCAAACTGCTCGGTCGAATGGGTCGCCAGGGCCGATAATTCATTGATCCCCGTGCGAATGATGTCCGCCACCGTCTCTTTCCCATACGAGGTACTGGCGATCACGTATTGCACGGCGCGATTGAGTTCTTGGTCCGTCACGACGATTCCTTGAGGGTGCGATTCTCACATCCCTTCCGATTGCTGTCAACGCATCGCGGGCGAGACTGTGACGCCTCTGCACTTTTCTCCTCACATGACGCGTCGGCAATGCTATGATTCTCCGCGTGCCGGGGCGATGCATCAAGGAGAAGACTATGCCTGGGAGAACCGCTCCGCGACCCGCCTCACAACGCCGTTCCACCGCGCACCGACTGTGGCCCGACCGCTGGGATTTGACGCAACTTGCCGAGGATCCCGCCCGCCGGCTTGATTCGCTTCTCGCCGATCTGGAAGCAAAGGTTGTTCAGATTGAAGCCGCGCGACCCCACCTGGCCCCGTCTATGCCGAGCCAGAGCCTTCTCGACCTGCTCCGCCTCAGCGAGGCGATCACGCAAGGGTCTTCGAGGCTCAGCGCCTATGCTTATCTATGGTTTTCCGAGAACACGAAGAACTCGGACGCTCGCTCGTTCAAGGCACGAGTCGAAGAGCGACTCACGACCTTGAACAATCGGCTGCTCTTCTTCGAGCTCTGGTGGCAAAGTGTCGACCAGCCCAACGCCGAACGGCTGATGGCGGATGCAGGCGATCTGCGCTATCACTTAGAAACAATCAGGCGATTCAAACCGCACACCCTCTCCGAACCGGAAGAACAGATCGTCAACCTCAAGAACGTTACGGGTCGCAGCGCCGTTCACACATTCTATGATGTGGTGACGAACGGCCTGACGTTCACCATAACCGCCGGCGGCAGGAAAAAGACCGTCAATCGCGAGGAGCTGATGGTCTACGTGCGCAACCGGAGCGCGTCACTACGGCAGGCGGCGTATCAGGAACTCTACCGGGGTTTTTCAGGGCAGCGGGATCTGCTGGGAGAAATGTATAAAACGCTCGTCACCGACTGGAAATCGGAAAATCTCGGACTGCGTCACTTTTCCTCTCCCATCGCGACCCGAAACCTTGCCAACGACGTGCCCGACGAAGCCGTCGACGTCCTGTTGGCGGCCTGTGCCAGGAATGCCGATATCTTCCGGACCTATTTCAAGTTGAAGGCAAAGATCTGCAGGATCTCGCCGATGAGCCGATATCACCTCTATGCGCCACACCGGACGGAGGCGAAGAAGTACCGGTACGCCGACGCCGTGACCATGGTCCTCGACGCCTATCGCGCCTTCTCACCCCGTCTGGCTGACCTGGCCGAGCAGGTGTTTCGAGACCGGCACATCGATGGACCGACGCGCGCCGGCAAGCTCGGCGGGGCCTATTGCTACAGCGTCACTCCCGGGCTAACCCCGTATGTGATGCTGAACTACACAGGAGAAGCCCGGGACATCGCCACCATGGCACACGAACTCGGCCACGCCGTCCATGGGATGATGGCCAAGGACCATTCCATCTTCACCTTCCACTCGACCCTCCCGTTGGCAGAAACCGCGTCAGTCTTCGGCGAACGGATTCTTTCCGATGCACTGATGTCACAGGAACGCAACAAGGCCGTTCAACAGGGGTTGCTCTTGAGCCAACTCGACGACGTCTATGCCACGGTACTGCGGCAGGCCTATTTCGTTCGCTTCGAGAAGTTGGCGCATCAGCTGATCGCGGAAGGCGCAACCGGGGACCAACTGGCCAAGGCCTACTTGGGTGAGCTGAGGCACCAGTTCGGCAAGACCGTAAAGGTGCCGGACGAATTTCAATGGGAGTGGCTCACCATCCCGCACATTTTCGCCACCCCGTTCTACTGCTACGCATACAGCTTTGGAAATCTCCTCGTGCTGGCCTTATACAGGATGTACAAACAGCAGGGGGCAGCCTTCGTCCCGAAATACCTGAATCTCCTTTCCATCGGCGGTTCTCAGGCTCCCCGGGACATCCTCAAGGTCGTCGGCGTCGATATGACGTCCGACGCGTTCTGGCAATCGGGATTCGACACCATTCGGGATATGGTCGGCCGCTTGGAAGCCACCCTGTGACGCTCCCCCCCTCCCCGTGCGCAGGCCGAACCACCCCGCTTGCGCGCGGCCCGGCGGAATAGGACTTGACAGCATCATGGTCGTGTGCGATACTGAGAACAGTTCTCATAATCGTCGGAGGCGGACCTCATGTACGTATGCCTGTGCCACGGGATCACTGAATCGGATGTCCGCGATGCTGGGCGGGCAGGCTTCGTGACTCCCTGCCAGCTGAAATCCAAGTTCGGGCTCAAGCGCGGCGGCGGCTGCGGCCGATGCGCCAAGAGCATTCACGAATTCGTCGACCTCGCCGTTCAGGGAGCCTCCGCCTCCTGCCCCAGCACCGCAGATCGATAGTCTTCCTTGACCCAAAGGCCAACACGACTCCGCGCGAAGCTGCGGCCTGGCTCTTTCGGGCGCGGAACCGTCGCATGCGCGGTCGCTGAGGATGACCGGGAGGGCCGGAGACGGCGCAGAGATGTCAGGAGGCGCGTTATTGCGAGGATCCTCGCTTGATGAGTTGTGCGATGTCGGCCACACGTCGGCCTAACGCCCTGGCGTCGGTCAATTCCTTGTTGTCGATCCCTGGACTATCGCCTTCCGTCGTAGCAGAGGCCCCGAAGGCCCCGCCTCCACTGACCACGATCATCTGATTTCCCAGCATGGCCGCAAGCACGGTCAACATTGTGATCTCCTTGCCGCCGGAGATCTGCCCTCCGGTGGCGAAGGCCGCCCCGACCTTGTCCTTCATTTTGAACTCGGGGAAGACGCCAAACTTGAACTGCCAGTTATCGAAGAAGGTCTTCACTTCTCCTGACATGTTGGACCAATACACGGGTGAGCCGACGATCACCGCATCGGAAGAAAACAAGTCGTCTGCCGCAACTTGACCGACACGTTTCAGCACGACCTCCGTCCCGGAAACCGACCTGGCCCCGTCGGCGACCGCCTCCGCCATCCGTTCCGTATTGCCCGAAAGGGAATGATAGGTCACCAAAACCTTCACCTGGTAGGGAACCTCCTCCGCCCAGGACCAGGAGGCCATACCGCTCGCGAAGATCCCGATGGTGAAGAGGAACGCACGGATGCAGCTTGTGGGGTTCATGATGCGATCAACAGGAGTGACTGGTCTACCACCGCACACGGATTCAGAAATCATTTGCTCGCGAGAGACAAGCCATCGCTTGAACGGGCCAGGGCATTCTAGCGCCGAATCGTTTCCTCTTCCATGTGCTCTTCGACCGACACTTCCGTCAATGTTCCGCGGTAGGTACAGCGATGGCAACGGATCCGCCATTCTTCGAGCCATTTTTCCTGGACATAGGATTGACGGCAGGAGGGACACACAAACACCCCTTTCTTGTAGAGCACCCGGCGCTTTTCCTGCATGGCGTCCTCTTCTCGAATCCGATGGGAGGATGGCACAAGGCCTGTCAGGAATGCAAGACGCGCGAAGCGGGAACCTGCCAGACTGCGGCGCTCCCGGAGCGCATTGTTGACTCAGTGTGGCGGGACGGCTAGCATGCCCTTATGCGTCCCAGAAATCTCCTGGTCGGATTCCTGCTTTCGATGTTTGGCCTGCTGATTCAGGAATCGACGGCTCTCAGCCTGACCTTTGACTCGAGACTCATTCCGGTCCAGACCCCTTCCGGCATCACCATCCAGGCTGAAATTGCCGACACACCACAAAAACGCGCCACCGGTCTCATGTTCCGAGACCACTTGAAGAAAGATCACGGGATGTTGTTCTGCTTCAGCGAACCACGAGCGTGGACGTTCTGGATGAAGAATACGAAGATCTCGCTCGACCTCATCTGGCTTGACGGCGCCAAACGGGTGGTTCACATCGAGCGGACCGTCCCGATCTGCACGAGGACGGATGACGCCTGTCCCCAGTATCGGCCGAACAGCGACGACGCCGTGTTCGTGCTCGAAATTGCCGGCGGCACGGTGGATGGATACAAGATCGAGAAGGGCTCAAAACTGCAATTCGCCAGGCCTTAACGCGTGCCGGTTTAGCTCAGCCGGCTCATGACTTGCCCTGCCAGGACCGCACCCGCCGGGCGGTAATCACGCCGTCCACGCGCTCGATCGCCTTCAACACGCGGCTCAGGTGAGCCGTATCGCTGA
>JBQTIO010000212.1:0-16763 GCA_052388075.1 Nitrospiraceae bacterium
GCTGGGAAGGGAATGAGTGCGCATTATAGAAGTCGGGCAAAATTCTTGTCAATGAACGGGGCGTCCGGTAGAATCGGCCACGAACCTTACGCCCTGGTCGCTTCTGAAAGATACGCGTGACCGCTGCAGCCCAACGGGGTCTCTCCTCTTCGATCGCCGCATTTTTTGATGTCGACAACACGCTTTTGCCCGGCACAGCCAGCGAAGTCCGGTTCTTCCGATGGCTGTGGCGGCGCGGCGTCGTCGGATGGCCGGAGGTGCGCGAGAGTTTGTCTTGGTTGATGTCGCATCTGCCGGCGCTCTCGCTGCATCCGCTCCGCGAGCGCAAGCTGTATCTAGCCGGGAAGCCGGCGCAGGTGATCGAGCCGTTGGGAGAAGAATTCTGCCGCGAGCAATTGTGCCCCTGCGTCTCCCCCGCCGCTATGAGGCAGATCGACGAGCATCGGCGAGCCGGCCACGCGATCATTCTGCTGACGGGCTCGCTCGACTTTCTGATCGACCCCATCGCGAGCGCGTTACAAGTCGATCGGTGTTTTGCCGGCCGTTTAGAGCAAGTGAACGGCATCTACACGGGCGGCCTCGTGCATCCTTTACCCTATGGTCAGGGGAAACGCCGACTAATCGATCAGTTGGCGCAGGATCTTACCCTGGACCTCTCCCTGTGTTATGCGTATGGCGATAGCCCCGGGGACCTCGATATCTTGCGTACAGTTGGACATCCCACGGTGGTGAATCCCATCCGAGGGATGGCACGTATAGCCCGGCAGAAGCATTGGCCGATTCAGCGGTGGCGATAGTCCCGCAATGGTGGAGTGAAAATTTTCGATTAGAATTGGGTTATGCGCGTCACCGAAATCTTCCACAGCATCCAAGGCGAATCGACGTTTGCCGGTCGGCCCTGTGTGTTCGTGCGCCTGACGGGCTGTTCTCTCCGTTGTACCTGGTGCGATACGGAATACGCGTTCTACGGGGGAACAGAGCAGTCGATCGACGAGGTTCTGTCAAAGGTCCGCGCCTATGGGTGCCGTTTGGTCGAAGTGACCGGCGGGGAGCCGCTGGCACAGCCTGATACCGTGCCGCTGCTCAGCCGGCTGTGCAAGGAAGGCTTCACGGTACTGCTCGAAACCAGCGGGGCCGTCGATACCGCACCTGTCGATCCGCTGGTTCATGTCATCCTTGATGTGAAGTGCCCGGGAAGCGGGATGATGTCCCGGATGCACTGGCCCAATATTGATCGCCTCAGGTCGACGGATGAAGCAAAGTTCGTGATCCAGGACCGGACGGACTACGACTGGTCGAAAGAAGTCGTGGCGCGTTACGGTTTAGCGGACCGCTGTGCGGTCCTCTTCAGCCCGGTGTTCGGCGTGCTTGATCCCCGACAGCTGGCTGAATGGATGCTGGCGGATCGGCTCCCGGTTCGTTTCCAATTGCAGATGCACAAACATATATGGGCCCCCGACATGCGGGGAGTGTAGAGCGTAGAGCGTTATGCGTGAAGCGCATCTCGCTAGAAAAGCGGGACTAGCGAGAAAAGTGCAACGGGCCGAGGAGGTCGTCGAGGCGAGCCCCGCCTTTCGCGCACGGCTCGCCCTTCCCGCACTCGTGAGATACGGTTCGACCGTTCGACAAGCTCACGGCACTGAGCTTCGTCGAAATGCGGGCGACGAAACTGGAGGAGAACGGAATGAACATCATGCGGGTTGATACGAAGTATGGACGCGTCGACAGGGAAACCGCCGAGGCGCTCGTCCTCACCCATTGCGAAGGCGAGGCTCTGTTAAAACCTGACACTGCGGCACTGGACAAGGCCCTCGGTGGGTCACTCCGTGAGCTGCTGCGGTCCAAGGAATTCGAAGGCAAGGCCAACGAGGTGGTGCTCTTCCACACGCAGGGCAAAATTCCGGCGAAGCGGCTGATCCTGGTCGGCCTGGGGAAGAAGAACGCTGCGGGGTTGGATCAGATTCGTCAGGCCATGGGGTATGCGGCCAAACGGGTGCGCCAGGCGAAGGCTGGCTCGTTTACGGTTGCGGTGCCGAGCGTGACGCCCCGCGGGGCCTCGATGGTCGATGTAGCGCAGGCGATGGCGGAAGGCGCGATTCTCGGGAGTTACCAGTTTACCGTGTATCGCAGCGACGGTCCGACGAACAAAGACATAGCCGCCATGTCGATTCTGGCTCCGCGACAGGGCCAGCTGGGCCAGCTGGCCGAGGGTATCAGGCGAGGGGTGGCGACCGCGGAAGCCACGGTGTTCGTCCGCGATCTGTGCAACCATCCTTCCAACGTGATGACGCCGACCAAGATCGCGAGCGAAGCGAAAGCTCTCGCGAAGGAAACCGGCGTGAGCCTCAAGATCCTCGAACAGAAGGAAATGGAGGGATTGGGCATGGGCGCCCTGCTCGGTGTGGCGAAGGGCAGCCATGAACCGCCGAAGTTCATCATTCTCCAGTACCACGGTGCCAAGAAGAAGGCTGATCGTCCGGTCGTCCTCGTCGGCAAGACGATCACCTTTGATACGGGCGGCATTTCGCTGAAGCCCGCAGAGAACATGGAGCAGATGAAAGCGGACATGACCGGCGGCGCGGAAGTATTGGCCTGCATGCGAGCCGCGGCGCGGCTGAAATTACCACTCGATCTGATCAGTATTCTTCCGGTCGCTGAGAACATGCCGGGAGGACGCGCCATGCGGCCGGGCGATGTGGTGAAGACGCTGTCCGGAAAAACCGTGGAGGTCCAGAATACCGACGCCGAAGGGAGACTGATTCTGTCCGATGGCCTGGCCTACGCCACACGATTCAAACCGGCGGCGCTGATCGACATCGCGACGCTGACTGGGGCCTGCGTCGTCGCGCTTGGGCAGTTTGCCATCGGCATGTTCGGGACGGATGCGAAGCTGAAGGACGCCGTGCGCAAGGCCGGGTTACGCGCGGGAGAGCGGGTCTGGGAAATGCCGCTCTGGGAAGAATATTTTGAGCAGTTGCGGAGCGAAGTGGCCGACATGCGGAACATCGGCGGGCGTGGGGGCGGCATGATTACGGCTGCGCTGTTCCTGAGCAAGTTCGTCGGCGAGTGCCCATGGGTGCATCTCGATATCGCCAGCACGGATTGGAGCGAACGTGAACGGGCTTATATTCCGAAGGGCCCCACCGGAATCGGCACTAGGCTGCTGATCCAGTATTTGATGGACCGCTCGCTGTAGCAGTATGCAGACACTGAAGAATGTTGAGTTGTGAGTGTTTAGTGCTGAGTTAGCGCAAACTCAAAATTCAACGCTCAAAACTAAAAACTCCCCGCATGCTTTCAAATCGCATGTTGATGTCTCGTGACAAGATCGGTCAGCTCTTCATGGTGGGGTTCGACGGGACCACCGTGTCGTCGGACCTTGCCGCCTTCATCAGAGAGTACAAGCCTGGCGGAGTCATCTTGTTTTCGAGGAATCTCGAATCGACCGACCAGATCGTCGAGTTGACGAACGAACTGCAGCGCTGCAGCCCCCATTCCCCGTTGCTGATCTCGATCGACCAAGAAGGCGGGCGTGTCTCCCGATTACCGAAGGACTTCACGATTTGTCCTCCCTGCGAGGTGTTGGGCCGCTGCAATTCCTCGGAGTTGGCTTACGGAGCCGCAGCGGTCGTGGCGAGAGAGCTGAGGGCCGTCGGCATCAACATGAACCTGTCGCCCGTGCTGGATGTCAACAGCAACCCTGCGAATCCGGTCATTGGCGATCGTGCATTCGGCACCACTCCGGCGCCGGTCTGTGCCTTGGGCTTGGCCACCGTGAGGGGCTTGCAGGACAACCGTGTCGTGGCCTGCGGCAAGCACTTTCCCGGGCATGGCGACACGAGTGCAGATTCGCACAAGGAATTGCCGGTTGTGACGGCGAATCGGGAGCGGTTGGAGCGGATTGAGTTGCCCCCGTTCCGGCATGCGGCGGCGAACGGCGTAGCGACGATGATGACGGCGCATGTCCTGTATCGGGCATTGGACGACCAACGACCGGCCACCCTGTCTCCCGCCATCATCGGGAAAATTCTCCGCGAGGACCTGCGGTACGAGGGTGTCGTGCTGACCGACGATCTTGAAATGCACGCGATCATTGATCACTATGGAGTCGAGGAAGCGACCGTGCGGTCGATCCTGGCTGGCTGCGACGTGCCGCTCATCTGCAAAGATCGCGATCGCGAAGTGGCGGCGATCACCGCCCTGGACAAAGCTGTGGCGGAGGGCACCGTTACGGTGAAACGTGTAGAGCAGTCCCTCGCGCGTGTCGCCCGTCTGAAGGCGCGATTTCTTCTTCCCTATGGGCCCGTCGCGATTTCCGATGCGAGACTCGTGGTCGGCTGCCGAACTCACCGGGCTTTCTTGCGCTCGATCGACCAAGCCCGCGAACGATTCGCGACCGCTGGCGCCTGACCGCCTGGTCGATCTTCTCGTTGCTCATTACTTCCTTTCAGTGGATGGTTCAGATCGCACGCGTGTTGCCGGTGAAGCGGGGACCCGTCGAGAATTTGCCGAAGAGGAAAGCGGAAACTGACCGAGTCTGCGAGGGAATTTCCGAAGGGTTCACTTCGGCAAATTCCGAAAGGGTCGCTTTGAGAGGCACTCACGCGTAGCGATCGAACCATCCACCGTCTTCTTGCCCTCTTCTTATCTCTTGTGGCATCATGCGCGTTCCTGGAGAGAAGGGTATGGCGGCGTTGCTCGAATTCGTCGGCTGCGTGCATATTTACCTCGGACCCTATCGGGGCAATCCAATCGCCTTGTATTTGCGGCGGACGGAATCAGGCTGTGAAATAGGGCCGAAGGCCTACCCCTGGAATGATGTCCTAGGGGTGGGTGAGACCCCCAACAAGGCTGCGGCGGACTTTGAAGAGAAATGGAAAGCGAAGGGGCTGACGGCGGATATGTATTCCGGTCCGGCCTGGGAAGGAGGCATCAAGCCCGAAAAGCCGGCGCCTCCCAAGCCCGCCGGAGCTCCGAAGCCCGCTGTCCCGGCGGCAGCCGGTCCCACTCCCGCGACGCAGCCGCCCGGGCCTTCCGGCGTAGGCGAGAAACCAGCTGTCGCAGCTGCAGCGCCGGCCAGTCAACCGACTGTCGCCCCTGCTTCCGTGCCAGAGCCATCCAGCCAGTCGAACTAGACCCGCTCCAATATTGAGCCATTTGATCGGCTGCTCCGTGCACGAGTGAAAACATGGGGCAAGGATTCAATCGTCACTGCGTCAGGTTTGGCTGCTTTGCGCGGCGAGCTTGCTGTGTTTCATCCCATAGCCCGCATAGACGAGGATGCCTAGGACGGTCCATACCGTGAACCGGATCCAGGTCAGCCACGGCAGACCGGCCATGAGATACAGGCAAGCCATCATGCCCAACAGAGGAACGAGCGGCATGAAGGGAAGGCGAAACGGGCGAGGGTACTCCGGTTTCGTGTAGCGCAGGATCATGACTCCGACACAGACCAGGACGAATGCGAAGAACGTTCCGATGTTCGTCATATCGGCCGCGTCACCGATCGGAATGAGGGCCGCCAAGATGGCCACCGCGATGCCGGTGAGAATCGTCGCGCGGTGCGGTGTGCCGAACCTGGGATGAACTTTCGACAGGGCGGGACTCAGCAGCCGGTCTCGCGACATGGCGAAAAACACACGGATCTGCCCGAGCATCATCACGACCAGCACGCTCGTAATTCCCGCTACGGCGCCCACGGCGACGATGGCCGCGCCCCATTTGAATCCCGCGACGCTCAACGCTTCGGCCACCGGAGCATGAATGTCGATCTGACTCACTGGGACGAGGCCGGTGAGCACCGCGGCGACGGAGATGTACAGTACGGTGCACACAGCCAATGAGCCGAGGATGCCCAACGGAACATCGCGTTGGGGATTACGGGCTTCTTCCGCGGCGGTCGAGACGGCGTCGAACCCGATGTAGGCAAAGAAGATGATCGCAGCTGCGGCCCGGACCCCCTCGAATCCCTGCGGCATAAACGGCGTCCAGTTGTCGGCCTTCACCGCCGGGGTCCCGATACCGATGAAGAAGAGGATCACCGCGAGTTTCAGGCAGACGATCACCCCGGTGACGCGCGCACTTTCCTTGATTCCGATGACGAGGATCACGGTCACCAGCAGGACGATGATGGCCGCCGGCAGATTCGCGACGCCGCCCTCGGTGCCTCCGGGCGGATGTGTCGCCCAGTAGGGAAGTTCCAGACCTGCGAGCTTCAGGAGATTGTTGAAGTAACCGGACCAGCCGATCGCCACGGCGACGCAGGCTACACCGTATTCGAGGATCAGATTCCACCCCGTGAGCCAGGCGAGAAACTCGCCCAGCGTGGCGTAGGAAAAGGTATAGGCGGAGCCGGCAACGGGGATCATGGCTGAAAATTCGGCATAGCACAGCGCGGCCAGCGCGCACGTGAGCCCGGAGAGGATGAACGAGAGGATGATACCGGGCCCGGCCCCTGGTCGATGGGTGTCGCCTACGATGGCCGTGCCGATCAGGACGAAAATGCCCGTGCCGATGATCGCCCCGATCCCGAGCGCCGTCAGGTCCCAGGCCGTCAGTGTCTTCTTGAGGCGGTGCTCCGGGTGATCCGCATCCGTCAGGATCTGCTCGATGGATTTCGTCCGGAAGAGGCGACTCGTCACAGATTGTCCTGAGTTGAGGTGGGCAGAGTTCGCGGCGGCAGGAATAGGGGGCTGCGGCTCCATATAGCGTCAAGTATAGCAGGCGCACGGTCGCGCTGGCGCTGGAGACGCGCGGTTGAACGGCATGCGGCGCTCATGCGCCAGTTCGTTTGGCGGCGCGCAGCAGCGCTTCGAACAATCGCCGATGGACCCGGTGGCGTTCAAAGAGGAACTCGGGATGCCACTGAATGGCGAGCAGGAATCGGTGCGCGGGCGACTCAATCGCTTCGACGATTCCATCTGGAGCGACGGCGCTCCCGATCAGCGACGGCGCCACCTTCTTTACCGATTGATGATGGGAACTGTTCACCATGATGGTTGACCGGCCGACGACCTTCTTGAGCAGACTCTTCGAGGCCACGACAACCGGATGAGAGACATGAGTGGCCTTGGTGTTCTGCCGATGGTTCAAGGCCTGCCGGACCTGTGACGGAATATCCTGAAAGAGGCTGCCGCCGCAGGCGACGTTCACCGTCTGCATGCCCCCGCAGATGCCCAGCAGCGGAAGATCGCGGGCTCTGGCCTGGCGGACTAGCTCGAGCTCGAAGTCGGCGCGTCGCGCACTCATCAGGGGGAATTGGTAACGCTGACGCTCTCCGTAGAGCCGGGGAGAAAGATCCGGACCGCTGCCGGTGAGCAGGAGTCCATCGACGCGATCAAGCAGGCGCCGACGCGCGGCCGCTCCTGCCACGAGGGGGAGAATGAGGGGAATCCCTCCGAGTTCTTCGATCGCCCGGATGTAGCGGGCCCGCAGAAAATAGGTCGGCTCGCGGCCGCCCATGTCCGCTCTGTCACCGGCATTGAAGTCCGGGGTCACGCCGATGACGGGCTTCATATCACTGAACTGGTGCCGGTGGGAGACCGCTCATCGGAGCGGTGTCGGCCATCGCGCGCTCGCTCTCGGCTGCAACACCGAGGAACCGCACCGGGCGATCGCCGGTGAGATGTTCGGGCGTGATAAGGTACGTGCCGTACATACTCGGAATCCAGATGTTCTTGGCGGTTTGTTCGCTCCCGCCCGAAAAGGCGTAGGCGAGGCCGCCGACGATTCCTCCGCCGATGGCGAAGGCGGCTTTGAACGGGAAGTACACGATCGTGCTCGCTGCCGAGGCGGCCCCCATACCTGCGCCAGACGCCGTTCCTTGCTGCTCGTCTGAGGACGAAGACTGGCTCCAGGCCGGAACCGCGATCAGTGAACAGAACGTCACGAGCACGATGAACGTGACGAACGGGAGTCGACTGTGAGGTCCGTAAGGTCTCATGTGAGCTGCCTCCTTCCGCTAAAGCGCATAATTCATCCGATCCGCGCACACCAGACAGATGGCGCTGTGTTGGGTTATAACAAATTTATCCACGAATGCAAACCCCCTGCCGACCGAAGAAGCTAGAGAGATGAAGGGGATGGGTGATCGCCGGCCAGGTCCAATTCTGCCAGGATGTAGGTGATAACATACTCCGGGCGACCGGTGATCGCCTGGTCCAGCTCAGGCACCAGCTCGCCGGCTGGAATGCGCCCGTTCTCCTGACGCATGCCGGATCGCAGGCGGAGATCCAGCTTGCATCGACTCACGGCCTGGGCGAAGAGGTCGGCTACGCGGCTTTCGCAGGCGACACGTTCCTCCGGGGCGAGCGTGAGAAAAATGTGTGTGAGTCGATCGGTGAGCTGAATTCTGTCACGCAGCGTCGAGAGCTGGTCCGTGGCTATTTCCACCGAGACTTGAATTCCTGCTCGCCAGCTCCGCCGCTTCACGTTGAAGACACAGGCTTGGGCGTCTGGTTCTCCTTCCACCGGCTCCGGTCCGAAGAACAGGGTGACACGATAGGATGGGGACTCGTGAGCCATCGGCACACATTCTAGCACGGTGGGCCCAGCGTGCGATTGACGCTTCCGGACAGCGACGATAAGATGCGCATCAGATGACCACCGTCACGCATCATGACCGGATTGCGGCAATCCAAGCGGCGCTCCGAGAAACGGAAGCGCTGGACGGGTGGCTCTTCTACGATTTTCGCGGAAGCGACCCGCTGGCCTATCGGGTGCTGCTGCTCGATCCGGCCCGGCATGTCACGCGGCGTTGGTACTATTGGATTCCTGCTACGGGTGAACCGGTCAAACTGCTCCACCGGATAGAACCGTACGTCCTGGAGGAATTGCCCGGTCGCGATCAGCGCTATGTGTCCTGGGAACAGCAACGGGCCCTCCTGTCGTCACTGTTGCAGGGCCGACGGCGTATTGCGATGCAGTATTCCCCTCTCAACGCCGTGCCCTACCTGTCAAGGGTCGATGCCGGAACCGTCGAGCTGATTCGAAGTTTCGGGATCGAGGTCGTCACCTCGGCGGATCTCGTTCAACGGTTTGAATCGGTGTGGACCGACGCGCAACTGGAATCGCATCGCTACGCGACCGACGCGCTTCGGAAGATCGTCGATGAAACGTTTGCGCATGTCGCGGCCTCGATCACCAAGGAACGCGCGTTGACGGAATATGGCCTGCAGCAGTTCATCCTCGCCAGAATCCGCGACGCCGGGATGACGACGGCCAGCGCCCCTATCGCGGCCGTCGATGGGCACAGCGCCGATCCTCATTACGGGCCGGTCGAATCCCGCTCCGCTCCGGTCATTCGCGAGAACCTGGTCCTGATCGATCTGTGGGCCAAGCGGACCGAGCCGGGATCCGTCTACGGCGACATCACCTGGACCGGCTATACGGAGAAGCGGGTGCCCTCCAAGCAACGGACGATCTTTGAGCATGTCCGACGGGGGCGCGATGCGGCGCTGGCCTTTGTCCGGGAACGGGTGGCGTCGGGTCGGTTTCCGTGCGGTTGGGAAGTTGATGACGTCTGCCGCAAGACGATTCGGGACGCCGGGTACGGCGACTTCTTCATTCATCGGACCGGGCACTCCATCGGCGAGGAAGTCCATGGCAATGGGGCGAACATCGACAACCTGGAAACAAGGGACGATCGCCGACTCCTCCCGCGCACGTGTTTTTCCATTGAGCCCGGCATCTACCTTCCCGGGGAGTTCGGAATCAGGAGCGAGCTGGACGTGTATGTGTCGGATCGAGAGGTGCTGGTGTACGGCCAACCTCTGCAGACCGAAATTGTTCCCATCCTCTGAGGTCCGCCGGATCGTCGAACTGTTCGGCCGGGCCTTTCCTTGACAGCAGATCTCCGGGGCGGCTAGATTCAGCCTAGCTTGTGGGGCGCCACCATTTTCTGCTGATGGACCAGCTGTGAGGGGCGTACATGTTTGGGACGCTGGGCATTTCCGAATTGATCATCATTCTGGTGATCGTGTTGATCATTTTCGGGGCCGGCCGCCTGCCGCAGATCGGAGAAGGCGTCGGCAAGGCCTTGAAGGGATTTAAGAAGGAAGTCACCGAAGTCCCGCCTCCTGTGATCGGCCAGGTGGATGCTGCGCCACCACCACCGGCCCAGACTCAACCGGCTCCGCCGGCGCAGCCCGTCGCCAGGAACGCCGCGCCGGTGAATCCCAGACCCAATGTTGCCTACGCCCCCGGTCCGGAAATGACCCCGGGTACCACGGCCTCATTGCTTTATCAGACGGCACCGCAGGGTTCCCAAGTACCGCGAACGGCCCCACCTCGAGATCCGTCCTCAGTCCCTGCGCAGGCGCAGCAGGTGGTGACGATGGAGGAGCGAGACGCAGCCCCTTCTCCGTTGGTTCGTGCGCAGTATCCTCCTTTGCCGGCCGGCGCCCAGGCTAAAGCATCCGCAAAACGTCCCTCCGCGATCGTCAACAAGGAAGCGGTGGCCCGTGTGCAGGCGCAGCAGGCTGCGCTGAAAGCCGAGACAGCCCCGTCCGGTGCAGGTGTGTCCCCGAAAGACATGCAGGCGGTGGGGGAGGGCCTGGGAGGATTGGTACGAACGTTTCAGCAGGCGGTCGCCGATGTTCGCAGTAGTGTGGATCCAGAAATGCGCACGATTCAGACCGAAATTGATGCCGCGCAGAAAGAAATTCAACAGTCTCTCGAAGCAGCGAAAGAGACGCCGGCTATTCAGGAAGATCTCCCCAAACCCGCGTGATTCGCCTCTCAGCCCCGCGCTTACTCCTCACAACCAGGGCCGTACTGGAGCAGTCCCTTCTCGCGCCGTGGCTGACCTGTTTGCTTGCTGCCACGGCCGGCTGTTACCAGGACGCTCCCGACTCGACGCCTCAGGCCACGATGGAAATGCTCATCACGTTGCTGGGTGATCGGGAGGCCACGGTTCGCCTGACCGCGGCCGAGTCGCTGGGGAAGATCGGAGACCGAACGGCGGCGCCGGTCCTGTTGCAGGCGCTCCACGATCCGGATCCGAGGGTGCGCGAAGCCGCGGCAAAAAGTGTCGGCGCACTGCCTGCCGGAGGGGGAGAGGCTGAGTCGGAACTGGTGACGCTGTTGTCCGACCTCGCGATCCCTGTGCGCCATGCCGCCGCCCAAGCGTTGGGTACTCGGGCAGGGACACCCGCGTTGACGACCGCGCTGACGGGACTCCTGACCAATCCCGATCCGACCGTCCGACAGGCGGCCGCGCACGCCTTGTTCCTGGTCGAAGGGCATGGGGCCCTGTCGGCCTTGTCGACAAGCGCGACAGACAGCGATCCGGTTGTCCGACAGTGGGTCATCGCAGCTTTGGGGGAGACGGGGGATATTCGTGCGGCTCCGGTCCTCCTGGAGCGACTCCGGCACGATCCGGTGGCGGGTGTGCGGGCGGAAGCGGCCTATCGACTTCAGTATGTCGGGGACAGATCGGTGGCTGCGGAGTTGAATGCGATCGTACAGCAAGACAGCAGTCCGGACGTCAAACGATGGGCGGGGAAGAGCCCGAGAGACTCAGGAGGGATTTCGACTCCGGTTCAACGCGTCGACTAACTCCACCAGGAGATCCTGAGCCTTCTGGTCGATATCGACAAATTGGATTCCCATCCCGGGAAACAGGAGATAGCGTTCCGGCTTATTCCGGGTCCAGGCCACCTTGGCTCGTGCCTTCAGCTTGTCCCAGGGTCGATCAGGCAGCGCGAACTCAACCGAGAGCTCGGTTCCCGGCGCCAAGGGAGCGCTGGACTCGATAAACAGGCCGCCTCCGCCGATGCCGCCCGTCAGACCATCGAATTGTTTTCCTTCCGGCGTGCTGTAGCGGACTTTTAACGCCAGCGGAGCGCGCGGCTGCGCGCGGCAATGGGCATACCGGGTGTCGTCGTCGGTGGCGAGCACCCCTTCGATGATCGCACCCCAGGGCACATGGCCCAACAGTTGCCCCGACGCGTCCTGGACCGTGATGAGTTCCTGTTCGGGGTTGATGACGAGGGATTTGCCCTGGTGCCCTGCGGTGGAGATGACCGTAAGTTTCATGCACGCGGTTCCATTCGCTGAACAGGCGGAGCGGAATGTCAATCAGGCTGCTTGACCCGCAGCCTGCCCCGACTTGACCAATTCGAGAATCCGGTCCCGGATGTCCGGTGCGACCTCGGTGAAGCGCACTCCCATCCCGGGGCTGAACGTATACTGGTCCGCTTTCGGACAGACCCATGCCACGATCCCTTTTGCGGGGAGCCATTCCGCAGGTTTCTCCGGAAGCGAGAATTCCATGGCCAGCTTGGTTCCCACCCGCAGCGGTGCCTGGCTTTCGATGAAGAGGCCGCCTCCGCCGATGCCTCCCGCCCGACTCTCGAAACGCTGTCCTTCCGGCGTATTGTAGCGCACGCGAAACGCGAGCGAAATCCGTGGTTCCGCTCGGACTTCTTTGTGAACAGGCAGCTTGCGATAGGCGAGGATCTGATCGATCACGAAGTCCCACGAGAGACTGCCGATCGATTCCCCGTTGATGCCCAGTAGGGTCACCATTTCGCGCTCGGCGTCAAGGTCCAGGACCTTCCCTCTGTGACGGAGACTGGAGGTAACGGGGTATTTCACGGGCCCTCCCTCGATCCAATTCGCCCGTGGCAAGTATAGCGCAGCCTTTTCACTTGTCGAGAAATAGCCGAGAGTGCTGTAGGAACGGAGTCAGGACACGACGGGAGGGCTCGGTTGAAGGTCGTCGAGGGCGGGGAGATGGGGCCATCAGGGCGCGCAGCCGCCTCTTGCCCAGAGGCAACTTGCTGAATTATGTTGGAATTACGCGCTCTTGGCGTCTTTGTCCTGTTCAAAGATGCGAAGCGGCGGGTTCTTCCCGACGATAGAATCCTCGGTAATCACCACTTCCTTGATCTGTTTCTGAGAGGGCGCGTCGTACATCACATCGAGCATGACCTCTTCCAGGATAGCCCGCAGTCCGCGCGCGCCGGTCTTCTGCCCATAGGCTTTTCGTGCGACCGCCCCCAAGGCGGCTTCGGTGAATCGCAGCTTCACCTTTTCGAACGACAGCAACTTTTCATACTGCTTGGTGAGCGCGTTTCTCGGTTCGGTGAGGATGCGGATGAGGGCCCGTTCGTCCAGCTCTTCCAGGGTGCCCACGACCGGCAATCGTCCGACAAATTCGGGAATCAGTCCGTACTTGAGAAAATCCTCTGGCTCAACCTTGGCCAGAAGGTCGCCCAGCCGAGTTTCACTCCGGCTGCGGATTTCGGCCCCGAATCCCATTGCCTTCCGGTTGAGTCGCTGTTCGATGATCTGTTCCAGGCCCACGAACGCTCCGCCGCAAATGAACAGGATATTGCTGGTGTTGACCTGAATAAACTCCTGGTGGGGATGCTTTCTGCCGCCCTGGGGCGGAACGTTGGCCACCGTCCCTTCGATGAGTTTCAGAAGGGCCTGCTGGACCCCTTCGCCGGACACATCCCGGGTAATCGACGGGCTGTCGCTCTTGCGGCTGATCTTATCGATCTCATCGATGTACACGATGCCGCGCTCGGCCCGCTCCACATCGTAGTCGGCCGCTTGGAGGAGCTTCAGGATGATGTTCTCTACGTCCTCGCCCACATAACCGGCTTCGGTGAGCGTCGTCGCGTCGGCCAGCGTGAACGGCACGTCCAGGTACTTGGCCAGAGTCTGCGCGAGCAGCGTTTTCCCGGTGCCCGTCGGCCCCACCATGAGGATATTGCCCTTCTGGAGCTCGATGTCGTCGACTTCTTTTTCCTTCGAGGAGATGCGCTTGTAATGATTGTGGACGGCCACGGACAGAATCCGCTTCGCGCGCTCCTGGCCGATGACATACTGATCCAGGTGGTATTTAATTTCTGCGGGCTTCTTGAGCTTAGAGGAAATCTCCTCTTTGGCCTCTTCCCAATCCTCGGCAATGATGTCGTTGCAGAGGTTGACGCATTCGTCGCAGATGTACACCGTCGGCCCAGCGATCAGTTTCCGGACTTCGTCACGGCTCTTTCCGCAGAAAGAACACCGCAAGTGTCGGTCCATCTTTTCCTGCTTGGCCATGTGCCCTCCTGTGTTACCTACCTTTGGCCCCGTCTTTTCCGCCGTCGCCGGACTCCGCCGCTTTGAGCACTTTCGGCGGTCGCGTGATGACCTCGTCGATGAGCCCGTATCGCTTCGCCTCCTCGCCGGACATGAAGTAGTCCCGCTCGGTATCGTGGGCGATTTTTTCAATCGCCTGTCCGGTGTGCTTGGCCATGATTTCGTTGAGGCGTTCGCGGATCTTCAGTATCTCTTTGGCGTGAATGTCGATCTCCGTGGCCTGCCCCTGGAAACCGCCCAGCGGCTGATGAATCATCACGCGCACATTGGGAAGCGCAAACCGCTTCCCTTTTGTTCCGGCGCCCAACAATAACGCGCCCATGCTGGCGGCTTGGCCGAGGCAGATCGTGTTGATCGGCGGTTTCACGTACTGCATCGTGTCGTAGATCCCCAATCCGGCCGTGACGCTGCCGCCCGGACAATTCACATAGAGATTGATGTCCTTATCGGGATCTTCCGCTTCAAGGAAGAGCAGTTGCGCGATGACGAGGTTCGCGAAGACATCGTCAATCGGAGCCCCGAGGAAAATGATGCGGTCTTTGAGCAGCCGGGAGTAAATGTCATAGGCACGCTCGCCTCGATTGGTTTGTTCGACTACGATGGGGACCAACATGTCGTCAATTCCTTTCCGCGGCGGGCTTGGGGCGCGTTACGACCACGCCGTGCCGGGCGCCGTGCCTATCCTTGAATTACTGCGTGGCGGTAGATGAAATCCAACGCCTTGTCCGCCAGGACCCGCGTGCGCAATTGCTCGATGGATTCCTGGCCGCCTGCCTGGATCATCTTCACGAGATCGGCGACCGGTACCTTGAGCTCCGCGGACAGGCGGGTCACTTCTTGGTTGACGTCTTCCTGCGTGACGGACAAGCCCTCCTTTTCGGCGACAGCCTCAAGGATCAATCCCACCTTGACGCGCCGATTCGCAGCTTCTCGGTGTTCCTCGCGAATCTTCTTGATCGTTTCTGCGTCGGCCGTGGGAGCGGAGTCCGCGACCCGGCTGCGTTGCTGTTCCAGGATCTTCTGCCGGACGATGGTGTCAAGCTCTCGCTCCACCAGCGAATCGGGAAGCTCGAAGTGATGGGTGTCGGCCAGGCGTTTAAGGATGGTGTCTTTGTACGACTCTTCGATGTCCTTCTTGAGCGCTTTCTCCATCTCGCTGCGCAACCTGTCCTTGATTTCTTGGAGCGAGTTGTACGGTCCGCAGTCCTTGGCGAATTCGTCGTCAAGGGCCGGCAGGATCTTCTTCTTGGTCCCGGTGACGCGTAAGTGGAACGGAACGGTCTTGCCGGCAACTCGTTGATCCGGGTGGCTGGCCGGATACGTCTGAGGGATTTCAATGAGGTCTCCCTCCTTCTTGCCAGCCAGATGGGCGTCGATGTCGATCCCGAGCAAGGTGGCCTTGGAGCCGACCCGATGGAGCTGGCCCTCTTTCTTCGTGCCTTCCAGGGGCGCAGCATCCAGAAACCCCTCAAGATCGACCACGGCGAAGTCGCCTTCGGCCAAGGCCGTCCCGGCAGGGGCTTCATCCAATCGCGCCTGCTGTTCGCGCAAGACGTCCAGCGCACGGTCCACCTGCTCATCCGCTACTGTCCGCTTGTCCGGTTTCAGCGAAATCGGGTTCGGCGTCTTATAGTCGTGAAGCTCTATCTTGGGTTTGATTTCAACGGTCGCCGTAAAGGTAAACGCTGCATCCTTTTTGATTTTGACGCGATCCAGAGGCGGGATTTCCACCAGGACCGGGCTGATCCCCGCCTCCTTGATGGCGCGATCATAGAAGTCCGGGACCAGACTTCGGATCACATCCTCTTCAACCTCCTTGGCATAGCGTTTCTCCAGCATGGCCAGCGGGGCTTTCCCCGGCCGAAATCCAGGTATGCGGACCTGGCGGTTTAATTCGACGTAAGCCCGTGAAAATCGTTGCGTGACCTCGTCCGCAGGCACCTCGATTTTCAGCGCACGTTTCATGGGACCGAGTTCGGTCACTTCCATCTTCATCGTCATCGGGTCAGAGTCCTTTTCCCCTTTCCCCTGCCGCCAGGGGGCTGCAAGCAATACTATCGTGGCGCTGGTGCGAGAGGGGGGACTTGAACCCCCACGGTTGCCCACGAGATCCTAAGTCTCGCGCGTCTGCCAGTTCCGCCACTCTCGCACAGTGGGGATGTCCGCGGGGCTGTCGGTACGGTGCTTGAGACAGCTAAAACACGCGATGTTGTCCAGCTTTTGTACCGTTGGACATGTCCAAGTGTCAACCCGTACCAATCGGTGGTATCCCAGTCCGGTTCCCCCTGCCGGGGGAGCCTGAAGGATGCCTCCCGGTAGGGCCTGTGCGTATCGGCCATATGGAGTGCCGGGGCCCGCAGGCAACTTTGGATTTCTCTCTCCGTGCCACTCCGATAGTCGCGGTTTCTGCTTGGTCCTGAATCGTCCGTCCGTAGGTCTGTCGCAATCCGGCAGGCGCGTGCAGAGTGACGTTTCCAAACGACCGGGGCCAGAATCGCGGACAGGTCCGTTCGCCTTGCCGCTCCCCGGGGCGCGTGCTAAGATGCCGCCTTCCCGGTATTCCTGGACACGGAGAGGTGCGAGAGTGGACGAATCGACATGCTTGGAAAGCATGCGTCCCGGCAACGGGACCGTGGGTTCGAATCCCACCCTCTCCGCCAAACCAGTGG
>JBQTIO010000213.1:0-35806 GCA_052388075.1 Nitrospiraceae bacterium
GGCACCTATGCGCTGACGATGATGGGGCGTGGATTCCGGGCCTTCCCGGTCGCCGGCGGCGCCTCGCTCGGTGGATCGACGGAGGGATTTGCCGCGTCGAACTGCGTGTCCTGCGGGGCCTGCGTGAAGGAATGTCCGACCAGCGCGCTGATAGAGAAATCGGTGCTTGCTCTGGGAGCCTCCACTCGCACAGTGCGCACGACGTGTGCCTATTGCGGCGTCGGCTGTACATTCGATGCCGGTGTGCGAGACGGCCAAGTCGTGCACATGGTGCCGGCCGACGACGGCCCCTCCAATCTGGGCCATGCCTGCATGAAGGGACGGTTCGGATGGACCTATCTCACCGCCAAGGATCGTGTGCGGACGCCGTTGCTGCGGGAGGGGAGTCGCTGGAAAGCCATTTCGTGGGAGACCGCGTTGGACCGCATCGCGCAAGAATTCTACCGGATCACAGCGCGACATGGCCCCGATGCTCTGGCGATCATCTCGTCCAGTCTCGGCACGAACGAAGAGAATTACCTGTTCGGCAAGTTTATCCGCTGCGTGATCGGGACCAACCATGTTGATAATTGCGCCCGGGTCTGTCACAGCGCGACCGTCACCGGCATGATGGAAACCGTGGGCGCCTCCGCCGCGACGAACTCGATCGACGACATCGATCGTGCCAGACTGATCATGGTGGTTGGAGCCAATCCCACGGAATCTCATCCGGTCGTCGGGGCGCGCATCAAGCGGGCCCATCGGCGCGGGGTGCCGCTGATCGTGATCGATCCGCGCCGGACCGAACTGGCCCGGTTGGCCGATCTGCATCTGCAACTGGAACCGGGAACGAACGTCGCGTTGCTGAACGGGATGGGTCACATCATCGCCGCAGAGGGACCCATCGATCATGGCTTCACGGCCGGGAGAACCGAAGGGTTCGCCGAATGGGTCAGGACGGTCGCGGACTGCACGCCGGAGAAGACCGAACAGATCACCGGCGTCGCGGCTCATCTCATTCGGGAAGCGGCCCGCCGCTATGCCTCAAGCGGAGCCTCGCTCTGCATGCATGGTCTGGGCGTGACAGAGCACCGCTGGGGTAGCCACGGGGTGATCGCGCTCGTGAATCTGGCGCTTGCCACAGGGAATATCGGAAGACCGGGGACCGGCATTAATCCATTGCGCGGCCAGAACAATGTGCAAGGGGCGTCGGATGTCGGCTGCCTGCCGACCTATTTCGCCGGCTATCAGTCGCTGGACGATCCCAAGCTGGCGGCCCTGCATCAGCAGGTCACCGGTCGTCCCCTGCCGACGAAGCGCGGGATGAAGACGCCGGATATGTGGGAGGCCGCGCTCGACGGCCGCCTCAAGGCGCTCTGGATCATCGGCTACGATGTGGCGCAGACGGATCCCAACCTCAAGAAAGTGCACAACGCCCTCCGGCGGGTGGACTTCCTGGTCGTGCATGACCTCTTCATGAGCGAGACCGCCAGATTTGCCCATCTCGTGCTGCCCGGGGCTTCGTTCCTGGAGAAAGACGGGACCTTCACGAATCTCGAACGACGCATTCAGCGGATCAGGAAAGCGGTCGATCCGCCGGAAGGGATTCTTCCTGATTGGCGCGTAGTCTGCGAGGTGTCCAACCGGATGGGCTATCCCATGTCCTACCGGCATCCGTCCGACATCATGGACGAGATCGCGAAACTGACCCCGATGTTCGCCGGCGTATCCTACGATCGACTGGACCGGAGCGAGGGCCTCCAGTGGCCGGTGCCGGCCGCCGCCCATGCGGGCACCTCGCTGATGCATCAGGACACCTTCCCGAAGGGGCGGGCCCGATTCGTCGCGGTGGAATATCTGCCGCCGGGCGAAGCGGCGAGCGAAGCCTATCCCTTTGTCCTGACGACGGGCCGCGTGCTGCAGCATTACAATTGCGGGGCCCAAACGAGGCGGACCGACATCTTGGCGATTGTGGATACGGACGTGCTCGAAATGCATCCGACCGACATGGAGCGTTTCACGCTGGAGGACGGCGCGATCGTCCGTCTGGTCAGCGCCCGCGGATCGGCGGTGCTTCCTGCCGTGAACAGCGAACGGGTACTGCCGGGCCACCTGTTCACCAGCTTTCATTTCCCCGCCTCCACGGTCAACGAGCTGCTGTCATCGAGCGCGGACGAGAGTTCCAAGTGCCCGGAGTACAAGGTCTCCGCGGTTCGCGTGGAACCGGTCGAGCGGGACGAACTCGACGCGGAAGACGAGGCGGAGTTGCGGCAAATGCGAGTCAGGTTGATTACGTGATGCAAGCTGCCAGCAGTCAGCTTGATGCCTACTCGCCGGCGCAAATCGCCACGCGCGTGCGCGATGTCGGGGTGGCCAAAGCCCTGCTGCCGGTTCCCACCATGTTCGCGCTGGCTCTCCTGGCCGGCGCCTTCATCGCGCTCGGCGCGCTGTTTTTTACGGTGACCATCACCACCGGGGCGGCAGGCCCGCCGCCGTCATTCGGATTCATGCGCCTGGTTGGCGGGATCACGTTCAGCTTAGGGCTCATTCTTGTCGTGGTCGGGGGAGCGGAACTCTTTACCGGCAACAATTTGATCGCCATGGCCTGGGCGTCCGGCCATGTGAGCACGCAACAGGTCATTCGCAATTGGGGCTGGGTCTATCTCGGCAATCTGGTCGGAGCGGTGGCCACCGCGTTCCTGGTGTGGCTGGCCGACGTGCAGGCCCTGGGCGACGGCGCAGTCGGAGACACGATGGTGCAGATCGCGCGGGCCAAAGTCTCGCTCGATCCTGTGTCGGCGCTCGCTCGGGGCGTGCTGTGCAACGTGCTCGTCTGCCTGGCAGTCTGGCTCTGCATGGGGGCGCGCGGTGTCGCGGACAAGATTCTGGCCATCGTCTTCCCCATCAGCGGCTTCGTGGCCTGTGGTTTCGAGCACTCGGTCGCCAACATGTATTTTATCCCGATCGGCCTTGCCCTGGCCGCAGGAAGTTCGGCGCCGCTTTCACTGTCGGCGGCATTCGGCAATCTTGCTCTGGTGACGGTCGGTAATATTCTGGGCGGCACCATTCTGGTGGCCTTGGTCTATTGGTTCGTCTACCTTCGCGGCGAAGACAGCCGACGGTCGGCGGTCGTTCGCTGAGCAGAGAGCGTCAACGAGAGGTGTACCATGGCGACGGATATGAAAAAGGAGCAGTCGAGGCAGATCACGGTGAGCGTCATCAAGGCGGATATCGGGGGATGGGTTGGCCACTCGGCGATCCATCCGGCCTTGATCGAGTCAGCGGGCAAAGAACTCGCGCCTGCGAAAGCGAGCGGCCTGCTCACGGACTATCACGTGTCGGCCTGCGGGGATGATCTGCAGCTCATCATGACGCATCGCCACGGCGTCGATCACGAGCAGATCCACCGTCTCGCCTGGGAGACGTTCGAAGCCGGGACCCAGGTGGCCAAGGAGCTTCATCTCTACGGAGCGGGGCAGGATCTTCTCGCCGATGCCTTCAGCGGTAATGTCAGGGGCCAGGGGCCCGGCGTGGCCGAGATGGAATTCGAGGAGCGGAAATCCGAGCCGGTGCTGGTCTTCATGGCGGACAAGACGTCGGCCGGAGCCTGGAATCTTCCCCTGTACAAGATGTTTGCCGATCCCTTCACGACGGCCGGGCTTGTCATCGCCCCGACCATGCATCAGGGGTTCCGGTTCGAGGTCCACGATATCTATGAACACAAGAAGATCACGTTCGAGTGCCCGGAGGACCTGTACGACATGCTGATGTTCATCGGATCCCCGGGCAAGCACACGATCAAATATGTCTTCTCCCGCGCCGATGGGGCGATTGCCGCTTCGTCATCGACCGAGCGGCTCTCGCTCATCGCGGGGAAGTATGTGGGCAAGGACGATCCCGTGATGATCGTCAGGGCCCAGCAGAATTTCCCCGCTGTCGGGGAAGTCCTGGAACCGTTCCGGTATCCCTGGATCATAGAGGGCTGGATGCGGGGCTCCCATTACGGGCCGTTGATGCCGGTCTCGGTGAAGCAGGCTACGCCGACCAGGTTCGACGGCCCTCCGCGCGTCGCCTGCCTCGGGTTTCAGCTGGCCGACGGCCGGCTCATCGGGCCGCGAGACATGTTCGACGATCCCTCCTACGACGAAGCGCGACGGGATGCTAACCGGATTGCGGACGTCCTGCGGCTGCACGGTCCGTTCGAGCCGCACCGGTTGCCTCTCGATGAAATGGAGTATACAACCATGCCACAGATCATGAAGAAGCTGGAAGGCCGGTGGGCGAAAGTCTAAGGAGCGAGAGATGACAGCGCAGCGACCGATCGTGGGCATCCTCGTCGGGGGCGGGCCGGCCCCCGGCATCAACAGCGTCATCAGCTCCGTCACAATCCGCAGTGTCCTGGGTGGCTGCGATGTCGTCGGCATCCTCGATGGATTCAAATGGCTGATGGAAGGCAGCACGAGCCGCGTAAGGCCGCTTGGGATCGAAGAGGTCAGCCACATTCATTTCCGGGGCGGGTCGTTCCTTGGTACCTCCCGCGCGAATCCCACCAAGCAGACCGCGCATCTGGATCACGCCCTGGCGGCCCTGGCTGGTCTCGGCATCACGCGGTTGGTGACGATCGGTGGAGACGACACGGCCTACTCGGCATTGAAGCTGGAAGAACGGTCCGCTGGCCGTCTCCAGGTCGTGCAGGTTCCGAAGACGATCGACAACGATCTGGATCTCCCTTACGGCATTCCCACATTTGGGTTTCAAACCGCACGGCACGTGGGCGCGGAGATCGTCAAGAATCTCATGGTCGACGCCAACACGACCTCGCGCTGGTACTTGGCCGTGACGATGGGGCGCAAGGCCGGCCACTTGGCGTTGGGCATCGGCAAGGCTGCCGGTGCCACGCTCACGATCATTCCGGAGGAATGTCGGGAGCGGCCGGTGCGACTCCAACGGTTGGTGGATCTCTTGATCGGAGCCATGGTCAAGCGGTTAAGCGGCGGGCGGGCCGACGGCGTCGCGGTGGTGGCGGAAGGACTGGTCGAAATCCTCGATCCTCACGATCTCGGCGGCCTGGAGCATGTCGAACGGGATGAGCACGGCCACCTGCGACTGAACGAGGTGGATATCGGCGACCTGTTGCGGCGCGAGGTGACCAAGGGAATGAACGCCCTGGGACTCTCGACGTCGATCGTGTCGAAGAATATCGGATACGAATTGCGCGGTGCGGACCCGATTCCCTACGATATCGAATACACACGGGATCTCGGCTACTGTGCCGCGCAGTATCTCCTCGACGGGGGAACGGCGGCGATGGTGTCGATCCAGGACGGACGGTTCACGCCGATTCCGTTCAAGCAGATGGTGGACCCCTCCACCGGGCGGCCCAAGGTCCGGATGGTGGATATCCACTCCCAGTCCTACCAGATCGCACGGCAGTATATGATCCGGCTGACCGATGACGACCTCAACGATCCGGACAGGCTGGGCCGCTGTGCCACGCTGGCTGGGCTGTCTCCCGAGGCGTTTCGGAACCGGTTTGCGGCGTCGGTTGAACAGGATGCGAATCACCAGGGGAAAGGACGCACGACATGAAGGTCTTGGCGGCGACGGATGGGTCAAAGTATGGCCGGTGGGCGATCGAATGGCTGGCGCGGGTGCCTTTCAATATCCAGCCGGTGATCCGGGTGCTGCATGTCGTAGACCTAGCCGGCTTGCGCGCCCCTTTCATGATTCAGCCCGTGATCGTGGGAACGGAACGCTATCTTCAAGCGGAAATCAAGCGGATGGAAACTGCGGCGAAGGCGACGAAAGCGCAAGCAGCAGAGTTGCTGACCTCCCTGGGCTTAACGGGAACCGTGAGCGTGGACCGCGGTGGAGTGGCCGCGACCATCATGAAGCACGCCAAGCGCGGGGTCGGTCTTCTGTCGATCGGTTCGCGAGGGCTGGATGCGTTGGATCGCTTCATGCTGGGCAGTATCTCGAATCACGCGATCCACCATGCACCTTGTTCAGTGCTGGTCGTGAAGGAGACGCCTCGGCCTGTCCGACAGATCGTGCTGGCCATCGATGGCTCGTCGGCCTCGAACAACGCAGTCCGCTTTCTGATCCGCAACGTCAATCCGGCTCCCGATGGCCCCGGTCGTGAACCCGTGATGGTGACCGTGGTGCATGTGATGCCCTATCTCAAGTATCCGGAACTCCGTGAAGCCGGGAACGCAGTGATGCGGCGCGCCGTGGATAAGCTGGCCAAAGCGGGTTTCCAGGTGCGCGAGGCCATGAGGCTGGGAAGGCCGGCTGATGAAATCCTCACGGTGGCCGGCGAGCACCAGCCGGAGGTGATCGTGACCGGGGCCAAGGGATTGGGCGCGATCGGTCGGGTATTGCTCGGCAGTGTGTCCACCCGTGTGGTCCAGCATGCTGCCTGTTGCGTGCTCGTGGTTCGGTGAACCTCGGGGAGGGCCCTACAGTGCGTCGGAGGGTTGACGAGGGGGAGCGGAGCGCAATAGAGTAATCAAATCGGTATCGTCGATCTTTCGATTGTTCGTGAGGATTGCACCATGACTCCGTTGATCAAGATCGATCAGGACCCCCTTCCCAATCGCTTGGTTACGGCCCTGTCAAAGATCGGTTTAGCCATGAAGAGCCGAACCTGGCGGCGACAGGGCCGGCAGGGGATCGGGCCTTTGCAGGTGCAGGTCCTGAGCTTCCTCCGGTCTCGGCCCAACCAGTCGGCCACCGTCTCTACGATTGCGCGCGAATTGTCCGTGAAGCTGCCCACTGCCTCTGAAGTCATCCGGACGCTCGAGCGCAAGCGGCTGGTACGCCGTCGACGCCGGGAAGTGGACAACCGGGTCGTGACGGTCCATCTGACTGCCCTTGGCGCCAAAGCGGGCCACGTGGCGAACGGGTGGCCGGAGATCTTGTCGTCGGCCACGCAGCATCTGTCGACACAAGAACAGATCGGGCTTCTCACTTCGCTGGTGAAACTCATTCGCGCCCTCCAATTGCAGGGTGAGATCCCCGTCGCGCGCATGTGCGTCTCCTGCGAGCATTTCCGGCCGCACGCGTACGCGGACGCGGACCAGCCCCATCACTGCCAGTTCTTCAATGTGCCGTTCGGGGACCAGGCTCTCCGCCTTGATTGCCCGGAATACGTGACCGCTCCCACGGCCCAGGCACAGGAAGCCTGGGATCGATTCCGCCAGGCCATGTCTGCCTAATCCGCATTATTCAGGGCGTTCTTGCGGGAGATACAGCGAGCGGTCCGCCTCGATTTGGGCCAGCAAGTCGTCCAGGGCCGCCTGGAGCGCGGCTTCGATCGGGTCGCGGTCGGAAGCGGTGACCCACCGCACTGATGATCCCGCCGCCACCTGCTCAGCGCGATAGGCTTTAATGGGCTGGACCGTCTCGCTCATCTCCGCCTGTAAACGGACTCGGTAGTGATAGCGATTCTGTCGAGAGGCGAGCGCCAATTTCGTGGTGATGCGGAGCGTCAGGTCGGCGGAATCGGTGGAGACTGAACTGAACGTGCCTCGATGCTGCACATAACGGATGAGCGCCTGACTCAAGTCGCGGTGCCGCCAGTCGAGTAACGCGATGCCCGGCATATGGTCCGCGCCCTCGAGCGCGAGCGGGCCGACAGCTATCTGAAGGGATCGCGGAATCGTCATGGAGGCGGGGGCGACCGGCAGTGGGTTCACGTGGATGCGGTGCACGCATCCCGTCAGCACGGTCAGCAGGAGGATGAGGACCGTGACACGCACAGACTTGTGGACTGAATCGGGAAACGGATGGCGACCGGCAACCGTCATAGATGACTCGATCGAGAAGGTCAAGGGGTCATCGAGTTGGAGGCCGGCGACGCGATGTCCACATCCTTGAGGGCGCGCGCGGCCTGTTCCCGGTATGGTCGCTCTGCCGGATTGGTGTAGGCGTCGATCACGCGCTGATAGGCTGCACGGGCCTTGTCCCGCTGCTGCTTGATGGCGAAATACTGGCCCAGCGCGATCCAATTCTGCGCCGCCGTTTCTCTGGTCGTTTTCATCAGGGCGAACTCCCGTTCGACCTGAGAGGTTCCCTGTAGTCGAGCCCGTTCCTTGACGGTGTCCGCCATCTGATCGGCCATGGCTTCGATCTGTTGATTCTGATGAATGGCGGCCTCCACCCGATTGGCCTTGAGATGGGTGTAAAACTTCTCGACATGATCTTTGATGGCGTCTGCCCGCTGTTGATACGTATCGTGCGCGCAACTGGATGCGATCAGGGCGACAAGCGCCAGCACCCACACAACCGGACAGGGGAAAGGAGGATGAGAGGTCGTCACGCGGTCCTCACAAGAACAACGAGTGGGCCGGTCAGTCGTCGATCAGTCTAACACATTTGTCCTCGCCGACGGTAAGGGAGCACCGATCCGCGGGCAGGCGGAGTATTTCCCGGATGTGGGATACGGAAAGCCCTTGAACCTGTCCTGACGGCTGCGTTATCTTACTCCGCGGTGGAAAGGGTCAGAACCTTCTCTGGCGTCAGGCCGGTACCGTTCGAACAACGAGGAGGATGAAATGGGAAAGAGCTTGAAAGGAACCAAGAGTCACGACAATCTCAAACACGCATTTGCGGGCGAATCGCAGGCCAACCGCCGGTATCTCTATTTCGCGCGGCGCGCGGATATCGAGGGCTATCCCGACGTCGGCGGGCTGTTTCGCGATACGTCGGAAGCCGAAACCGGCCATGCCTTCGGGCACCTGGACTTCCTGAAGGAAGTGGGCGACCCGGCGACCGGTGTGCCGATCGGCAACACGGATGCGAACCTCAAGTCCGCCATCGAGGGTGAAACGTACGAGTACACCCAGATGTATCCGGGCATGGCCAAGACCGCGCGCGACGAGGGATTTGCCGAGTTGGCTGAATGGTTCGAGACGCTGGCAAAAGCGGAGCGCTCGCATGCCAATCGGTTTCAGAAGGGACTCGACAGTCTGAAGGGCTGACAGCCTGTCACTCGCATCATTCAGCGGTCAGTTTTCGGCACCAAGGGGAATCTGTTGCCGAGGGCTGACCGCTGATCGCTTTCGAATGAGGAGCGGATCGTGAAGGGCCTGAGCCTGATCCATCCCGTCGATGCCACGCAATTGGAGAAGGAAACGCTGCGGATCTATGAGGTCTGCGATGGCTGCCGGCGCTGCTTCAATCTCTGCCCTTCGTTCAACAGCCTCCTGGACCGGATCGACGCGTACGAAGGAGACCTGACCAAGCTGACGCCGGCCGACCACCACCGGGTCGTCGACGAATGCTACTACTGCAAGCTCTGTTTCAACCATTGTCCTTATACACCGCCGCATCACTACCAGATCGACTTCCCCCATCTGATGGTCGTCTGGAAAAAGCGCCTCGCGGGGGAGCGCGGCGTCCGGTGGCGTGATCGGCTCCTGACGATGACGGACCTGATCGGGCGGCTGGGAAGCCTCACCGCCCCGTTGATGAACGGGTTGTTGGCGAACCGGCTGGTGCGCCGGCTTCTCGAAGGGGTCGCGGGAATTCACCGCGACCGTCAGGCCCTGCATTTTTCTGGTGAGACGTTTCCTCGCTGGTTCGGCCGCCGCGCACAGGTCACTACTCCTGATCCGCCCCTCCGCAAAGTGGCGTTGTTTGCCAGCTGTCTCGTCAATTACCAGGCCACGGACATCGGCAAGGCCACGGTCCAGGTGTTGGAGAAGAACGGGGTCGAGGTCGTGGTGCCGGAGCAGCGCTGCTGTGGGATGCCGAGTTTCGACATCGGCGATACGCCGGCGATCCAACGAGCTGCGCGCGCCAATATCGACTCGCTGCATCCGTGGGTCCTCAAGGGGTATGATGTGGTGGTACCGACAGCCAGTTGCAGTTTGATGCTGAAGCGCGAATATCCGGAACTCAACCTTGACGAGCAGACGAAGAAAGTCGCCGAGCGGACCTTCGATGTCTGTGAATATCTGATGGCGATGAAGAAAGAGGGTCAGCTGGCGACGGATTTTCCGAAGAGGCCCGGACGCGTAGCCTATCAGATTCCCTGTCACCTGCGGGACCAGAACATCGGATTCAAATCCAAAGAATTGATGGAATGTGCCGGCGCGCAGGTCGAGGTGATCGAGAAATGTTCCGGACATGATGGCGCCTGGTCCGCCAAGAGAGAGTTTTTTTCGCTGTCGATGCAGATCGCGGGGAAGGCCGTGCGCGCCATCGAGCAGGCCCCGGCCGATCTGGTCGCGTCCGACTGCCCCTTGGCCGGGTTGCAGTTGGATCAGGCCGGGGCCTCGACGCACGCGGGAGGGAAGGCGGCGCTTCACCCGATCCAGATCGTCCGTGACGCCTATGGGCTCTCATGTGATGAGGTAAAAGGTAAGGGGTAAGGCGTCGTTCACATCTCACGGGTGCGGGAAGGGCGAGACGTGCGCGCAAGTCGCGCGACTCGCGCGAAAGGCACGTCTCGCGCGATACATCGACCCGTCGCGCGTTTCACGCTAGTCCCGCTTTTCTAGCATGCTGCGTTTCGAGATTGACCTTTGACGGATGACGAGTTAGGGGATAATCAGTGAAGGCGATCACTCCGGGAGATGTCATCCCATACGAGGCGTATGAACGGCAACGGGAGGCCTTTCGGGCCAAGATCATCGAGCTGAAGCGGCGGCGGCGGATTGCGGTCGGTCCCTTGATCACTCTGGTGTTCGAAAATCGGGAGACCCTGCAGTTTCAGATTCAGGAGATGATCCGCGTCGAGCGGATCCTCGATCCGGCCAAGGTCCAGGATGAACTGGATGTGTATAACGCGCTCCTGCCCACGCCGGATGAGCTAAGCGCCACCCTCTTGATCGAGATTACCGATGAAGCCGTGATGAAGCAGTGGCTCGATCAATTCATGGGGCTCGATCACGGAGAAACGGTGGGGATCGTGGCAGGCGGCGAGCGGACCTTCGGTAGGTTCGAATCCGGCCACAGCCATGAGACCAAGATCAGCGCGGTCCATTTCGTCCGGTTTCGACCGACCGCGGCGATGAAGGCGGTCTTTGCCGACCTCCGCCAGCCGGTCCTGCTCACGGTGGATCACGGTGAGTACCATGCCCAAACGACCGTGCCAGGCAGCATGAGGGAGGAATGGCTCTCCGATTTGATTGAGAGTTGTTAGTTTTGAGTGTTGAATTTTGAGTTGCCTGCCCCCAAACTAAAAACTAAGAATTAACGATTCACAACTATGGCTTCTGTCCTATTGACCAAACGTATCGAGTTTGCGGCGTCCCACCGCTATGTCAAGCCGGAGTGGGACGAGGCGAAGAATCGCGCGGTGTTCGGCCTCTGCTACAATCCGCCCGCGCACGGGCACAACTATCTGCTCGAAGTGACCGTCTCCGGCGAGATCGACCCGCAGACCGGCATGGTCGTCAATCTGTTCGATCTGAAGCGGGTTCTGCTCGCCGTGATCGAGGAATTCGATCACAAGAATCTGAATCTCGACATGCCCTATTTCAAGGACCGGATTCCCACGTCAGAGAATCTCGCGCGGGTGCTCTGGACAAAGCTGGCGCCTCAACGGGACGTCGGCACGCTGCACACCGTGCGCCTATGCGAGGATGAGGATCTCGCCGCCGAGGTGACCGCGGCGGGTGGACTGGACGTGGCTGCGGTGACAAGGCGCTACTCCTTCACGGCGGTCCACGAGGGCAATCAGGGACACTGCTGGGATCTCTTCATTACGGTCCATGGCCGGATCAATCCGGTCACGGGCATGGTCACCGACATCGGGGCTCTGGATCGACTGATCCACGCCAATGTGGTGAAACCGTTCGACCGGCAGGACCTCCGACAGGTGCTTGGCTCCCAGACCGTGAGCGGAGAGCTACTCGCCCGGACGATCTGGGAGCGTCTCCTCAGTCACATCGAAGGCGGAACGCTTCAAAAGGTCCGTCTTGTGCAAACACGCGACCTCTCGTTCGACTATGCCGGTTAATCAGAGCAAGCTATTCACCCTTCCACCTCGCTGATCTTTCATGAAGAGGGATCGATAGGGAGAGGCGTCACCGTGTATTGTCCGTTCTTAGGACATCGCTCTTTCGGGGGAATGTATTTCGAGGGGACGAATGGAGTGGATGGTTAATGGATCAATGCCGAGGAGGATGGTGGTGATGGTGGTGTGCGGCGTCGCCCTCTGCCTGCGACGTTCCGTCTTTGGGCTTCTCGATCATTGCGCCCTTTGGCCGAAGCGGCGTGAAGCGGGCGGAGTGCGCGTCTTGATCCGGCAGCTTGATGAAGACGATGACCACGGTCTCAGGCGTAATGGAGAACACCCCGGACCCCTTAAGCATGTTATCTCCCACCGGATGGAGCCCAACCTGAGTCCTGGTCTGGCCCGTCTCAATGGTTACCTTGCCAAGCCCGCCGTCCGTGGTGATCTTGTTGTCCGCATGGTCCGTCACATACACAGCGATTTCCTTGTCCTTGGCGACAAGTTCAAGATGATAGGGCCCGACCATGCGCAATTGTCCGCCGTGGGGCGCGTCGACGGATTCGAAGTACTCGTCGGTGTGGGACCAGGCAGGTAAGGACCAGGCGAGCATCACTCCAAGCACCAAACCAGCCATCGGCTTGTTCATATTCATCTCTCCTCCGGAATTCTAACAGATTCAGCGCGCAGACTTGCCCCCTGTGCGGCCGGCGTTCCTTCTCCCTGATCCCTTATGCGTCTTGCTGTTCAGGACGTCAAAGCTCGGTCGCGACCTCATTCTTGTCCCGATGCGCCGAGCATGATTACTTGAGGAGATAGTCTGAGATCAGCGCGGCGAGTTCGGCCGGATCGACGATCCCTTCGCGGGTGAGCAGCAATTTGCCGTTTGCGAAGAAATGAGTCGTGGGATAGGTCTCGAACGTATGGGTCTTCTTGATCTCTCGGCAGCGGCCCGGCACGTGCATCTTCGCCTTGCCGACTTTTACTTCGGGAAATTTGGCGGCGGTCGCTTCCAAAATGGGATCGTACGCCTTGCAGGGCTCACAGGTGGCGAGCCCATATGAAACAACCGATGCCGGCGCCTCGGTGAATTCCTTGTAGTTGGCGTCGCTGACGTCTTCGACCGTGCCAGGCATCTTCGTCGGTAACAGTCTACACGTCAAAAGTCCGAAAGTCAGAAAGTCCCGGGCTTGCAGACTTTCGACTTTCGGCCTTTATGACTGAGATTCAGTTCAGCTTCGAGAGCGCCGCGAGGATGTCCTTGTCTACCCGCGCGACCTTGATGTCCTGCACCTTGGCGTAGGCGACCTTGCCGCTCTTGTCGACGATCACGGTCGCCCGCTTGGAGCAGTTGAGCGGCTCGAAGTAGAGGCCGTAGGCCTTCGCCGTCGTGCGGTGGACATCAGACAACAAACGGTGTTTGAGGTCGAGGGAGTCCGCCCAGGCCTTGTGCGAGAAGAAACTGTCGCAGCTGACGCCGAACAGCTCCGCGTTGGCAGATTGAAACTGGGGGAAGTCATCGGTCAAACACTTGTTCTCGCCTTGGCAGACCGGGCTCCAGTCCAGCGGGTAGAAGCAGAGTACGACGTTCTTCTTGCCCTTATAGTCGCTCAACTTCACGTCCTTCTGATCTTGGTCTTTCAGATTGAAGTCCGGTGCTGTATCGCCCACCTTGATTTCCGGTGCCACGTCGCTCATCGCATATCCTCCTTTGCGAACTTGCTGTATGTTGGGGTGAATGAGGCCTCAGGTTGAGAGAACCCCGTTTCCAAACCTAAACTTTGTAACCTGTGGATCGAAAGGTTGTCAACGGTCCGAAAGACCTAGGACTCCCGGACGGGATTGATAACGTATTGAACTCTCGAATGATTTACCCGATGTGCAGTTCGCGGAATCCCAACATGCGCCCCGCTGGTGCTGCCGTACGATAGTTCGCGATAGAAATCGGGCGGCCCAGCAAGGGGAGGTGGAAAACCGTGCCCACTTTCGGCGACTGCGCCACACGCAGCAGCTCGTGCGCTGCTTCGGTCAGGATTTCCCTGGCGGTACTGTCCGGCAGCCCTCTATTCTGAAACAGCTCGATCTCGTCCAATCCGAACTTCGTCAGGCCGAGCGAATAGAACCAGACCTGGTCGGGACGTGAGGCCTCGTCTTGGGCAATGGACAGGTGGTCATCCACGAGAAACGTTGTGAGAGGACAGTTCTGCCAATCCGATGGATTGAGGTAGGCCTGGGTGGTCACGTCATAAGCGGTCCCCTGTGTCAAGAGCGTCAGGCATCGCGCCACCCTGGCGCTAAAGAGAATCGTGTCAGGCATGTCTCGTGGGGATGTGAGAGACGGCGCGACGGCGCCAATCAGGTCGTGCTCCCAGGCCAGTTGCTTCATCACGTCGGCGCCGTGGCTCATCGGCAGCGGCATGACGACATGGGCCGACCAGGGCCCGTGACTCGCCTGCCAGGATTCGGACGATCCTGCTTCATGACACACGGCCATCGGTCCGCCATACTCCCGCTCATACTGCATCTTGACTTCGTCTGTGGCCGGAGCGGTGCCGCGATAGCCGATGAAATAGAGGGGTGGGCGCTTGGCGGAGGGCCTGGCGGTCTTCTTGCGAATTCTCATCTCAGAAGCCGTATCTGGCTAGCAAGGCGGGACTTGCGAGAAACGCGCGACGGGTCGATGTATCCCGCGAGACGTGCCTTTCGCGCGAGTCGCGCGACTTGCGCGCACGTCTTGCCCTTCCCGCACCCGTGACATACGGTTCGACCGTTCGACAAGCTCACGGCACTGAGCTTCGTCGAAGCGCGAGCTCACCGTTTACCCCTCGGCTCACTTTCCGGCCTTTCGGGCTTTGCGGCGATCGTCCGGGTTCAGTAGCCGTTTGCGCAGACGCAGGTTCTGCGGAGTGACCTCGACCAGTTCATCGGATCCTATATATTCCAGGGCGAATTCCAGCGTCATTTCCCGTGGGGGCGTGAGCACCAGGGCTTCGTCGGAACCCGACGCCCGCATGTTCGTGAGATGTTTTTCTTTGCACACGTTGACGTCGAGATCTTCATCTCGACTGTTTTGGCCGACCACCATCCCGCGATAGACCTCCACGCCGGGGCCGATGAACATGACGCCCCGTTCATGGGTCATGAAGATGGCGTACCCGGTGCTGGTGCCGTCTTCGAATGCCACGAGCGATCCGTGCGGCGCCACGATCAAGTCACGCGATTCCGCCGGCTCGTAGGCCTTGAACACATGGTGCATGATGACGGTGCCGCGGGTCTTGGCGAGCAGGATATTCTTCAAGCCCATAATGCCGCGCGTGGGAATGTAGTATTCCAGATGCATTTCGCTCGCGCCGGCGTCCGAATGAATCAGCCGCATATGCCGCATTTCGCCGCGCCGCTTGCCGATTTCCTCGATGACCGCTCCCTGATAGCTCTCCGGAATCTGAATCGTCAATTCCTCATAGGGCTCCGTGACCTTGTCGCCGTCCCGATGGAGAATGACCTCCGGTTGTGACACTTGCAGTTCGTAGCCCTCGCGCCGCATCTGCTCGATCAGCACGCCGAGGTGGAGTTCGCCGCGGCCCGCCACGAGGAACCGGTCGGCGCTATCCGTTTCATTCACGCGCAGCGACACGTTGGTCTCCAGTTCCTTGAAGAGACGTTCGCGCAGGTGACGGGAGGTGAGAAACCGGCCTTCCCGTCCGGCGAAGGGGCTGTTGTTCACGGAGAAGGTCATCTGGACGGTCGGTTCGTCGATCGTGACGCGCGGAAGGGCAAGCGGACGTTCGGCATCCGCGATGGTATCGCCGATACTGACTTCGTCGAGCCCCGCGACGGCGACGATTTCTCCCGCCTCGGCCCGTTCCGTATCGGTCCGTTCAAGACCCGAATAGACTGCCAGGTCGGACACTTTGCAGGGAAGCTGGGCGCCGTTCTTGCCGAGTACCAGGACACTCTGCCGCCGGGCAATCGAGCCGGATTGAATCTTGCCGATCCCCATCTTGCCCTTGTAGGAATCCTGGACGAGGGCGAGGACCAGGATCTGGAGCGGGGCCTCGGCCGTGATGGCGGGCGCGGGAATCTGCTCCAGCACGGTGTCGAGCAAGGGCGTAATGTCGGTCCCTGGCTTATTGACATCGCGCGTGGCCACGCCGTTGATGGCCGAGGTGTAGATGATCGGAAAATCGAGCTGCTCGTCGGTGGCGCCGAGGTGGACGAAGAGATCGAACGTGCGGTTGACGACGTCGTCGATCACGGCGTCCGGCCGGTCGATCTTGTTGATCACGACAACAGCCTTGTGTCCGAGCGCGAGGGCCTTCCGCAACACGAAGGTCGTTTGCGGCATCGGGCCTTCTTTGGCATCGATCAGGAGCAGCACGCCGTCGACCATCCGAAGCGTCCGTTCCACTTCGCCGCCGAAATCCGCGTGCCCCGGCGTATCGACGATATTGATTTTCACCCCGTGATACGTGACGCTGGCATTCTTGGCCCGGATCGTAATCCCGCGCTCGCGCTCCTGATCCATTGAGTCCATGATCCGCTCGCCCATGTCGTCGATCTTGCGGTGCACATGGGTTTGGCGGAGCACGGCATCGACCAGCGTGGTCTTGCCGTGGTCGACGTGTGCGATGATGGCGATGTTCCGGATATCGCTCCGGCGGTCCTGGGGGGCGCGTAATTGCGACATGGTTCCTGTGCGTCTCGCGGCGAAAAAAAAGACGCCCCGACTGTGAGGCGTCGGTAAGAGTATACCCGACTCGCGGGTCGCCATACAAGCGGCCGACTCACGGATCGTTGGCGGCGGATGCTTGAGTTTTCAGGAAACGCATTGTAAGGTGTTTTTACCAGCCTCGCAGACCGAAATTCCTCAGGAGTTCAATCCAGGAGCGCAATTCCGATGCCGGGCGATGATCGGTTCGTGGAGATTCATGAGCAGGCGCCCCGGCGATGGCGTTGGTGGCAGATCACCCTGCTCGGCGCCCTGGCCTCCGGGATCGTGTGTGTCACGGCGGCGGCGGGGGTGATCTGGTATTTTGCCCAGGACCTGCCGTCACTCGAGCTGCTCCAGAACTACCAGCCCAGCCTGGTCACCACCGTCTATTCGGACGATCGGCAGCCCATCGGCCAGTTCTTCATCGAACGTCGAATTCTGACTCCGCTCGCCGACATTCCCGAGCGCCTCACCCAGGCGGTGATTGCGACGGAAGATGCACGGTTTTTTGAGCATCCCGGGCTGGATTATGTCGGGATGTTACGTGCCGCGTGGACCAACATCCGGCATGGAGGCCGAAAGGTTGAAGGCGCGAGCACCATTACGCAGCAGCTGGCCCGGTCGCTCTTTCTGTCGTCGGAGCGCTCCTATGAGCGCAAGATCCGCGAGTTGATCCTGGCCTACAAGATGGAAGCGGTGTCCGGGAAAGAACAGATTCTTGAAACCTATTTGAATCAAATCTACTTCGGGCAGGGCGCCTACGGTGTGGCCTCAGCAGCCCAATCGTATTTCGGGAAGGAACTCGCGGTGCTCACGCTCGCGGAATCGGCGTTCCTGGCGGGACTCCCAAAATCACCCAGCCGGTTTTCCCCGTTCACCGCCTACGAACGGGCAAAGAAGCGGCAGGAGCATGTGCTCTCCCGCATGGAAGAGGCTGGATTCATTACGGCGGCCGAACGCGAAGCCGCCGCGGCCGATGTGCTGAATTTCCATCGACCCGGGAGCGAGCATCTCGCGCCGTACTTTGTCGAGTATGTCCGGCAATTGCTAGTGGCGAAATACGGTGAGACGATGGTGTACAAGGGCGGGCTCCAAGTCTACACCACCTTGAATCTCGAGATGCAGAAGGCCGCCGAGGCGGCGTTCTCGGCCGGAGTTCGCGAACTGGATAAACGGCAGGGGTGGCGTGGACCCCAGCGAACTGTTGACCTGGGCACGCTGCAACCCTCCACGCTTGCCTTGAGCGATCGACTGCTGAAGCCGGGTGAGGCGAGCGAGGGCATCGTCTTGAGGGCCGCCAAGGACCACTACCTGATCCAGGTGGGAACGACCACGGCCAAGCTGGCTTTCGACGACATGGCCTGGGCGAAGCGGGTGCTCAAGGGCCCGGACCCCGGCATCGATTTCATCGTGAATCCCAACCTGAAGCAGCTGCTCAAGCCGGGTGACGTCATTGAAGTCGGGGTCAAGAAAGTTCTCAAAGGCGAGTTGCAACTCACACTCGAACAGACCCCAATCGTCGAAGGAGGCCTGATCGCGATCGATCCGTCAGTCGGGGCGATTCGGGCGATGGTCGGCGGCTACGATTTTTCGCGAAGCGAATACAACCGCGCGGTGCAAGCCCATCGGCAACCAGGGTCGGCGTTCAAGCCGCTCATCTATGCGACGGCGATGAGTCAGGGGCTGAGTCCGGCCACGCAGATCCTTGATGCGCCGGTGGTCTATGAACAGGAGGAAGACGACAAGATCTGGAAGCCGGAGAACTACGGGAGGAAATTCCACGGCATGGTGAGTTTGCGGGACGCGCTGGCCCATTCACACAATCTCGCGACGGTTCGACTCCTCGAAAAGGTCGGGGTGAAGAACGTCATTGAGTTTGCGCGCGAGGTGGGGGTGACCAGTCCGCTTCCGGCCGATCTCTCCCTGGGTTTGGGTACGTCGTCGATGGGTTTGATGGAATTGACCTCGGTCTACGGGGTGTTTGTGAACAAGGGGAGCCGGGTGGAACCCTTCGCCATCAAGGTTGCCAAGGATAGCACGGGCAACGTCCTCGAAACGGTCGAGCCGGCCTCGCATGAGGTCATCGCCAAAGAGACCGCCTATCTGATCACCAATATGATGGAAGACGTGGTGCAGAAGGGCACGGGTCAGGCCGCAAAGGTTCTTGATCGTCCGCTCGCGGGAAAAACCGGGACGACCAACGACTACATCAATGCGTGGTTTATCGGGGGAGCTCCCAATCTGGTGACCGGCGTGTACGTGGGTTTCGATGATCGCCGCTCCCTGGGAGAGAGCGAGACCGGAGCCCGTGCGGCCCTGCCGATCTGGATCGCGTTCATGAGGGAAGCGCTCAAGCGGCTGCCCGTCGTGCCGTTCGAGATTCCCGACGGGGTCACGTTCGTGAAAGTCGATGCGTCAACGGGGCTGCTGGAATCGGACCAGGAAGGCGAGGGGCAGCATGGGACGGTGGAGCTCTTTGCCAAAGGAAGTGAACCGACGCAGACGGCTCATCGCCGACTCGATCCGACGGATTTCTACAAGTTGGATCAGATTCCTGAAGGGCCGCCGGTCGAAGACGGCAGCTTGTAGCCGTACGAGGCTAGGACCGGGAATCCTGAAACTCTTCGTGCCAGGCCATCTGAATCGTTTCCAGGAGGTTCTCGTTTGATTTCTTCGGATCGTCCCTGAACTCCGGCAGCGCGACGATCCAGGCGTGCATATCGGTAAACCGGACGGTCAGCGGATCGGTCTCGGGGTGCGCTTCAACGAGGCGAATCGCGATTTCTTCTGAATCCTGCCATTTCAGATCCATTCTGTTCTCCTCGTATCTCGGCCTTGATGGTGCGAGAAGAGCGAGACGTGCGTGAAAGGCGCGACACGCCAAAACACGCCTTGAAGCCTGTCGCGCGCTTCCCGCGAGTCCCGCCCGTCACGCGGGCTCCGCTTCACGTCAGTTCGGAGATCTTCTTTCCTTGCAGCCCTCGCTTGAGCGAATCGTCCAGCATGGCGATGGTCAGGCCTCTCGCGGCTTGCTCGAGGTCGGCCATGGCCGCGCGAATTGCGCGCAGATCGGTGCCGTCCTTTGCGGCCGCCAGTGACGACAGGACTGCTCGAACGGCTGCAACCTGTTCTTGGGGAACGAGATGGCCTCCTTCGCTCAGGGACTTTTCCGTCGTGGTGATAAGCGCGCCGGCGTCGAGCCGGGCTTCGATCAGCTTGCGGGCGTTGACATCATCCGTCGCAAACTTGAACGAATCCTCGATCATCCGCTCCACTTCGTCGTCGGACAAGCCGTACGAAGGCTTGACGTCGATCGACTGGCTCTGCCCGGTCCGCATATCGCGCGCCGTCACATTCAAGATTCCATTGGCGTCGATAAGGAACGTGACTTCGATGCGAGGGACGCCGGCCGGGAGTGGAGGAACTTTCAGCCGAAATCTTGCGAGACTGCGATTGTCTCGCGCCAGTTCGCGCTCGCCCTGAAGAATGTGGATGTCCACACCGGTTTGGCCGTCGACATAGGTGGTGAACATTTCTTTCGCACTCGCCGGGATGGTCGTGTTTCGCCTGATCAGGCTGCTCATGACACCGCCCATCGTTTCGATGCCGAGGGACAGGGGCGTGACATCGAGCAACAGCATGTCGGTGGTGCCCCCGCTCAGAATATCCGCCTGCACGGCGGCGCCGAGTGCAACAACCTCGTCCGGATTGAGCTCGGAGTGCGGGGGTTTCCCAAACAATTCCTGAACACGTTGCCAGACGAGCGGCATGCGGGTGGAGCCGCCGACGAGCACGACTTCATCGACCTCGTTCGGAGTCAGCCCCGCGTCTTTCAAAGCCATCCGGCAGGGGCCCAGGGTCCGGTCGATGATCTCCGTCACCAGGGCTTCCAGTTGGTCCCTTGTCAGCTCCCGCGTGAACAGGCCCTTGTTGTCCGGGAGCTCGATCGCCACGGACGTCTTGAGTTCATCGGATAATAGGATTTTCGCCCGTTCCGCTTCGAGGCGGACAGCCTGCATCTGCTCGGGGTAGGCGCTCAGATCGAGGCCATAGCCACTTCGAATGTCCGCGAGGAGGAGATCGGCCAGGCGGCGATCCATGTCGTCTCCGCCCAGGTGCGTATCGCCGTTGGTTGCCAACACCTCAAAGATGCCGTCCTTGAGCTTGAGAATGGAGATATCGAACGTACCTCCGCCGAAGTCGTACACGGCGATGATGCCTTGCGTCTTTTTTTGGAGCCCGTAGGCGAGCGAGGCTGCCGTCGGTTCGTTGATGATTCGCAGGACGTCGAAGCCAGCGATCATACCGGCATCCTTCGTGGCCTGTCGCTGGCTATCGTTGAAATAGGCGGGGACTGTGATGACGGCCTTGGTGATGCTCTCGCCGAGATGGGCTTCGGCCCTCTGTTTCAGCTCTTTCAAAATCATGGCCGAAATTTGAGGCGGCGAGTAGTGCTTCTCGCCGATCTTGATGCGGATAACTCCGCCCTGTTCCGTGAGCGAGTAGGGGAAGTAGGCCAACTCGCCCTGTACATCCGTGAGACCTTTGCCCATGAATCGCTTCACAGAATAGACCGTACGTTCCGGGTTGCGCGTCAAATGGTCCTTTGCAGGATCGCCGACAATCAACCCATTGTCGGTGATGGCGACGACGGAGGGAACCATGGTGCGGCCTGTTCGCCCGGGGATGGCTCGAGGGATTCCCTTGTCCACGTAGGCGACTAATGAATTGGTCGTGCCGAGGTCAATGCCGACAATGCGTGCCATGGAAGGATTATGCGAGGGTCGCCGTGAGGTCGTTGAGGATGTTCGTCACGAAGGTTCGATTGGAGAGAATCTCCCGCATCTGCTTCAGGAGACGGTCTCGCTCGAACCGGGCTTGCTCGGTTGCTTCGCCTCGGTCCTGGAGCGCGTCCCAGTACGTGAAAAGCTTTTGGAGCTGGGTTTCCATGTCCCGTTTCCGTTGCTCCAGCGCCTGCTGTTCCGCCTGGAGCCTTGCCTGGAGACCTCGCCCCGTTTCCGATTGGCGATCGGTCGCCCGATACTCCTCCAGCGTATCCTGAAGCTCGAGAATCTCCTCGAACAGATCCGCCGGAGGCGAGGTGCGAATGGTTTTCACGGCGCCCGCTTCAAGATCGAGGAGATACTCGGCCCGTTGAATCGGATCGCGGAGGGTGCGATAGGCCGTATTGAGCGTCGCGGCGTTGCCCAGGCTGATGGTCCGCTCCGTCTCGCTCTTGTTCTGGTAGAAATCGGGATGGAAGGCACGGCTGAGTTTGTAGAATGTGGCTTCCAGTTTACTCTGGTCGATCATGAGCCGGCGAGGGAATCCCAGGCAGGTGAAGTAGTCCGTCTCTTTCGAAACCGGCTGGACTTTGACGCAGCGGTCGCAGAAGTACTCGCCAGACATCTCGGACTGGCAATGCCAGCACATACTTCTGGCCATCTGGAGGTCGCGAAGGTTGGTGTCATGGTGATGGTCCATACCTCGAGTCTCTTCGGTGGCGGTTGCGCCGTTTACGCCGAAAAGGATTCTCCGCAGCCGCACGTCTTGTTGGCATTGGGATTCACGAACTTGAAATTGCCGCCCATCAGGTCCTTATGATAGTCGAGCTGCGTTCCCTGCAGGTAGATGGCGCTCTTTGCATCGACGATGACTTTAATGCCGTCGAACTCATACACGCGATCGTATGGCCCGATCTTTTCATCGAAGTTGATGGTATAGCTGAGGCCTGAACAGCCGCCGCCCTTGACACCGAGCCGGAGCCCGCCTTCCTCAAGGCCTTGTACGCTGATCAACCGCTTCACTTCCTTGATGGCCGCCTCAGTGAGCGTAATCACCGGAGCCTGAGACTCGGTATTGGTGGTTTCCATGAGGCACTCCCTTCGTCACAATTACTTCGAGTCGGCCTTCTTCTGATAGTCGGCCAACGCCGCTTTGATCGCATCTTCCGCCAACACGGAACAGTGAATTTTCACCGGCGGGAGATTCAGTTCCTGCACGATGTCGGTGTTCTTGATCTGGTGGGCTTCGTCGATCGTCTTGCCTTTGAGCCACTCGGTGGCCAGGCTCGAACTGGCGATGGCCGAGCCGCACCCGAAGGTCTTGAACTTGGCATCGACGATCGTATCGCCCTGGACCTTGATCTGCAGCTTCATCACATCGCCGCACTCCGGCGCGCCGACCATACCGGTGCCGACCCCTTGCTCATCTTTCTTGAAGCTCCCCATGTTGCGGGGATTATTGAAATGATCGACGACTTTATTGCTGTATGCCATGGCCACCTCCGAAATGTAGAATTCGCAATTTTAAATTTTCCCTTGCTGTCAATGCGCTGCCCACTGAACCGATTTCAGATCAACACCTTCCTTCGCCATTTCGTAAAGCGGGGACATTTCCCGCAGCTTGGTGACAATCTCGATAACCTTCTTGATCGTATAGTCAATCTCTTCGTCCGTGTTGAAGCGGCCCAGGCCGAATCGGATGGAGGAATGGGCCAGTTCGACTCCGACGCCCAGGGCCCGCAAGACATAGGAGGGCTCCAGTGTGGCCGAGGTGCAGGCCGATCCGGACGACAGCGCGATGTCTTTCATCCCCATGAGCAGGGATTCTCCCTCGACGTAGGCGAACGAAATATTGAGGTTCCCGGGCAACCGATCGGTCGGATGGCCGTTCAAGTAACTTTCCTCCAACGCCGCCATGATGTCGGCCTGAAGCCGGTCCCGCATCCTGGCGAGGCGCGCAGCCTCCGCGGGCATCTCCAGTTCGCACAGTTCGCAGGCTTTCCCGAATCCCACGATCAACGGAACGGGGAGCGTGCCGGAGCGCATGCCGCGCTCATGTCCGCCTCCGTCCATCTGCGCCGCGATCCGAACGCGGGGGTTCTTCTTTCGAACGTAGAGGGCGCCGACTCCTTTCGGACCGTAGATCTTGTGGGCCGAGAACGACATCAGGTCGATTCCCATCGCCTGGACATCGACGGCGATCTTGCCGACCCCTTGCGTCGCATCGCAGTGGAAGAGGATGCCTTTCTCCTTGGCGATCTTGCCGATGTCCCGGATCGGATTGATGGTGCCGATTTCATTGTTCGCAAGCATCACGGAGATCAGAATGGTCTTGGGCGTGATGGCGGCGCGCACGTCTTCGGGATTGACTTGGCCCTGCTTATCGACCGGAAGATAGGTCACGGTCGCGAGGCCTTTGGCTTCGAGCGATTTGGCGGTGTCGAGCACGGCGCGATGTTCCGTGGAAGAGGTAATGATGTGGGTGCCCTTTTCCTTATACATCTCCAGGACGCCCTTGAGCGCCAAGTTGTCTGACTCCGTTGCCCCGCTGGTGAAGACAATTTCCTTCGGATCTGCCTTGACGAGTTTGGCGATCTGCTTCCGGGCGTTTTCGACCGCTTCTTCCGCTTCCCACCCAAACGCATGGTTGCGACTGGCGGCATTGCCAAACTTGTCGACGAAGTACGGAAGCATGGTTTCCAACACCCGAGGGTCCATTGGTGTGGTGGAGTGATTGTCTAAGAAGATAGGAAACTTCATCGTTCGACTCCTTGTGCCGTAGGCGACTGAATCGTGATCAAGGGCGTTCCGCCCAACATATCTTGCAGCGTCATGCTATTCAGCAATTGATGGATGCTGTCTTGTACCTTGAGCAGCGGCGTACGAATGTTGCAATATTCCAGCTGCATACAGATCCCTCCGTCCCTTTCATGCGAACAATCGGTAATGCCCAGCGGTCCCTCGATGCTCTCAAGGATTTGGGCGATGGTGATCTGTCCTGCGCGCCGGGCGAGCAGATAACCACCCTTGGGGCCGTTATGGCTTTCGATCATACCGTTCTTGGCCAAGGTCTGGAGCACCTTTGCCAGCAGTTCAAGAGGAATGTTGTATTCCTCTGCGATCTCCTTTGTATTGACCACGCGGCCTGGCGTCACATCGCCAAATTGGACGGAGGCGATGTGCTGAAGCGCCATGAGCGCGTAATCGGCTTTTTTTGAGATCTTTAACATAGCTATTGCCGATCAATAGGGTCGGAGACTATAATGATCTCCGATCATTCAGGTCGGACTAAGAATAGCACGCAAGTTTCCAGGCTGTCAACCCAGGATTAGAGTCGGATTCAGAACGAGAAAGGAATGGGCAGATGGGAGGGACGAATCCGTACATTGAGAAAGCAGAATGCCAACTCCCTCAGAAGTCCTATGCGGTCACCTTTGTGGCGCCACATGGAGGGGTCACAAAGGTGGAGGTGGATCCGGCCAAGATCCCGTACGGCTCGACTGGCCTTCCAGGTAGCATCCTGGATATCGCCATGGGCAACGGAGTGGAGTTGGAGCATGTGTGCGGAGGGGTCTGTGCATGCTCAACTTGTCACGTGATCGTGAGGCAGGGGCTGGAAAGCTGTAACGAAGGCACCGACGATGAATTCGACCAACTGGATGAGGCCCCGATGACGACCCTCCAGTCACGGCTCGGCTGTCAATGTGTCCCCAACGGAACCATGGACATCGTCGTCGAGATTCCGGCCGTGAATAAGAACCTTGTCAAAGAAGGACACTGAGCGACATCGGTCAGCGATCGCACGTCCTTCGTCAAGTGTCACTCGCGATTCGTTTGGAACTCCCACATGAGATCTGGCCTCGAATGGCCAATGACGCTTGACGATCTCCTAGTCATACGTTTCGGTTTTCACCTCTTTCCTCCCATACCCCCGTTCCAGAAAAAAGGTGCGCAGCGGCCGCACGAACTTCTTGGTACCGCACAGCATGGGCAGGACCTTCGAGGTTTCATCGATCAGTGGCTGTAGCATGGTCAAGGTCAACGCGACGGCCGATTCGTCGCTGGACGCGACGAGCGGGAGATAGCGGAACGAAGCGCGCATGACCGCAAGCGAGAGGAACTCATCGTGGTAAAGCATTTCGTTTTCAGCTGGGCCGACCGCGATCAAGAGGATCGGCGAGGTCTCGCGATGGGCATAGAAGGATTTGAGCATGCAGCGGATCGGAACGAGGCCGGTGTATCGCGCAATGAACAACACCTCGCGATCGGGTGGCCGAGGCAGGACGAAGTGTCCGTAAGGGCCGGACAGCACCAGTTCATCCCCTGCCTTGAGTTGATACAGATAACCGGATCCCACTCCTTGCGGGACTCGGTCGAACACCAACGTCAACTCGCCGGAAGGCGATGCCGGGGACGCCATGGAATAGGCGCGATTGAGCGGAGGCTTGGGGCCGACCGGCAGCTTCAACGATACCCATTGGCCGGGCTGGAACGAAAGCTTCTCGTTCTTGGGAAGGACGACGAATTGGCGCACATGGGGTGTGAGATCTGCGGCCGAGAGTACCGTGGCCGGCTGGGTGCGCTCCGCCATGTTGACCTCCGTTCCGTTCTCTTATCAGAAGAGCACTCGAGATGAAAGAGCCGGGAGGCCACCGATTCTGTACAACCGTTTTCCATGCATGTTATAGATACCGGCCTTCACACGAATTTTCCAGGATGCACGATGGCCCAGGTCCGTGTGCGCTTTGCTCCCAGTCCCACGGGGTTCCTCCATATCGGCGGAGTGCGCACGGCGTTGTTCAACTGGCTTTTTGCGCGCCAGCAGCAGGGCGTCTTCATTCTCCGCATCGAGGACACGGACCAGAGTCGGTCGACGGACGCTTCGATCCAGGCCATCATCGACGGGATGCAATGGGTCGGGCTTGATTGGGACGAGGGCCCCTTTCGCCAGACCGAACGGATGGATCTCTATCGCGGTCACGCGAGGCAACTTCTTGAACAGGGTCATGCCTATTGGTGTGTCTGCAAAGCCGAGGAGTTGGAAGCCCGACGAAAAGAAGCCGAAGCGAAAGGACTCTCGCCCCGCTACGATGGTCGCTGCCGCAGTTTGGGCATCACGAATCCGTCGGATGATGCGGCGCTTCGATTCAAGGCGCCGCAAGAGGGTCAGACGGTGGTCGACGATCTGATCAAGGGCAGGATTGTCTTCGACAACAACGTGCTGGACGATCTGATTATCCTGCGTTCCAACGGCTACCCGACGTATAACTTTTCGGTGGTGGTAGACGATGCCTTGATGAGCATCACGCATGTGGTGCGCGGAGACGACCACTTGACCAATACACCGCGCCAGGTCCCGATTTTTGCGGCGCTCGGTTTTCCGGTGCCGCGATTCGGCCATCTGCCGATGATACTCGGATCGGACAAAGCCAGACTGTCGAAGCGGCACGGCGCCACCTCGATCATGGCGTACAAAGAGATGGGATACCTGCCCGAGGCCATGGTGAACTACCTGGTCCGACTCGGCTGGTCGCATGGCGATCAAGAACTCTTCACCCGCCAGGAATTGATCGAGAAGTTTTCGTGGGATCATGTGCAAAAATCGCCGGCCGTCTTCAATCCGGACAAGCTGCTGTGGTTGAACGCCGAGTACATCAAGACGAGCCCTCCTGGTCAGGTGGCTCAGGCGCTCGTGCCGCTCCTGGAGCAGGCCGGCTTGGGGGACGAAGTACGAGCGGCACCGGCCGAGTGGCTTGCCCAACTGGTGGTTTTGGTGAAGGAGCGGACGAAGACGCTGGTGGAAATGGTCGAGTGGGTCAGACCTTATTTCGGGTCGATCCCGAGGCTCGATGAAGCAGCGGCCAAGAAATTCCTGACATCTGCCATCACGCCGCTTCTCGGCAAGGTCGTGGAACGATTCGAGGGATTCCCCTCGTTCTCGAAGCAGGAATGGGAAGACAGTTTTAAGAAGCTAGTTGAGGAAGAGGGGATCAAAATGGGCCAACTGGCTCAACCGGTCCGTGTCGCCTTGACTGGGCGGACTGCCAGCCCGGGTCTCTTCGACGTGATGGAAGTGCTTGGCCGGGAACGGACTCTGTTGCGGCTGCGTAAGGGGATTGAGCGGGCCAAAGGGACATGAGAGAAGGGGTGACCCGTCGACCTCCTGTGCTCGCGCGACGCGCACGCGGGAAGTGGGTTTTATCCCGTCGCCAACAATAATCGGAGAAGCTCCGGGTCGAACTAGTTCTGTTTGGCGGTGCTCGTCGCATGCGCGCAGTGGGAGGCCGATCGGGTCACCCATTGAAGAGAACAGAATGAAGGAATATGGGCTCCCAGTGGGCGGAACCCACTCATGGCTGGTTGACCTTGACGGAATTGCAAACCTTATATTACTGTGAACGCCGGTTGGGGGATCGTCTAGCGGTAGGACGTCAGTCTCTGGATCTGACTACCTAGGTTCGATTCCTAGTCCCCCAGCCAATTTTCTTTCGGCCAGGCACTCCGTACTCGTCTCAGCTTCATACCGCGCTGGGGGATCGTCTAGCGGTAGGACGCCAGCCTTTGGAGCTGGCTACCTAGGTTCGATTCCTAGTCCCCCAGCCATTTCCTGCCCGGGGATGAGCGGCCGCTTCACTTTAACGACGCCAGATCGATCACGAACCGGAACCGCACGTCGCCCTTCAGGATCCGTTCGTAAGCCTCGTTGACTTGTTCTATCGGAATCACTTCAATATCGGACTCAATTCTGTGCTCGGCGCAAAAGTCGAGCATTTCCTGGGTTTCGCGGATGCCGCCGATGACGGAACCGGCGATCCGGCGACGATGCAGAATCAAGGGGAAGGGTTCCAGCGGCGCCGGCTTGTCGGGCACGCCCAGCAGAATCATGGTGCCGTCGGTCTTGAGCAGATTGACGTAAGCGTTGTAGTCGTGCGGGGCGGACACCGTGTCAAGGATGTAGTCGAAGCGACGCTGGAGTTGAGCGAAAGTCTGCGGATCCGATGTCACGTTGAAAGCCGAGGCTCCCAGTCGCTCCGCATCTTGTCGCTTTCGCTCGGATGCGCTCAAGACGGTGACCTCAGTGCCGAAGGCCCTGGCGAGTTTCACCGCCATGTGGCCGAGTCCGCCCAAGCCGACGACCGCGAGTTTGTGATACTTGCCTACCCCCCAATGACGAAGCGGGGAGTAGGTGGTGATGCCGGCGCAGAGGAGCGGAGCCGTGCCTGCCGGCGACAGCGTTCGGGGAATCCGCAGGACATAGTTCTCGTCGACGACGATCTGCGTTGAATAGCCGCCCTGCGTGATCCGGCCGTGCTTGTCGTACCCGTTGTAGGTGAGGACCATCCCGGCTTCACAATACTGTTCCAGTCCCTCCCGACAGGCTCGGCACGTCCGGCAGGAATCCACGAAGCAGCCAACGCCGGCTCTGTCGCCGACACGGAATGTGCGGACTGCTTGTCCCACCTGTGTCACGGTGCCGACGATTTCGTGGCCAGGCACCATCGGGAAAAGTGACCCGCCCCATTCGTCGCGAGCCTGGTGGATGTCCGAGTGGCAGATCCCGCAATGGGTGATGGCGACGAGGACATCGTGAGGCCCTACCTCCCGCCGTTCGAACGAAAAGGGCAGGAGAGGGGAGTTGGCTGCAGATGCGGCATAGCCTCTTGTGGGCAGCATGGAGGATCTCCCGACGAGAATGAGCAATAAGGTCTGACCTTAGCAAGTTCGGTAGAGCTTGCCAACTTCGAAACGCCCTTACGTGTCCTCCCTCGTGTCTTCCGTCCGCTCGTCCTTGTACGAGCCAATGGACTGGGGGGCCAGGGTGAGGGGTGGCCCCGGGATTCGATACTCTCCTGCAGCCTACGTTCCCAAATCGGTAAGCTGGCACCGTTCGGAGCAGAAGGGACGCCAGGGGTTGTCGTTCCATGACATCGAGTGACGACAGATGCGGCAGGTCATATGCGAAGTGGAGCGTCGTTGGGGGATGGAAATCAGCCGGTTGTCGCGGTGGGAGGGACTTAGTGCTGAATCGTCGACCGGGGTGCGGCAAAGCGCAGCAGCCGTCGGAGCCGGCTGCGGTCTAATTCGGTGAGGTCCAGAAACTCTACGCCGAATTCGCCGTGGCACGCCCAGCGAACAGCGGCGGACCGGACGGTAATTGGCGCTGCCAGATCGACGGAACGGATCAGGAGCTTGACTCCGGTGCCGGGAGGGACAGAGGCGGCGCTCGTGACCGCGCAGCCCCCGGCAGAAATGTCGAACATCGTGCCAACGCGGGTATCGCTGTGTCCGATCATCGAGAAGGAGATCGGTATCTCAACGGGGATCCTGGGGTCCTCTCGACATTCGATCATGGTTGTGGCCGGCGTAGGTGAGGCGGAGGCGCTTTCTCGAAGAACTTCACTGCGACGGCGTTCTGCTTCATTTTCTTCACCAGGCCCACATAGGTCACGTCGCGAATGATGGTGGTGAATTGCGCGCGGTAGTTGCTGACAATGCTGGCACCGTCGATGACCACATCATAGACCAACCAGTCCTCTGCGACCAGCATGAGGCGGAAATCAACCTCGGTGTCGACCTTCTGGCCTTTCAGCCGGGTCTTCACCTCGGCAAACTGATCCTCCCGCTGTTCGCCCAGATAGATGACGTGTTCGTCCGTATATTCGTTTATTCTGCCGGCGAAGGTGTCTCGCAGCAGCTGGATAAAAAGTCCCACAAACTCCCGCCGCGCCTGTCTGTCGATCTGAGACCATGGAGCGCCCAGCGCCCGCTTTGCCATCTCTTCGTAACTGACCCGGCGCATGACAATCCGCTCGATGGCCTGACGGCGTTGCTCGGCTCGATGCGGCTCTTTGAGACTTTCATCTTCCAGCACCCGGATCAGTTCGCCCACCGTGCTCTTCACCGCTTCGGTTGCGTCCGGGGCGGCTAGACTGGTCGCGGGTTCTGTTGCGCCCAGAGGGGCGGACAGCCAGAGGCTGACCAGGGTGCAGGTCAGGATCACTGCCTGAGCGAGTCGAGGCGAGGCGATCTGTCGAAATTGCGTACTCATATGGCCTGTCAGCGACACCTGGCAAGCCTAGCAGGGATGTTCTGGATGTAAAGGTGCTCTGAACCTACCGGAATGAGAAAAGAAACCGGATTAAGAAGGTGACAAAAAATGTCCCGCCAGGGATGAGTCCTGAAGCAGCCCCACTAGCGGGGCTGCGGAGATTTATCGATCTTGGCCCAGGAGTCTTTGAGGGACACGGTTCGGTTGAAGACCAGCGCAGTGGTCGAGGAATCGGGATCGACACAAAAATATCCCTGCCGCTCAAATTGGACGCGCGCTCCGACCGGGGTCCCACAGAGGCTCGGCTCGACCAGGCAGCCGGTGAGGCGCTCGATTGAGTGAGGGTTTAAGTGCCGCGTCCAATCGTCCTCGGCGGGGATCTTGGCGGGATCGGTCACGAAGAGCGGATTGTAGAGCCGCACTTCGGCCTGGGCTGCGTGGGAGGCTGAGACCCAATGGATCGTGGCCTTTACTTTTCGTTGCGCCTGCGAGGATCCGCTTTTCGTCTCGGGGTCGTAGGTGCAATGCAACTCGGTAATCTCACCCGACTCCGGATTCTTGATGGCGCTCACGCATTTGATGATGTAGCCGTAGCGCAGCCGGACTTCCCTGCCCAGAGCAAGGCGGAAATACTGCGGGGGAGGGTTCTCCCGGAAATCCTCCTGCTCGATATAGAGGGTTCTGGAAAATGGGACTTTTCTGGTTCCTGCGGAGGGGTCTTCCGGATTGTTCACGGCCTCGAGTTCCTCAACCACTCCGTCCGGAAGGTTGTCGATGACCACTTTCAGCGGTTTGAGGACCCCCATTACGCGCGGCGACCGTTTGTTCAAATCCTCACGGATGAAGTGCTCCAGGAGTTGCATTTCGACGATTGCGTCGCGCTTGGCAACGCCGATATGTTCGCAGAAGGCACGGATGGCCGCCGGGGGTACTCCGCGTCGACGGAGCCCCCGGATCGTGGGGAGCCGCGGATCATCCCAGCCGGCGACCGATTTCTTCACGACCAGTTCGAGCAGCTTGCGCTTACTCAGCACCGTGAAGGTGAGATTGAGACGGGCGAACTCGATCTGCTGCGGACGATGCGGGGCGTCGGTTTCAGCCACGACCCAATCGTACAGCGGGCGGTGATCTTCAAATTCCAAGGTGCAGAGGGAATGGGTGATGCCCTCGAGGGCATCGGAGAGCGGATGGGCGAAATCATAGGCGGGATAGATGCACCAGGCGGTGCCCGTCCGATAGTGGGTGGCATGCCGGATTCTGTAGAGCACGGGATCGCGGAGGTTGAGATTGGGACACGCCATGTCGATTTTTGCGCGCAGGACATGGGCGCCGTCGGGAAACTCTCCGGCTCGCATGCGGGTGAACAGGTCGAGGTTGTCATCGATGGATCGAGTGCGGAAGGGACTGTTGCGACCCGGTTCGGTGAGCGTGCCGCGATACTCGCGCATCTGGTCGGCCGTCAGGCTGTCGACATAGGCTTTACCTTTCTGAATCAAGGTAACGGCGAAGGCATGGAGTTGCTCGAAATAGTCCGAGGCATAGAGTATTTTCCCCTGCCAATCGAATCCCAACCACCGAACGTCTTCCTGGATCGCGCGGACATATTCCGGATCTTCAGTGGTTGGATTCGTGTCGTCGAACCGCAAGTAGCAGAGTCCGCCGGGATGTTCAGCGGCGATTCCAAAGTTGAGGCAGATGGCCTTCGCGTGGCCGATATGGAGATAGCCGTTGGGCTCAGGGGGAAATCGCGTGACGACCCGGCCGCCATGTCGACCGGCAGCGCGGTCGGCTGCGACGATGTCGCGGATGAAATCCGAGGAACTCGAGGGAACTGCTGGCATGATGACCTCGCGTCCGAGTTCAATTCCTCGACCGCCCGATGCGGCCGATGTCGCGGGGCTGTTCTACCACAGACGGGCTCAAAGGCGGAATGGGGCGGGAGGCTAGGAGGACGGTTCCGTTGTCTGGTGACTCGACATCTGCATCACGTTGAAATCTTTTTGAGCGATCAGGTGCCCCTCCATCCTCAACCGGAACTCGTAGCGACCGGGAGCGGGAAAGACCAACGACGGGATGTTGATGCCGAAATCGGAAATCTGCAGACGGTCGCCGATGACGATGTTCGGTAGCGTCGCTCGGCACACGAGCTGTTCGTTGTTCAGGTGCACCAGGTCGATGTCGAAGTGGTACGTGCCTTCGGCGTCAGTGAGACAAAAATACAGCCCCATTTGCTGGTGTTGGAAGGGAAACGCGACGGCCTGGAGGTGCGTGAAAATGCCGATCAGGCTTTTCTTTTTCGTCAGGCTGTCTTCAATGACCTGGTCGCAGACGAGGAAGGCTTGCACGCTGGGTTTTGCGAAGTCCGTCATAGAGACTATTGTATTCAATGGAAGGCTCAGCACAAAAGGGTTCTCGCTTTTCTACACAGGTGGGACGGAGGGCGGCGATATTACAGATGGCTGACGGGCAGAAGGACTGCGAGGAGCCGCAAGTCCGGATGTGCTGCGGGCGCGACGAGAACAATGACGGGTGTGGCCCGCGGGGCAGGGGGTCAGGGTCGCGCCGGGAAGGGTGGAGAGGGTTCTGAACCGAGGACCGCCATCCCGCCGCGGCTTTCCACAATATCACCGAAGAGCGTCGTGCTCGAGCCGAGGCGACAGAAGTTGGGGGTGATTTCGACCAGCATGCCTTTATGCGAATAGAATCTGCCCGATGTGATCTGAAGTCGGTTTTCCGATGCCACTTGTGCCTCAAGGACAATCTCGCCTGATTGCTGGTGCAACAGGCGGACCCATGGGAAATCGCCCGGCACTTCACTCTGGGATCGATGGATCTCGGTGGTGAATTGTCCGGACTGATTCAACGCCAACACATTCCGGCGCAGGTGCGCAACGTGCGTACCGCCTTCGCTGTAAAGATCCATCGTCAGGAGCAGCAGCCCCTGTTCCGGCTTGTACTCGAGGACGAGCTGCTCTTTTCCCTGAATCTTGATCACACCGCTGGTGTTGCGAAACAGATTTGATCCGATGAGCAGAGCAAGGCCCGGTTTCCGCGTCTCTGCCGTGGCCGTATCTGTGTGGGAAGAGGGCCCGCCCCTGCGAGGTTCAACCGTTTCGTCCATTAGGGTCCCCAGGAGTACAAGGTCGGATTCAGGTCGTATGAATTAGGCGCATGGTGTATGTGGCCTGCCACAATGCGTTGGCAGGCTAGGCTCCGAGCCTCTATTCTGTCAAGAGTGTCCTGCCAACGAAATCCACCCACACGTACCTGGGTTTGTGCGCTGATGGCACTTAGCGTGTCGTTGTGCTCTCATTTCCGGAGCGGTCGGTGGCGGTCACGCAGATGGCCACCGATTGTTCTCCTCGGGATTCAATCGGTATGGTGATGATCTCGGAAATCTGTCCTCCTCCGGTCGGTTGCGTGGCCGGGACTTCTTTGGCAAGCGTCCGTCCGCTGCCCAGGTCGTAGTAAATGTTCGTCTTGGCCAAATCGTCGAGTGAGCCTCCCCCTGCCGTCACGGACGGTTCCGTATAGGAGACCGTCACCGTCGGTCTTGCTACACTGACCTTCGCGTGGACGGAGTTCTGGCATGGGACAGTCGTCGGCGGGACCCGTTCGCGACTCGCGCATCCCCAGACGAGGCTCGCGGTGCACAAGAAGAGCAGTATGGACACAACCCGACCGGATGCATGCTGAGACTCAACTGCCAGGATGTGCCGAGGCGCTGGAGCGGAATCATGACTCATGTCGGGAGCTTCCCTTCACGGGCGGTTCAGGTCTTGTGAACCTGCGCGCCCGCGACTATTTCACGCGATCCTTATAGGCCGGGTGGAGGAACGCCGCAAGCCCTATGGTTGGCGAACAGCAATTCATCATCCCTGATATGACCCCGGGGAAGCAGTCCCGTTGCAAACCCAAAAGGGCTTATGTTACCGTCCTGCTCCGGTTACAGCTCCTTGTCTGCCTCCTGCACGTACGGCGCTTCCCGCACCATCGGAGCGGGAGGGGCACGGATGGTCCCATCGTCTAGCCTGGCCTAGGACGGAGCCCTCTCAAGGCTTAAACACGGGTTCGAATCCCGTTGGGACCACCACACCAGGCTCGCTCGTGCCGTGCGCCTCGCGATTGTGGTGCACGGATAGACCCCCTCCAGTAGGTTGTTCAGTCTCAAACCGCAATTCGCGGGGCCCGGTGCCCCTCTAGGGCATGTCGGAGTGCCCTGCCGCATGAGACGCACCAGTGCAAATCTGCGCTCCTGATCACGTACTTGGATGCTAGCGGCGGTGCACGGTTGGGTTGACTCGCATCGTATGGCGAGACGATGATCGATCATGAGTTGCTAAGGAGTCCTGCAATGGCCACGACCACGATTTCTCCGAAGTTTCAAATTGTGATTCCCAGGGAAGTGCGGGAAAAGCTGCATCTTAGTCCGAGACAGCGTCTTCACGTTGTGGAGAAGCGTGGTGTCATCACCCTGGTGCCGGGAGTCCCCCTCAAGTCACTCAATGGAGCGCTTAAGGGCATGTCCAAAATAAATCTCCGGGGGAAGAGGGACCGATTGTGAAGGCCCTCATCGATTCCCCATGTTGCTTCCTTCGGTCTCCCAATCTCTTTGACGCCACATCACGCCTTGATGTAGTATCGACATTGTATCTACGCAATGGATGGAGGGTTGCGAATATGAAAACCACCGCTCAAAAATGGGGAAACAGTTTAGCCATCCGAGTGCCGAAGAGCATCGCCCAGCAGGCAGGACTCAAAGTGAAGGATGACTTGGATATTGAAGTGCGGAAAGGGGCACTTGTGCTGAGACCCCACCTGCATCGAGTCTATCGGCTGGAGGATCTGGTCAAGCGCATGACCCCCCGCAATGTGCACAAGGAAGCCGACTTCGGCGGGCCTGTAGGTCGAGAGGCACTGTGATGAGCAACCGGTCTTATGTGCCGGAACGTGGTGATATCGTCTGGCTGCAATTCAATCCACAAGCGGGCCACGAACAGGCCGGACACCGACCGGCCCTCGTCCTCTCGCCGGCCAGCTACAATCGTCGAAGTGGGTTGATGCTGTGCTGCCCCATGACGACCCAAAGGAAAGGCTATCCTTTCGAAGTAGTGATCGCGGACGAAACAGATCGTGAGAGCGTGGTCCTTGCGGATCAAGTCAAGAGTCTCGACTGGAAAGTCCGGAAGGCAGTGAAGAAAGGGACCGCGTCGATTGACGTGATCGCGGAAACGCTGAGCAAGTTGCAGACGCTTCTGTGACAGTTACCAGCGTTCCCCGTATATCCTCACAGTACCCAACGCCCGCAGCAACTCGTCGGA
>JBQTIO010000214.1:0-10374 GCA_052388075.1 Nitrospiraceae bacterium
CCTCATCCGCCGTTGCGCCGGTATTATGACGAAACGGAGGCCAGGCAGGAGTTCCTCAACGGACTGTTCAACCGCACGGCCTATCAATATCGCAATATCGATAAGGCCACCGGTTTCGGGTCCGGACTGTGGTATCGCAAGAAGGCGCTGCGCGACGCGGGGCTCATGCCGGGCATGAAGCTGCTCGATGTGGCATGCGGGCCCGGGCTGGTGGCACAGTGTGCGTTGGATTTGGTCGGGCCTTCCGGTTCGGTGATCGGGCTCGATCCCAGTATCGGCATGTTGCGTGAGGCACTGAAAGGGCCTTGCCGAAACCTGGTGCGCGGCGTGGGGGAGCGCCTGCCGTTCCCCGACGAGTACTTCGATTTTGTGAGCATGGGCTATGCGCTTCGACATGTTCCGGACCTCCGGGCTGCGTTTGCCGAGTATCGCCGTGTCCTGAAACCGGGAGGGATCGTCCTCCTGCTGGAGATTTCACGCCCGCGATCGGCACTCCTGTTTCCGCTATCGCGGTTTTATATCAAGACCTTGTTGGGGGTGCTGTTTGCCGCCGGGACGGGGAATCAGGATATGAAGAAACTCATGGCCTATTGTTGGGAAACGATAGAACAGTGCGTTCCACCTGAAACAATCATCGAGGCATTGAAGGCGTCGGAACTTCGTGAATGCCGGGTGAAAGAATGGTTCAACGGACTCCTGCGGGACTATCGGGCGGTCAAGAGCACGAACTAGACATGGCACATTCCGGTTCATCGTCACTCGAGCAGGAACTCGCCAGGCTGATCGTTCAGACGCTCAAGCTCAAAATGGATCCCGCAACCATCCAGCCGGAGGCGGCCTTGTTCGGCGACGGGCTCGGACTCGACTCGATCGACGCGTTGGAACTCTCGCTGGCCATTTCGCAGACCTACGGCTATCAACTCAAGTCGAGCGATCCTGAGATCAAAGCGATCTTTTCATCGCTACGGGCGCTGGCCGGAGCCATCGAGAAGAACCGCACGAAGTGACCGTGGATGGGGCAATGCAGGACACCACCTTGATCGGCCCCTACAATCCGGATGATGTGTTGGCCTGGGAACAGGGAAGGCCTCGCACGGCCCGGCAGTTTCTCGCCGACGTGTCCTGCCTGGCCGCGATCTTGCCCGATCGTCCTGCAGTCATCAACCTTGCGACCAGCCGCTACGAGTTCCTGGTGGGGTTTGCCGCCGCGATTCTGCGGCGACAAGTCACGTTGCTTCCGCAAAGTCCGGCACCGCAGGCCATCCGCCAGGTCGCTGGCGACTATCCCGGCAGTTACGCGCTGGCAGACCGAGACAGCGCGATCCAAGGCATCGAATCCATCGCGCTCCGATTGCGGGGGAGCGACAGTTCCTGCCAGAGAGAAATTCCACGGGTCCCCCTGAATCAAATCGTGGCGATCGCATTCACTTCGGGAAGCACCGGGCAGCCGACCCCCAGCAGGAAGACATGGGAAGCCCTGACGGCCGTGGCCCATGCGACCGGAGCCAGGCTTGGCATCAAGGGGGGCGATCGCCTCGCCGTCGTCGCCACGGTTCCGCACCAACATATGTTCGGACTGGAAGCTTCCGTGATGTTGCCGATCATGCACGGGCTCGTCATGCACGCGGGACGACCGCTCTTCCCCGCCGACGTCCGGAGCACCTTGGCCGACGTGGCCGGCCGATGGATCCTCGTCACCACACCGCTGCATCTGCGCGCCTGTGTCACCGAAGGGCTCAAAATTCCTCCCGGTGGACTGATCCTCTCCGCGACCGCGCCGCTTGCCCGGAGCCTGGCACAAGAGGCGGAACGGCAGTTTCAAACGGAAGTACATGAGATCTTCGGGTTTGCCGAGGCGGGCAGTATCGCCGAACGACGCACGATCGACGGCGATCGGTGGCGACCCTTGGACGGTGTGCGCGTGGTGCAGGACCAGTCGCACTGCGTGGTGCAGGCCGGGTATCTTCCGGCACCGGTCCGGATTCCGGACCGCATCACGGTCGATTCGGATGGTACGTTCGTCCTGCACGGCCGTGAGGCGGATCAGGTGAACATCGCCGGCCATCGGGTGTCGCTCGGTGATCTGAACCAGAAGTTGCTGGAGGTCGAGGGTGTGCAGGACGGGATCTTCTTTTTCCCGCAAGAGGACGCCGGCCATGTGACGAGGCTGATGGCCTTTGTCGTGGCCCCGGGCAAAACCAGCGAGGAGATTCGGCGCGTGCTGCGTACGCACATCGATCCAGTATTTCTGCCCCGCCCGCTGGTCTGCGTGCCCGGTCTACGTCGGAACGAGACAGGCAAGTTGCCGCGCGAAGCCCTTAACGAGCTGGCTCGGCATTGGCTGGAGCAACAGGGTCATGATGCATGAACGAGTGGTCTCAATCGGTCCCGAGCATCCGTCGCTTGCCGGGCATTTCCCTGGCTATCCCGTCGTGCCGGGAGTGGTGCTGCTCAACGAAGTGCTCGACACCCTGCGCCGGGGCTCGTCGGCGCGGTTGTCGGTGACGGGATTGCCCGTGGTGAAGTTCTCCTCTCCATTGAGGCCGGGCGAGATCGTGACGATTCGAGTGGAGGAAGACGCGACTGCACTGGCCACGTTTTCCTGCCTGGTCGATGCCCGCCTCATTGCCTCAGGTGTCATCGAATTCACGACCGGGACGTCGAGACAAGCGGAACGGGCGTGAGTCAGGCCTGGCAACAGCAGCCGGAGCGTGGCAGCCGCAGCAGCGTTCGCTTGATGGTCTGGGTGGCGCAGTCGCTTGGCCGTCCGGTCGCCCGCGTGCTGCTGTTTCCGATTTGTTTCTATTTTCTCCTGGGCTCGGGAACCGCCCGACGGGCCATCGGGCGGTTTCGCGAGCGGGTGATGGGCCGTCCCGCCGGCTGGCGCGAACTCTTCCGCCATTACCATGCCTTTGCCGCCACGATTCTCGACCGCATCTATTTCCTGCGAGCGCGGTTCGATCTCTTCGACATCCGGTTCCATGGCCTGGACGTCCTCGACCGTGAATTAGCGAAGGGCCGTGGCTGCGTCCTGCTGGGGTCCCACCTCGGTAGTTTTGAAGTCGTCCGCGCGATGGGGCTCTTGCGGCGGCAGCTGGAAATCCGGATCCTCATGGACGAGCAGAACGCGCCCCTGATTCGAAGGCTGATCCAAGGGCTGAATCCGACCGTGGCGGAAACAGTGATTCAGGTGGGTGGAGCGGACACGATGCTGCAGGTGAAGGAATGTCTCGATCGGGGGGGTGTGGTCGGCATCATGGGCGATCGCGTTCTGCAGAACGAGCAGACTGTCACCTGCGCGTTCCTGGGCGGTGAGGCCCGATTTCCGACGGGGGCGATGCGGTTGGCCCACGTTGTCCGGGCTCCGGTAGTTCTCTTTTTCGGATTATACGGGGGAGACAACCGGTATGAGGTGTATCTCGAATTGTTCAGCGAAGAGGTACGGCTGTCACAAGACCGCAGGTCTGCAGATCTGAAGCAGTGGACCCAACGGTATGCCGATCGACTCGAGGCCGCCTGCCGCCTGGCGCCGGACAATTGGTTTAACTTTTATGACTTCTGGTACGAGTCTCATTAGCCGGGTCCTGGCGCTGTACATCCTGCTGCTTGCCGGCAATGCGGCGGGAGCAGCCGATCAGATCTCACTGTCTCACAGCGGGCAGGCAGACGACGGTTGGACCGTCGAACAGGTCGTGGCGTCCCTGAAGAAGGGGCGGGAAGCCTCAGTGCACTTCGAGGAGGCGACCTACTCGTCGCTGCTGACCGAACCGCTCGTCGTGCGCGGCCTGCTGCGCTTCCAGCCTCCGTCGAGACTGGAGAAGGAAGTGCTGGAACCCTACCGCGAGCGGTACGTCATCGAAGGAGACCAGATGACCTTCGAGAGCGAACGGAAGGGCGTGAAGAAAACCATTTCGCTGGAAGACTATCCGGCATTGCGCAGTTTCGTCGACGCCCTTCGGGCCGCCTTTACCGGAGATGCGGTGCAATTGAGACAGATTTACGAGACCCAGCTGGATGGCGACCGACGGAAGTGGACGTTGCTCCTCCGTCCCCGCGATCAGGCGGGACAGGCCATGGTGGACTCCATCCTGTTCTCCGGGACGGAAGGACGACTCGCCACGATCACGGTTCGCGCGCCGGACGGGGATCGGTCCGTGCTGACGCTCTCGCGAGGGAGCCCGCCATGAACTCGCGCTGGTGGATTCCCGTCCTCTGGCTGGCTGTCATGGCCTGCGGGGTCTGGTTTGTCACGACCCGGCTGACGATCCACAACGAGTTGAGCGATCTGCTCCCCGAAGGCTCAACGACCACCCAACGCCTGTTGCTGACACAGGTTCGCACAGGCCTGTCGGGCCGGCTGATCCTGCTCGCGCTGGAGGGAGCGCCTCCCGACGAGCTGGCCGGGCTCAGTAGGTTACTGGGGGACTCTCTCCGCGCCAATGATCGGCTCGGCTTCGTCGGGAACGGGGCCCAGACATGGTCGAAGGAGGAACAGGCGCGCCTGTTCGAATCCCGCTACCTTTTGAGCCGGACCGTCACGGCGGACACCTTTTCCGAGGCCTCCCTGCGTGGTGCGCTGGAACGGCGTCTTGACGACCTGCGGTCGCCGTTGGCGCCGATCGTCAAGACATCGGTTCCCGCCGATCCGACCGGCGAAGTCCTTGGCATGCTGCAATCCTGGTCCGGCTGGGACGCGCCGGAAAAATATCGAGGGGTCTGGATGTCGGCCGATCGCGCACGCGCGTTGATTGTCGTCGAGACACGCGCCGCCGGTTTCGACGCGGACGCGCAGGAATCGATTCACCGGGACATCCGCACAACGTTCCAGGGGCTAGTGAAGGCGGGCGGTTCCCCGGTGCGGCTCCTCATGAGTGGCCCTGGTGTGTTCGCGGTCGAGATCCAGCGCTCCATCGAGGCGGAAGTCTGGTGGTTATCAATGGTAGCAACCGCATTGGTCCTGCTTTTTCTCCTCTTCAGCTATCGGTCGTTCACGCTGGTCCTCTTGAGTCTGATTCCGATTTCCAGCGGGATCATGGCCGGGATGATCGCCGTGAACGGTTGGTTCGGGTTTGTTCATGGCATCACGGTGGGGTTTGGCATCACGATGTTGGGAGTGGTCGATGATTATCCGATCCACCTGTTCAGTCACATGGCGGCGCGAGGGTCTGCTCAGGCTGTCATGCGGGCCATCTGGCCGACGATGCGATTGGGCGTACTCACGACCGCGATCGGCTTTTCTTCCCTGCTTCTGGCCGGATATCCCGCCCTTGCACAGTTGGGCCTCCTCGCGCTCGTCGGACTCCTGACCGCGGCCTTCGTCACCAAATGGGTCCTGCCGGCCTGTATCGGCCAGGGGTTCACGCTGCCGGACGCTCGCTCGGGGGTACTCTCGAAAAGTCATCTGTTGGCGAAGGGACGGGTGCTGGTGCCGATCATTCTCGTTGTTGCGACATTGGCGCTGATATGGTCTGATACGCCGTTTTGGCAGCAGGATTTGGGGAGCCTCAGCCCGCTGTCCGAGGACAAGAAACAGCTGGATCAGCGGTTGCGTCAGGAGTTGGGCGCCCCCGATGTGCGCGACCTGGTCGTGATCGAGGGAGCGACGGCCCAGGATCTTCTGGAACGGGCGGAAACCGTGATGCCGAAGCTCGAGGGGCTGCGGGAAGAGGGGGCGTTGGCAGGGTACGATATCGTGTCGCGCTACCTGCCGAGTCATCGCCTGCAGGAGGAACGGCAGCGAGCCCTGCCAGAGCGGGTAGTTCTGGAACAGCATCTCGCTGCGGCCCTGAAAGGACTGCCCTTTGCGCCCGGATTGTTTACGCCCTTCGTGGCGGCGGTCGAGGCGGCACGGACTCAACTGCCCGTTGATCGCGAGGCATTTGCAGGGACGATGCTGGGGATGAAGCTCGAGTCCTTGATGGTCCTGCAGCAGGATCGATGGGTTGGAATCGTGCCCCTCCGCGGAGTCCTCGATCGACGGCGGCTGGCGGCGATGGTTGCGCGGTGGGGGGAAGCCTCGGTGAGTTATGTGGACCTGAAGGAGGAGTCCAATCGGCTGATGACGGCCTACCGTGATCGAACGGTGCAGTTGCTGGGTTGGGGTACAGGGGCCATCGCGATCGCCCTGGCCTTCGGGCTGCGGTCGATCAGTCTGACCTGGCGCGTACTTGCCCCCATCGCCTGTTCGTTGGTCGTAGTGGCCGCTATTCTGAAGGGATCGGGAGAGTCTCTCTCGCTGTTTCATGTGGCGACCTTTCTGCTCGTGATCGGGCTGGGGCTCGACTATGCCCTGTTTTTCAATCGGCCGGAAGAAACGGAAGCCGACCGGGCCAGAACCAACTATGGTCTGCTCGTCTGCAGCACCACCACGATTCTCGTCTTCGGCGTTCTGGCGTTTTCGAAGATCCCCGTGCTACATGCGATCGGTATGACCGCGGCCTGCGGGTCGCTATCCTGTCTCTGCTTCGCCGGCTTGATGGCGCGGAAGCAAACCCATGTTGTCTAGGGTCAAACCGATGACTCCGCTGACACTGTCGGCTTATACCCTCGTGACGGCGAACGGCCGAGGTGTCGGCTCTGTCCTTCAGGCGCTGCGCGAACGGCGGTCGGGATTGAAGCCGTGCGACTTCGAGGATGTCACCCTGAAGACCTTTATCGGACGCGTGGCAGGCATCGAGGACTTTGCGCTCGATCATGAACTCGCGCGGTTCGACTGCCGCAACAATCGACTGGCCTGGCTCGGTCTTCAACAGGACGGGTTCATGGTGATGGTCGCGGAAGCGAAACAGCGGTACGGCGCCCATCGCGTTGCCGTCGTGATGGGAACCAGCACTTCGGGGATCCTGGAAACCGAGCATGCGTATCGTGAGCGCAATCCCCAGACTGATGCGCTCCCGGATCGGTACCGCGCGCGCTATCGCTACACCCATAACATGTTTTCCCTGGGCCATTTCGTCCGGACCTGTCTCGGATTGCAGGGACCGGCCATGGTGATTTCGACGGCCTGTTCTTCAAGCGCGAAGGTCTTCGCGACTGCCGCCCGGCTGATGCAGGCCGGCCTGTGCGATGCCGCCATCGTCGGGGGCGTCGACAGCCTGTGCCTCACGACGTTATACGGATTTTCTGCGCTGCAACTCCTCTCGACCGGTCCCTGCCGGCCCTGCGACGAGGATCGAGACGGACTGTCGTTGGGTGAGGCGGCCGGATATGCGTTGCTGGAGTCCAGCGAAAGAGCCGGCGGGCGCGGAACCGTCGCGCTCCTTGGTTACGGCGAGAGCACGGATGGCTATCATATGTCGCATCCTCATCCCGATGGGGCCGGTGCTGTCCGGGCGATCCAGGACTCGTTGACCAGGGCCGGACTTCGCCCTGACGAGGTCGAGTACGTGAATTTGCACGGCACTGCCACGACGGCCAATGATTCGGTCGAGGACAAGGCCGTCTATAGTATTTTTGGTGCGCGCCCGGCATGCAGCTCGACCAAGGGCTGGACCGGCCATACGTTGGGCGCGGCCGGGATCACGGAGGCGGTCATCTCTGCACTCTGCCTCGCCCATGGGTTGATGCCCGGGACGCTCAACTGCCGGCGCGTGGATCCCTTGTTGAGAAGCCGGATCCTTCGTGAGAACCAGACCGGCTCACTCTCCTGTGTCGTGAGCAATATTTTCGGATTCGGCGGAAATAATTGCAGTCTGGTTCTGGGGAAGCTCTGATGGAAGTCGCGATCCGAGGAATCGGGCTCCTTGCCCCAGGCCTCGTCGGTTGGCGGGCCGGCCGTTCGGTCTTGGCCGGTCTCCGTCCGTTCCAGCCGGACGAGGTGCCAGATCCGGATGCAGCGCTGCTGCCTCCGAATGAGAGACGGCGCAGCAGCGACTGTGTCCGCTGGGCCGTACAGGTCGCGCAAGAAGCCATTGCCCAATCAGATCTCGATCCCCGCGACGTCCCCACGGTCTTCGCTTCTTCAGGCGGTGAAATGGGGGTCTTCGATAAACTCTGCCGTTCCTTGGCAACGCCGGAGCGGATGATTTCACCCACCCTGTTCCATCAATCGGTACATAATACCGCCGCCGGCTATTGGGGCATTGCGACCACCGGACAACAGTCATCGACCGCGCTCTCCTGCTACGACGATTCCTTCGCCGCCGGCCTGCTGGAAGCCTGCACCGTTGTGCGCGTAGAACGATCTCCGGTCCTGCTGGTGGCGTACGATCTGGCCGTGCCGGCTCCGCTGAGCCAGGCCCGTCCGATTACCACTGGATTCGCTGTCGCGCTCGTCCTGGTTCCTCCGTCCGACGGCGCGCCTGCGGCTATGAGCCTACGACTTGAGGCAGGGTGCGCGGACGAGGCAAGCGGCCTTGAGGATTCTGACCTGGCCCGACTGCGGGAGGACAATCCGGCTGCTCGATCGGTGCCCCTGCTGAGAGCAATTGCCTCAGGGGGTCTGCGGACGGTCAGCCTGAGTCTGCTCGATAGTCAGCGACTGATTCTTGATCTTGGCCCATGTCGTATTTGACCAAACAAGACCTGGCCTCGCTTCTTCCCCACGCGGGAGCCATGCGCTTGATCGATCGGGTGGAAGGGTGGGATGAGACAACGATTCGCTGTCATACGGGGTCGCATCTCGTTCCGGCGAATCCGCTTCGGCATGGAGCGAGCCTCGAAGCGGTCACAGGCCTGGAGTATGCAGCCCAGGCGATGGGGATTCACGTCGGGCTGCTCGATGGGGCGCGATCGGCGGAGGGAGCGATCGGCTACGTCGGGAGCCTGCGCGATGTGGTGTTTGGCGTAGACCGACTCGACGAGTGTCGGGCAGAACTCACGATCGATGCCACGCGTTTGTTCACAGATGACCGTCGCTTCCTGTATCGATTCGCCATTTCATCCGGAGGCCAAGAGGTGATGAGCGGACGGGCCTCAATTTTTCTGAAGCAGATGCGCGCATGATGCAGAAACGAGCCCTGGTGACAGGAGGAAGTGGCACGAGCGGCTCGGCCATCGCCGAACGGCTGGCGGCGGATGGGTACGCCGTGATCGTGCATTCCCACCGGCATAGCGCCTCCGCCGAGCAGGTGGTAGAGAAGATTCGAGCGTCCGGGAGATCGGCGTCGAGTAGTTCGTTCGACATCACTGATCGCGTTGCGACGCGCTGCGCGCTCGAATCGTTGTTGAAGGACGGTCCGATCCAAGTCGCTGTCAACAATGCAGGTCTTCATGACGATGCGCCTATGGCCGGGATGACCGCCGAGCAATGGACGAGAGTCATCGACCTCTCGCTCAACGGATTCTTCCATGTGACGCAGCCGCTGTTGCTGCCGATGATCGGTACGCGCTGGGGGAGGATCGTGTCCATCTCTTCGCTGGCGGGCGTGACCGGGAACCGCGGGCAGACGAACTATGCTGCTGCAAAGGCCGGCCTGCACGGAGCGAGCAGATCGTTGGCGATCGAATTGGCGTCACGGGGCATCACCGTCAATGTGGTGGCGCCCGGGTTGATCGAATCCCCGGCTACGAGGGCTACGTTCAAATCCGAGCAGATCGATGCGCTGGTCCCGATGAAGCGCGTGGGAACACCCGAGGAAGTCGCGGCGCTTGTGTCATTCCTGGTCTCCGAGCAGGCCGGATATATCACGGGGCAGGTCATCGGCATCAACGGAGGCATGGCCTAACAGAAACGTGAAAGGTAAGGGGTGAGAGATCGGGCGCGAACAAATAGTTTTTAGTTGTGGGTTTTGAGTTGTAAGTTTGAACTGAACGCTAACAACTCAAGACTGACAATTATGGGCCACACGAGGTACGTTTCACGGGGAAAAGAGGACGGGCAAGAACGTGGGGAGCGCTGTCCTGGGGTAGTGTTCCCGTGTGAGTGTTGAATGATGAGTGTGAACTCAAAACTGACAACTCAAAACTTAAAACTCTGCTATACGCAAGATGTGCTTCAGAGTTTGACGGGCTCACTGCCGAAGGACAAAGAACCAGTGGCGAATTATTGGGTGGTCATTCCCGCGTACAACGAAGCGGCGACAGTCCGCGATGTCGCGATACGCACGCGCCAGCACTGTCCGAACGTGATTGTCGTGGACGACGGTTCGACCGATGGGACGATGGAGGCGTTGGCCGGCCTGGATGTGACGGTCTTGCGCAGCGAGCAGAATTGCGGCAAGGCGGGCAGTCTCGCGCTTGGTTTTGATCACGCCCTGGCCCGGGGAGCACTCGCCGTTCTGACTTTGGACGCTGACGGCCAACATGCTCCCGAAGAGATTCCCTCCTTTCTGAAGCGGACCAGGGACGATCCGAACGCGTTTCTCATCGGCGCCCGCCGGTCCGATCAACGAAGAGCCTCGTTCTGCCGGTATGCCGCTAACCGGATTGCGGACT
>JBQTIO010000215.1:0-21504 GCA_052388075.1 Nitrospiraceae bacterium
GGCTGGTATTGCGAGTTCGCTTCTGCTGGGCGATGCCGCTTCAATGTATGTCGATGGAGATACTCGAGCACCATCCGAGCGCCGGAGAAAAGTATCGATCCCGGAATCTTCGACTCACTTGGCCAGAATTCTGACATAGGCCAGCACATCACGGCTGTCCTGTTCCGACAAACGCACCTTCCAGGATGGCATGTTGGGTTTCCCCTCATGGATGGTCTTGAGCAGGGCTGCGTCGGACTTCTTCATTGTTGAGGGTGACGTGAGATTGGCCGGATCGGGACCAAGAAGTTTGTAGCCGTCACCCTTGCCCTCGGTTCCGTGGCAACCGACGCAGTGCCTGCTATACAGACCCTTCCCCTTCGACACTCGTGTTCGCCCGGCTTCCGCCTCTGCCCGACCGGCCCCCCAACTCTGTACACCGCCTGCGATCGCCAGCAGAACCAGCAGTATCGTGAGACGCATCGCTCTCATTGCATCAGCCTCGCTCGCCGTAGGTCTGAGAGACCATTCCTGTTTCGTCTAACGCGTCGGCCATCGATTTCGCCTGTTGACCACCTGCCGCGATTGACGTCCCGCCCGATCGACTTTCCATCCATCGATACAACACCGGCAACAGGATCAGGGTCAGCAAGGTCGAGCTCACCAGTCCTCCGATCACGACGATGGCGAGAGGGCGCTGCACCTCCGATCCAATCCCGCTGGCGAAGGCCAGCGGCATCAATCCGAGCAAGGCCACCAGGGCGGTCATGAGCACCGGGCGCAGTCGGAGGATGGCCCCAGACGTTACCGCTTCATCCAGGCTGTACCCATCCTCGCGAAGCTTGTTCATGCAGGACACCAGCACGATCCCATTCAGCACGGCCACGCCAAACAGATTAATGAACCCGACGGACGCCGGCACGCTGAGGTATTCACCCGTCAGCCAGAGCGCCACGACCCCACCGATCAAGGCAAAGGGCAGGTTCAGAATGATGAGGGTCGCCTGGCGGAGCGAATTAAAGGACGAGTACAACAACAGGAAGATCAACCCGATCGTGATGGGGACAATGATCCGCAACTTGGCCATCGCCCGCTCCATGTTCTCGAAGGAGCCGCCCCATACGATGGTGTAGCCTGTTGGAAGCACCACGCGCGCGGCGATCTTTTGCTGAGCTTCGGTGACCAGACTGCCGATGTCGCGGCCCAGCGTGTTGAAGCCGATCGACACATACCGTTGAAGCCGCTCCCGGCTGATCCGGCCCGGTCCCTCCTCCAACTGCACTGTTCCAAGATCGGCCAGCGGAATGAGGGCGCCCGCTCCATCGCTGAGCAGAATATTGCTGATCGTCTCGACACTGTCCCGGTACTGTTCAGGGAAGCGCACGACCAGATCAAATCGCTGCTGCCCTTCGTACACGCGAGTTGCGGCTTGACCTCCGATGGCGGTGACGATGATCTGCCGCACATCGGCAACGTTGATGCCGTGCCGGGCGATCTTGCCACGATCGATGTCGATCGTGAGGTAGGGCTGCCCAAACAGCTGTTCCACTTTGATGTCCCGCACGCCACGTACGGTCCCAAGGACGCCGGCGATCTCCTCGGCTTTGCTCCGCAGGATTTCCAAGTCGTCGCCGAACAGTTTGACGGTGGCTTCGGTCCGCACCCCGGAAATCAACTCATCGACTCGTTGTTGGATGGGTTGACTAAGGAGGAATGTCGCTCCGGATACTTGTGTCAACCGCTCGCGGAACTTCTGCATTAGCTCAGGCATTGTCCTGGCGGTGGTCCACTGTTCGAGCGGACGAAGCCGGACTACGGGATCGCTCTCATTCGGCTCCTGCGGATCATTCCCCAATTCAGTGCGCCCTATCTTTGAAACCACCATTTCCACCTCTGGAAATTCCATGATCGCTTGTTGCATGCGCTTCTCAACCTCGATGGAGACGGGGAGAGACACGCTCGGCAGCCGGATAGTTTGGGGGGCAACAGACCCCTCGTTCAGGATCGGAATGAACTCGCTCCCGAGGAGAGGAAACAGCACGAGACTGGCGAGGAGCGAACCGGTTGCCATCACCACTACCGGTGTCCTATGTCCAAGCGCCCATCGAAGCGAAGGGGTATAGAGACGTTTCGCCCATCGGACGATCCAGGGATCCTCCTCGCTTCCTCGTGTCAGCATCAGCGAGCAGAGAACAGGCGACAGCGTGAGTGACAAGACAAGCGAGATCATCAACGCGATCATGATGGTATAGGCGAGCGGCTTGAACATCTTACCTTCCATCCCGTGCAGGGAGAGCAGGGGCAGGAACACCAGGATGATGATGAGAATGCCGAAGACGACCGGCTGTCCCACTTCCTTCACGGCCGTGGTAATCAACTGCGGCTTCGGAACAGCAGCGATCGAATGATCCGAGAGATGGCGATAGACGTTCTCCACCACGACCACCGAGCCATCCACGATCATGCCGATCGCGATGGCAAGCCCGCCCAGCGACATGAGATTCGCCGTCAGCCCGACTTGACCCATGACAATGAATGTCGCCAGGGGCGCCAACACCAGCGTGCCTGCGACGATCAGGGCACTACGGATGTTGCCCAGGAAGAGAAACAGCACGATAACAACGAGCACCACCCCCTCTGCAAGCGACTTGTATACCGTGCTCAGCGCAGCAGTGATCAATTCGATCCGATCATAAAACGGCACAATGCGCAGACCGTCCGGCAGGAGTTGCTTGGCGTGAATGTCGTCAATGCGGGCTTTGATCCCCTCGACGACGTTGCGCGCATTGCCGCCCCGCAGCATGAGTACAATCCCACTCACCACCTCGCGCTCCCCGTTCAGCACGGTCGCTCCGTGTCGAACCGCGTGGTCGATCAGCACCTGAGCGACATCGCCGACGAACACGGGGGTTCCGCCGGTTTCCTTCACGACAATACGCTGGATGTCTTCGAGCGAGCGGATGAGACCCACACCCCGCACGATGTATTTCTCGGCAAGCTTTTCGAGGATATTGCCGCCGGCGTTGGCATTGTTGCTGGCCACCGCCTCGAACACGTCATGAAGGGTAAGGTTAAACTTCCGCAACATGGCCGGCTCGACCAAGACTTGGTATTGCTTGACGAACCCGCCCATCGAGTTGACATCGATCACTTCCGGCGTACTCTTCAGCAGCGGACGGATAACCCAATCTTGGATCGTGCGCTGATCGATTAAACGCTTGTGTTCCACCGCCGGATCCATACCAGAGCTTTGCGCTCCGGCCAAGTAATACTGAAAGACTTCGCCCAGTCCGGTGCTGTTTGGAACCAGCATGGGGTCGGCCCCGGGGGGGAGCAATTCCTTCACTTCAATCAGCCGTTCGAGCACCAGTTGACGGGCCAGGTTGATATTCATTGATTCATCGAACACGATCGTGACCAGCGAGAGGCCGACCTTGGTGAGTGAGCGCATTTCCGTTAAGGAAGGAACTCCTGTCAGTTGCAGCTCGATCGGATAGGTCACCAGCCGTTCGACCTCAGCCGGCGAGAGTCCGGGCGCTTTGGTGACGACTTGCACCAGCACGCTGGTCACGTCGGGAAAGGCATCGATCGGAATCGTTCTGAAGGCGTAGAGGCCTCCGGCCCCAAGCATGATCGCCAAGATCACAATGAACAGGCGTTGTCGAAGTGAAATGTCGAGGAGACGAGAAACCATCAGACAGGCTTTTTAAACAGCTCGGACTTCAAGACAAAGGCGCCGTGGGTCACGACCGGCTCTCCTTCGCTGAGGCCGCCGAGAATAGAGGTGTATATCCCGTTGGATTCCCCGATCTGGACTTCGCGGACTTCGTACTCGTTCGCGCTCCGTTGCACAAACACATAGATTCGGCCTTGATCCCGTTGCAGCGCGGACTCGGGCACGGCCAACCGGTCCGGCTGCGATTCGGAAAAGAGTCGAATCGTCGCGAACATTTCAGGTTTCAGCCGCCCATCGGGATTGGGCAGTTCAAGCCGAAGCTGCATCGTGCGAGTTACAGGATCCAGCACGTCACCGACATAGGTGATCGTGCCTTTAAAGGTTTCTTTCGGATAGGCATTGATCCGCACCTCCGCCTGCGTGCCTCCTGACGCATGGACGGAATGGACGAACGGGATGTCCTTCTCCGGAATGTTGGCTCTCACCCAGACTTCAGAGAGATCCGCGACGACAAATAATTTCTCGCTAGTCTCGACAACCTCCCCTCGCGTCAGGTTGCGTCCGATGACCCGGCCGGCGAATGGTGCCACGATCGGCACGACGGACCGGATTTCCCGACTGCGTTCGAGACGACCAAGTTCGTCGTCGTTCATACCGAGTAGTCTCAACCGATCGCGCGCCTCATTGGCGTCAGCCTGGGTACTGAGCAGTTCCGCCTGTCGTCGTTGCGCTTCTGCCTGGCCGATCACCTTTTCTTGCAACAGAAATTTCGCCCGCGCATAGGCTTGCTCTGCGACATGAAGTTTGGCCCGGGCCTTCAGGTAGCCGGATTGAGCCAGACCGAGTTCGCTGCTATACAGTATCGCCAGGGGGGCGTTCGCTTTAACCTCTTGCCCAAGATCCGCATAGACATCGACGACCCGGCCTCGGACCAGAGTCGTAATGTCCGCCAGGTTTCGTTCGTTCGGTCGTACGATCCCGGGAAACTCTCGGTGGGTTCGAAAGTCGCTGAGAGTCGCCGGCTGGACGACAAGTCCCACGCGAGAGGATTCCTCCGCAGACAGGGTGACATTTCCGGAGGCGGAAGCCGGCGATTTACTGGCGACCACATCGCTTGGAGTCCCGTCGCAGCCTGATTCGATCCCCGTGAAGCCAACAAGCAGGCCAAAGGCCACGCGCCGGACGCATGGAGATAGTTGCTTCATCCCTGTCACTTGCCGCACAAAGAACACGGTTCGGCACAAGAGGAATAGGAGGCTCATAGCGCTCCGCCAACGGCCTGCTCAAGGCGAGCCAGTGATACCGAGAGGTCATGCCGGGCCTGCGCATAATCCAGCATAATCTGCCGTTGAACACGTTGTGCGTCAAAGACTTCCAGAAGGCTTGAGGCTCCCTGCTGGAAACTGAACTGCGCGAGCCTGAGGGCCTCCTGGGCCTGCTTCAACAGCCCTTTGTCAAAAACCTCGATCAACTCGGCGGTGGTCCTGGCATCCTGATAGTGCTGATGCACGGCTCTGGCCAGCTCGTTGCGCGTCCGTAACAACTCCGCCTCTTCCCGCCGTTTGACGCCCAAGGACGACGCGATTTCTCCTTGGCGTCGGTACCAGAGCGGCAGCGGAACGGACAGTCCCCCCTGAAACGCCTCCCGTCCGATCTCGCGCCAATAGCTGCCATTGACTGTGACAGTCGGCAGTCGCGATTGCCGTTCGAATTCGATTTTCCATTCCGACTGTTCCACCGACTTCAGCAGCCGTTGAATGTTTGGATGCTGATCCATCATGCGGACCATCAATCCTTCGATGTACAGATCTTTCGGCATCCCCGTGAACTCGCCCTGGACGACGTAGGACATCCCCAAGGCGCCGCCGGTCAGCGTGTCCACCACAACCCGGTTGACCCGGACGGCATTGTCGGCGCGGGCTAGTTGCTGTCTCGCTTTCAGGACTTCGACTTCGGCCTTGATCGATTCAAATTGCGGCGCTTCGCCGGATTGCACCCGTGCCTTGACGATACGCGCGACGCCCTCGACTATCTCGAGGTTCCTTCGAGCGAGCGCGGCGTCCTGTTGTGCTAACAGCAGGCCGTAGAACGCGACTTTAACCTGCGACGTCAGATTCAATCGCGTCTCCACCATGCCAGCGTTCGCGCCTGCCAATCCCGATTCTGCCACGCGTTGTCTGGCAGCCCGCATCCCCGGCCATTCGACTGGTTGCCCCACCGTCATGTTGTACTCGGCAAGCGATTGGCGATCCAATAATGGCCCGATGCCCGCGCGGCCCGTGTCTCGAAGCTCCCCGTAACCCGTATTGCCGGAGACCGTCGGATTCGGATAGGCGCCAGCTAGCGTCTGTTGCCCACGCTGCTGCTCAATCTGTCCTTCTGCTGACGACACCACTGGATTCTTGGATAGAGCCAGTTCGACGATGGAGTCCAGCGTGAAGGTCTGTACCCCGGACTCCGCGGAGGCACCACAAACACCGCACAGCATGCTCAGTTGCAGGGCTGTCAGGCACGTGAGCGAGAGAACCGACCGGATCGCCATTGTAGCAGTCCTTTCGAAACTCATGTCCGATAGCCCTCCTGGTGACAGGTATCCGCCCCGCGCTCTCTGACCATCCTGCCGGCAGGATCTCAGGACATGAATGCAGTGAGAGTTCGACCGGGCCCACTCATCCCCCGACCCCTCGGCCCATCAGAGAACATCCGCCCTGGACTGGCTTGCGGATGCACGGCTGCGGCATCCTCCGAATGACTCGAACGAGTGTGAGTGGCAGGGTCCGCTAGGCTCGTCAACACTATAGGACAGACCGACCGTCTTTTCAATGATATGTGCCACTCCCGCCTGCTGAATCGAGAAGCGCAGCCTGTGCCTGCTTACGATTCGGTCGGAAGATTGCTCAGATAGAACGCTGCGATCGCCACGGTCGCGGCAACATTCAGCGACTCGACCTCTCTGGCGAGCGGGATAGAAAACCTCACGTCAGATAGCTTCACAAGATCCGGCGACAACCCCCTCGCTTCATTTCCAACCGCAATCATGAGGCGGCGCGGAATCGTCCGAATACTCCTGAGCACAATCGTCTCCGGCGATGGCACAAGGGCAGAGTAGATCGAACATTTATGCTTAGCAAAAGTTCGAATGTCCCCTGTGCGAAAAATGGGCAGGGTCAAGACCGCGCCTGCTGTCGCGCGAATGACTTTTGAGTTGAAGCAGTCTGCGGAATCAGAGCTCAGCCAGAGCCCCGTGAGATTCAGCGCAGTGGCCGTTCGGATAATTGCCCCGATATTCGCTGGATCTCGCAATTGATCCCCGTAGATTCCGAGCACCCTCGATTGTCCCAATACCTTTGCTTCATTCCATCGCGGTTGCCGGACGACGGCTAGCACTCCTTGAGGCACCTCGACGTCCGAAAGTTTCTCAAAAGCCGCATCTGAGCAGAAAAATTGGCGAGCTGCCAGCTTGGACCGGATCCTCCGTTCCGCCTCATGCTCTCGTTGGAGATAACGAGAGGACAACGTAAGACTAATGATCGCGTGGGGGTGTCGCCGAATGAGATCGAGACAGGATTTGGCGCCCTCGACGACGAAAGCGCCCTGCTCTGCCCTCGCCTTCTTATCGTGGAGCAGGTCACGAATCAGGGTATTGTGGGCACGTGTCAGACTTGGAAGAGGAGGCGCGCCGTCCACCGTTGAGCCGACTACCGGCGCTTCCGCTCAGCCGCCGCCTCAGCCGCACGGATTCGCTGGGCCCTGGCCTTCGCCCGCTTGAGCGCGGTCAGCTTTCCCCTGGTCCGGTTTTGCTCGACCTGGAGTTGCTCAAGCTGTGATCGAAGGTGCGCCTTCTCCTGCTTGTGAAGATTGGCACATTCCGCTTTGGAAAGCATCGTCCAGTCCCCGCCATTTCTCGCGCGCTTGATACGTTGGTCCAACGACTCCCGCAGCTGTCTCGCCCGCATCGTCACGAGAGACCTCAGGGCCTGTTGCCGACGCTGAACCTCTTCCTCTTCAGCCATAATTCCACGAATATCGGTTCCCAACATGGTCCCACCACCTCCTTCATACACAACCGCACTCGGCGCATATTTTAACCGATTTCGCGCTTCATCTTCCAGTTTGAGAAATTGATTCTAACGCCTTGATTTACAAGATGAGTTCCGTTATCTCGGCGCTGTGGTTGAACCGGTGAAACCCTCTCTGTATTATCGCCCCATGCATATCGGACAGAACATTCAGGCCTGGAGGCTCTCGAAGCAGCAATCTGTTGAATCATTATCAGACCTGGCCGGTATTCCCGCGGCTCTGCTTGAGCAGATCGAATCGGAGCAGGCGGACCCCTCCGCTGCCACAATCCAAGCTCTGGCCACAGCGCTCCACGTCCCGCCGGCCTGGCTGTTTGATAGCCCGCATTCCTTTGACTGCCTCTTTAAACGATCTGATGATTCGGAGGAGCCCGCTTCCTCACCAATCGATCCTGTCACCGATCGCATCCTGGCCGGATCTCACATGGACCGATCGCTCTATGTCCTTCTCACCGCGCTTATGCAAGCCGGGGACCCGAAACTCTTACGCGCCGCCGAGATGAGCCTGCGCAGCCTGGTGAAGCAGACTCGCCAGACCTCGGTCCCCTGGCAGCAGCGCCCGTCAGGGCACTTCGAGCCCCCGAGCGACTAGCGGTGGTTGGGACCGGGACGACGGCTAGAAGACCTGCAGAAGAAAACACTTCAGATAGCGTGTTTCCGGCATGCTGGCCAGGATCGGATGGTCGGGGCTCTGGCCCCGCTGCTCGATAAGTCGTACCTCGCGCCTGGCATCACGTGCCGCTAGGCGGATGGCTGTCCAGAGATCTTCCGCCGACAAGGGATGGGAACAAGAGCTGGTGACGACGAACCCTTCCGGATTTGCCAACTTGAGACCCAGAAGGTTGATATCCTTGTACCCGGCAAGGGCTCCGGAGAGGGCCTGCTTGCTCCTGGCAAACGCCGGCGGATCGAGCATCACCAGATCGTAGCGCCGCCCTGCCTTCACCAGCTGCCGCATCTCCTCGAACGCGTCCGCTTTTCGGTACAAGCACCGGCCAGCCACCCGGTTCAAGCCGGCATGCTCGCGCGCCATCCCGAGCGATTCCTCGCTGACATCGAGTCCCTCGACCGACGCGGCTCCAGCAAGCGCGGCGTGAATGCCGAACGCTCCCGTATGGCAAAACACCTCCAATACCTCTGCGCCGGCTGCGAACTTGGCGGCAGCCAGCCGGTTCTCTCTCTGATCGCAAAACCAGCCGGTTTTCTGGCCTCGATCAATGTCGACCGTAAACCGCGCCGCCCCTTCGTGAATCTCCACCCTTGTCGGGCCATCTCCACGGAGAAACCCCCGTTCCAGTGGAAGACCTTCAAGCTGCCGACTCTTGACATCGTTTCTGAGATAGACGCCGGCAATCCGTAATTCGTTCGCCAACAACTCGGCCAACAGGGCCTTCCGACGATCCATTCCATAGGATAGGGTTTGCATCACAAGGGTCTGATCGTATCGGTCCACGATCAGACCAGGCAATCGATCCCCTTCGCCATAGATCAGCCGGTACGCATTGGTCTGAGCGACCACCCGTTCCCGAAGGCGAATCGCCTGCTGAAGTCTGCGCCTCCAGAACGCCTCATCAATAGGTTCGTCCTCGAACGTCAGGATTCGCACGCGGATCTTCGAGAGGGCATTAAAGAAACCACGCCCATAGAATCGGCCGTTCGGCGTCAGAACATCGATCAGATCGCCGGCCGCCGGCTGGCCTACGACCTGGCCGAGGTGACCGGCATAGACCCAGCAATGCCCCGGTCTCTCCGTGATCCGCTGGGCTCTTAACGTGACATGCGCGGTCGGAACGTGCGCGTCTCGCTCCATGCTGCTCTTATCCGACTGCACAGGCATAAAGGTCAAGTGCCATTTAAGCGACCACAACTCCGCCGACATCGACGAGGAGAACTTGCTTGACGGACCACATTCAGTGTGTTTTCCTGAACGAGTAGGGTTCGTTCAGACGCGCCGATAGGATCAAGTAGTCGGAGATTTCATGATGAGCGGAAAAGCAACCATTGGATCCACGGTGCTCGATCGACTGCACCGCCTCGGCGTTCGCCATATCTTCGGCATTCCCGGGGACTACGTCCTGTCTCTCTTTCAACTCATCGAAGCTTCTCCCATCAAGCACGTCGCCACGACCCGGGAGGACTGCGCCGGATTCGCCGCGGACGCCTACGCCCGCATCAATGGGATCGGCGCCGTCTGTGTCACCTATTGCGTCGGGGGCTTGAACACCGTCAACGCCGTTGCCTGCGCCTATGCCGAACGGTCGCCGGTCGTTCTATTGACGGGCTCCCCCGGACTGTCCGAACGAAGGCGCACGCCGTACCTGCATCATATGGTGAGGGACTTCTCGACTCAACGAGAAGTGTTTGAACGGATGACGGTCGCCGCAGTGACCCTCGACGATCCCTTGACGGCGGAACGCGAGATGGATCGCGCTTTTGGTGCACTCTTGCGCTATCGACGCCCTATCTATCTGGAGATCCCCCGCGACATGGTCCATACGCCTCTGACCGGCGCCATGAGACCGCTCTGCCTCGACGAAGAACCGAGCGATCCCGCCGCCTTGGAGGAAGCGATCGGAGAAGTGCGCACCATGCTCGCCTCCGCGAAACGCCCGGCTATGCTCGTCGGAGCCGAAGTCGGCCGGTTTGGCCTCCAGGAGGACTTGATCCGCCTGGTGGAGCGACTGAATATTCCGATCGCCTCGACACTGCTGGGGAAATCCATCATCCGAGAGGATCATCCGCTCTATGTCGGCGTATATGGCGGTCTCATCGGGCGGGAAGAAGTCCAGCAATTCATCAACGATTCCGACTGTCTGTTGATCCTCGGTTCCATTCTGTCCGACGTGGAGGATCTGGACGCCCGTTCGCCGCTGCTCTCCGAAGGCCGGACCATCCACGCCACGGCCGATCGCGTCGCGATCAAACACCACCGCTACGAATCGATCAAATTCCAGGATTTTGTCCATGGGCTGGTGCAGGCCCCGCTCCCGGCCTTCCCGTTGCGCTCACTGCCGGATCGAACCGTCGTCGTACCCTCCATTCCCCATCCCGATGCGCCGATCACCCTGGCAGGACTCTTCCGCCACCTCGACACCGTTCTGACGGAGAAAACCCTGGTGATCGCCGACGTCGGCGAATCGCTGTTTGCGGCCGCCGACCTGCATGTGCGCCATCGTTTCGAGTTTCTTTCACCGGCCTATTACACCTCCATGGGATTTGCCGTACCCGCCGCCCTCGGCGCCTCTTTTGCCAACCCCGACCTTCGGCCCATCGTGCTGGTCGGGGACGGAGCGTTTCAAATGACCGGCACTGAACTGGCCAGTTGCGTCCGTTATGGGCAGACACCCATCGTCATTCTGCTCAACAACCGAGGCTATTCCACCGAGCGGGAAATTCTGGATGGTCCGTTCAACAATGTGCACGAATGGCAATACGAAAAGCTATGCGGCCTCATCGGCGGCGGCGTGGGCGCGCGCGTCAGGACACAGGGAGAGTTTGAGCAACGATTGGCGGCAGCGTTTGCGGACACCACCCAGCTTCATCTTCTCAACGTGCTGCTCGATCCGTGCGACCGATCGCCAGGTATGGTACGGTTGGCCCGGCGCCTCGGGAAAAAGATTTCGACGGACAAACCATAAGCCCACCCCTGTCCGGGCAGGGATCCAGACAACCGCTCGTGACCTCCCGAAAAATTTGCCGCGACCCGTTCGGGCCCCGCTAATCTTCTTCCGGATTGATGATGTGCAACCCTGCCGTCTTGGACGCCGCCAACAGCTGCATGTCCGCACTGACGACGGTCAATCGCAGCGGCTTCAGTTCCAGCGCCAGCGCCAAATGCATGACTTGGGGAGATCGGAGAAACGGATACTCCAGTACGAGTGCCTTGGTGGCTAAATAGGTCTCCATCGTCGGTGCGATGAACTCATACAACCCCTGTTTGGACTCTATTTCGAACTTGTAGAGCACGGAATAGCAGTCGTCCCGCGTAATCTGTCCCTCCTGGGCGCGCGTCGACAGGATGGCATAGAAGTCCGTCACCGACCAGGTCGGCAGGATGGCAACCTTCCCGCGCTTCACCATCAACTTGTTCACAATCCGCGTGCCTCGCTCCATGCTGTAGCGTTTGACGAGAGCGGTGGAATCGAAATAGTAGTACGGCATCCGCTTAAATCCTCCCCTTCAGAATGATTTCAGCCAGCGGCCCAGGAAGTTTAGAGAGACGGTCTTGCAGCTCATCGAGCGGCACCTCTTCATATCCTTCTTTTCGTAAGGTATCGGCAAGGTTCCCGCGATTGAAGGACGCCGTATCGTTTTTCAGGCGATCATTCAACCGTCGCTTGGCGAGGCGGCTCGAGACCTTCTGCACAGACTGTTTCGTCAACCCTCGTCCTCGACTCCTCGGAGCTCGGCCTATAGATCGTTTCGCTGATGTCTTCACAGTCTTTACTCCTCCTCATAAAGAGATAGATGGATGGTTTACTGCGCCGGCTGGATCGATGATTCACTGCGCGGGCAGCCGGCCGGCATTGCCGGCGGCGTTGGCAACGCGACTTCCCCAAAGATGTGTGCGGCTATCGCCTTAGCCACATCCGTGGAGAATTCCTGTTGAATGACGCGCAACGTCTTGGCTGTCGCCTCACGCTCTGTCAGATGCCCTTCTTTCCCGCCTCGTGCGACCGCGCCGACGACGCGCCCCGCGGCCACTTCCACGACGTCGAAATCGCTGCACCACCGCACATACTTGAACTGCGGGTCCGTGACCTCGACCGGGAAAAGCCGCACCGTGCCTCGAAGCAGCAGCTCCGGCGCCCTGTCCCCCATATTCGCTGTTTCAGCCGTAACATGAAGCCCCTCTCGGATGAGACCCTCCGTGAGCGCGCGCTGGACAGGCTCCACATGATCACCGGTCACCCGCACCGCTATCACCAGATTCGTTGCAAGAAACCGTTCCAACTCGGCAGACAATTCGCCCACGCGATAGACGGCGGTTGCTCCCTGTCCGGTTGGTCGAACGACGCGCAAGTCGGCATTGTACGCCTCGCGCAAGACCAGATTCTTGCCGGCCCGTCGGAGGCATCGCACCTTCGCGAGCTTATCGGTCGTCTGTCGCGATTCGATCACGTCCGATTCGACGGCCTGGTCCAACATCGCCATCCGCTCCATCAAGGCGGTTTCCGTCTGAGAGCGGTTCATGACCGCCAGCGCATAATGTAGGTCCTTCTTCGAGTCGTACCAGGTGTCCGCAATACCGACGTTTTCGAGCGTCTTATCGGTGGTCACCTTCGTCACGGTATCCAGCGTCAGTCTGCGTTCCGTGCTCGAAGCACCGCGTTGCTCGACCACCAGATAGGACTCCCAATCCTTGGCCTGCGCCGCCACCTCTGCTCGAAAAATCCGCGCGACCGCCGCATAGGCCTGGTCGGTCGCGGCGCTTCGAGAATCGGCCTGCCCGACTCCGGTCAGGTATTGCCCCGGAGGGTAGTCCAAACTCGCTCCGTCGACCCATCCCGGTCGAGCCTTTCCTCCGAACCACGCACAACCGGCCGACGACGCGCCGATCGACCACAGGCAACTCAGCACGACGGCGACTCGCCAGCAAGCCAACCGGTGATCCAAGGTCATTGCATGACCCGCTGAATGAGAAAGGTCGTCTGCCCGGGGGCCAAATTCAGAAGTTGAACCTGGTTCCCATGCCCAGACGGTTGAATGGAAACTTGATATTGACCGGGAGTCACCCACGCTCGCGCCACATGAATTTCGTCTGGGAGTGTCTGCCAGCTCCGTTTGTCCGCTTCCTCCGAGGCCACGGCCAGTCCCTTCGTCAACAGCCCCACGAGCAGCCCGACCCACGGAGCGGCATCTTTCCCGGCGGCCTGCTGCGCGCCCCTGGTCACTCCTTCGGCAAACGCGAATTTCGTCGCGGCACGGGCGAGCGCCTTTGCCGTAATGAGCGGCATTCGGTCCGCAAGGCTTTTCTCCGCCAGAGCCGTCACGTTGTGCGCCGGCTCTGATCGAACTGCAACCGGACGGCCTGAAAGATCCGTGACCGTCATGCTTTCGAACGGAACCTGCGTTTTCTGCGGCACCAGCCGTGGGAGCGCGACCCGCACGACCTGCCCGCTGAGACCATACAGTACCGTGTCTGTTCCGCGATTCCACCGCTGGCGGGATTGGGACAACCCGCGATTGAGCAGCACCAGCTGCAGGGCGTCCAGACTGATCGGAAGGTCAAGATAGAAGTCCTCTTTCCGTGGAGCGCGCCCATTATAGCTGATCAGGACGACTTGGGCGAGCTGCTCCTGGGTCGTCACGGGCTCCCACGCGAGATCGGGGAATGCCTGTCGATACCGCTGGAATTCCGCAGTCAAATGGAGCGCATCGGCGGTGCGAAGCAGATCGGCACGTAGCGACGGAGGAGCGGGCGTCCGCGACCAACCACGCATCTCCTCATACGCGTCAAACGCATTGCGATAGGCGATGAACGCGTTGTTGAGGTCACCGGCCGCGTCGTACAACATCCCACTCAGATACCGCGCAAATCCGTCGTTGCCATACCCGCTTCCCTCTCTGACCTTGTCACTGAGCAGGTTCAGGCGATGGTCGATGCGTCGCGCCTCCACAAGCGCCTCCTGGATCTGCCCTTGTACCGCGTAGTTTAACGCTTTCACGACATTGATCATGACGTGTTCGTAGGCATCTCCCTCATAGGGCAGCGCATTGTCGTTGGTCAGGAAGGCGGCGGTTTCCGAACGGATGATTCTGGTGTAGAGCCTTTCGACCTCTTCTTCGGCCTGTTCCAACACGGAATTGCTCCGCTGATAGTCACCGGCCAGCTGGAGCGTCATGCCGCGGTCCATTCCATACAGCACCCGGCTCTTTGTTCCGTATTCCTTTTCATTCTGCTCGACGATCACTGCCGCCCGCGCAGGATCCCCGGCGAGAAGGCTCTGTTCGATAAGGAGATAACGATTGGTCGAGGGACCACACCCGGTAAGGACGATCAGCCCGGCGAGGATCACTGAACAGGAGATCGGAGAAGGAACGCTCCACCGCACCGAACCACCGTGGGTAAAGCGTGAGAGGACCTGGCTCAACTGTGTCCGGGGTATTTAGAAGCTCGTGCGTTTCTTTTCGACGACTTTCTTGATTTTTTTCTGGCCAAACCAGACCTTGACATTGCTCTCCAGGTCGATCATCTGCAGGTCGACCTGGTAAAAGATCGCCTTGGTTCCATCGGCTTCGTCGAGGATCGTGGCGATGGAGCCCTTCATCATGTAATCGGCCCCGGTCTCTTTCCCTGGCGCTTTCTGGGTCTCTTCACGGGCGTACATCGCCTGTTCCTTCCGTTCGGTCCGGATCTCGTCACGCTCGCCTTTCCCGGCCACGAAGGTGACTTTCTGGGAATTCGTCAACTCGCGTTCCAAATCCGTGATAAAGGTCTGCACGTTGATGTGCTCGTGGCTGGTATTGAGCACGGTTCCGACGACAACGACCGGCTGGCGCCGGTTTACCTGGGAAAAATGACCGAGCCAGGGATACTCCAACGCTTCCTTCACCATGGACTCGGCCACCATCCTGGAATCGGTATCGTTCCAGCGACCGCTCAAATCAGTCACGAGTCCCGCCTCGACGCGGGTGACTTTCGTCTCATGCCCGCAGCCTGACAACAAAAACACGGCACATGCTGCTATGCCCAGACCACGCCGAGTATTCTGAATCACGCTCATCCTCCGCACAGGGCCCACGGCGGGCTCGTTCGCCGTGTCGCAGACATGCGCCTAGTGGTTCGCCCGCTTCTCCTCTTCTTTCTCAAGACGCTCGAACAGGCGATCCGCGTTCTTCCGCACAAAATCTCGTACCTGGGCATTCAGTTCCTTAGCCTGCTCCAGGTTGTTCTTCATGTCCTCCAAACTCAGCTTCGTCAAGACATAATAGGTGTTGGTTTTGTCGTCCTTGTAGCGATCGATGGGGCGGACCCCACTGAGCGTCGCGGTGGTCACGGTCTTGATCGCTCGCTCGACATTCTGCTCTTCGGTGTTGCGCGTAAAGTCTCCCGCGGTCGTCGAGGCCGCATAGTCCCGCATCAGATAACCGGTGTAAGTTTCAAACGACTTGGCGATCTCAGCCCGCCCACGATTCTCCGCCGTATCCCAAGCGAGCGGTTCATTCCGCACACCGACCACCGACCCCACGCCATAGAATGCCTTGCTGTCCTTTTCGTTGAAGGCCCCCGACCCCTTCTCCACCCACTTCGGAGGACCTCCACAAGCCGCAAGTCCCATCAACAGAAGGACGGCGAGACCGCCACCAGCCAGTCGTGTAACAATTGCTTGTGACCTCATCATGCGATCCTCCTTCACCAAAAAAGGTGCTCGGCAGCACAAGGAGCGAGGCGAGAAAACAAGTGAATTGATGCTAACATGCGTCCCTACATCCGTCAACGCAAGGCACCGATGACGGTCGACCTTCATGAGACAATTCTCATCTGCCCAGAACCCGAAGAACGGGCCTCTTGAACAGATGGAGTGAGGACCACCTATGCCAGAGATACGAATTGAAGACGGCACCGTCAGAATTGCAGACCTCGACATCCAGGACCCCAAGGCCGCGGCCATACTCGCCGCCTACCCGTCCGTGCGCTGGGCGGAGATCACTCGGCGGGCAATCAAGATCGGTCTCGGCTATCTCAAAGGGGGCGAGAAAGACTAGGGCCTCGGTTCTACTGCCCCCTCTGCTTCTGCAACGGCTGCTCTGGCCCGGTCATGCATGCCTCCCAGTTCGAGATAACGGCGGAAGGCCTCGACAGACTTAGACTGATTATTGAGATGATCGGCGTAGAGCAACCCCAGCGACATGTAGACATCCTGATAGTCCGCCTTCACTTTCAGCGCCTGTTGCAGCGCAGCTTCAGCCTCGACAAAGCTGCCTCGCTTCTCGTAGATAAGCCCCAGCGTATAGAAGGCATCGGGGTTGTCTGGCGCGTACCGTACGGCAAGCCGGCCGGCGGCTAATGCCTCGTCGAGATTCGGCACCAGCTCGAGTTGAAGATAGCTCTTCAGGACGTAGGCCTCGCCGAAGGTCGGATCGTACTCAATCGCGCGATTAAGACGATCGAGAGCTTCGTCCGCCGATCTGCCTTCCTGCAGCAGCGCAAAGGCACGCTCGTACAGGGCCTTGGCCGCCTCTTGCCGTTCTGCGGGCGTCTGCGGAGCAGCGCCAAGCACAAACGCGGCCTTCCGCCCTTCGACCAATACTGTATCCCCGTCGCCATCGATTCGCAGGATCGTCGGATGCTGTGCACCCTTGGATGAAGCAGCCACCTCTTGCGAGACATAGGTACCTAGTTCGGAGGCCATGAGCCAGCCATTCTTGTCTCGATCGGCCGCTCCTGCAAGCCCAGCCAGCAGCGCCTGCACGAAAAGGCTCTGCCCGTCCGATCGAAGCGAGGCTTCTCCTTTGTCTCCAGCGCTGAGCACCTGAACCGCGCGTCGCTCCGTATCGGCTTCCGGCGCAAGCCGGCCTTCTAGAGACAGCGCCTGCGGCGCCGTTGCCTCCCATCCGAACACCGGCGCATCGAGCACCAAAAGCGTGTGCTTTGAAGCCGACCGCCGCGTGAACTCTTTCAAATACTCAACTGTCACCGCCTTGGCCACGTTATTCATCGGGGCGTCCAGCGGAACAAGATAGCCTCGAAGCATCCCGTCGGAATCTTGTGCAGCTCCGGCATGGCCCGTGTAGAAGATCACCAGCCGGTCCATCCTGCCCACTTTTCTCGGCAACATGTCGTCGAAGACCTGATGCAGGCGGCGCGAACTCGCATCCTTGTCGTACAGCTCCACCACCTCGTCAAACCCCAACTGCCGGAATGCCTGGGCCACTTGCTTCGCATCGCGGATGGCCCCCGGAATGACGGGCGCCAGAAGATAGTTTTCAATCCCGATGATGATGGCCCAGGATTTGTAGTAGAAAACTTCGGGTTTCCCAAGCTGCGCCACAGCAGTCGGCAGATTGTGGCAGGGCAACAAGCCGAACAAGCTACTGAGGCAGAAACCCGCAGTTACGAGGATCCTGCTCAGACCTCGTATCGGGTAATGGGTCAGGAGGGGATGGGCAAGTTGCACTCCGTGAGGCTACCCTTGGCCACCATGGCTGTCAAGAAACCCGCTCGCAATTCCGTCGATCTCACCCGGCGCTATCAGGACACTCACAGCGTCGCAACGCCCCGTACAATTGTATGGTTGCAGGGAGTACCACCTTTCTCCATAATTAGCCTCCTGTCATCGGGCCCAGACGAATAGGGAGGTGGACCTGCTATGGGCGAAACGATCGAAACCCTCTTGAAGGAAAGCCGGACGTACCAGCCGACCGCCAAAACCAAGGCGGCAGCTTACATTAAGGACTACGAGACCGAGTACAAGAAGTCCATCGCAGATCCCGAAGCCTTTTGGAGCGACGCCGCCAAGGAACTTGAATGGTTCTCACCCTGGAGCAAGGTGCTCCAGTGGGATTACCCTTGGGCGAAATGGTTTGTCGGCGCCACCTGCAACATTGCGTATAACTGTCTGGACCGTCACGTGAAGACCTGGCGCAAGAACAAGGTCGCGCTGATCTGGGTGGGTGAAAACGATCAGGAGCGCGTCTTTACCTATGGAGAACTGTACAGACAGGTCAATCGCTGCGCCAACGCCCTCAAGAGGCTCGGCCTCGAAAAAGGCGATCGCGTGATGATTTACCTCCCGAAAATTCCCGAGCAGGTTGTTGCCATGCTGGCCTGTGCCAGAATCGGCCTCATCCATAGCGTTGTCTACTCCGGCTTCAGCGCGCCGGCCCTCGCCAGTCGTGTCCACGACGCCGAGGCCAAGGTGGTCATCACCGCCGATGTCGGTTTCGATCGTGGCAAAATCATTAACCTGAAACCGGTCGTGGATGAGGCCCTGAAGACCTGCGCCACCGTCAAGCACGTGATTGTGGTGTGCCGACAAACTCCAGGCCCGGCTCTGTCCGCGCCAAGAGAAATAGACTGGAATGAGTGGCTGAAAGGTGAGCGGTCGATCTGCGAAGCGGAGCGGCTGGATGCCGAGACGCCGCTGTATATTCTCTACACCTCCGGCACCACCGGCAAACCAAAGGGCGTCGTCCATGTCCACGGGGGCTACATGGTCGGAACCTACACGACGACGAAGTACGTATTCGATCTGAAGGACGACGACGTGTATTTCTGCGTCGCCGATCCGGGTTGGGTCACGGGCCACAGCTACATCGTCTATGGGCCGCTGCTCAACGGCGCGACCATACTGACGGCCGAAGGCAAGCCTGACTACCCGAATCCGGGCCGCTGGTGGGACCTAATCGAACGCTACGGCGTGTCGATTTTCTATACCACGCCCACCGCGATCCGCCTGCTTATGCGCTACGGCGAAGACTGGCCCCGCAAGTTCGACCTTTCCACCCTCCGCATCCTCGGCAGCGTCGGCGAACCGATCAATCCGGAAGCCTGGGAGTGGTTCCATCGCGTGACAGGCGGAGATAAACCCATCATGGACACCTGGTGGCAGACGGAAACGGGGTCTATTCTCATCACGCCCCTGCCCACCGTGCCGCTCAAACCCGGCTCGGCCACTCGAGCGTTTCTGGGCATCGAGGCCGATGTGGTCGACCGCGACGGCAACAGCTTACCGGCCAACGCCGGGGGCCTTGCCGTCATCAGGAAGCCGTGGCCTTCCATGATGCGCACCATCTACAAGGACCCGGAGCGGTACAAAACCTATTGGAATACGATCCCGAATTGCTATGCCGCCGGCGACATTTGTCACAAAGATGCCGACGGCTACATGTGGTTCATGGGACGGGCGGACGACGTCATCAAAGTCGCCGGTAATCGGCTCGGCACCGCCGAAGTGGAAAGCGCCTTGGTCAGTCATCCCGCGGTTGCGGAAGCCGCCGTCATCGGCAAACCGCACAAGACCGTTGGCGAATCCATCAAAGCCTTCGTCATTTTGAAACAGGGAGAGACGGAAAGCCCCTTGCTGATCAAGTCTATTAAGGATCAGGTACTCAAAGAGTTGGGCAAGATCGGCGTGCCGTCCGAGATCGATATCGTCTCCTCACTGCCTAAGACGCGGTCGGGAAAGATCATGCGCCGCGTTCTGAAAGCCAAAGAACTCGGGCAGGACCCCGGCGATATTTCGACCATTGAGGAGTAGCGACCTGAGGAACGAACGAAAGCCAGGCGAGCCGATTTATTTAAGACGACATATGATCGCCCTTGCTCTGGCAGTCGGGCTGCCGCTGGGGCTGTTGCAACTCTACAAAATCTATGTCGGACCCGTCGGCTTCGGCACGCAGCTTGTGATTGGCTTCGTCCTTTCTGTGTTCACGGGAATTGCGCTCATTCTCGCCTACCGCTCGTCAGCCAGAAACCAACCGTAGCCGCCATCACGCCTGACCGCCAGTTGCGGAAATACCCTCCCTCTTCGTTAACCACCTGCCCGTTTTGGCCCGTTTTTCGTCAAGAAAGATGGCATTTTGTGTCTCTTTTCCCCCGGATAATCGACATATAGCAGGAACTGGACCAGCGTAACCCGTTGTAGAACCGAACCGGCACATCCTTTGCGGTTATAGGGTCCGCAAGAACCGTCGCATCCCGTCCTCATGGCGACCCTAGCGAGGCAACCTAGGCGCAGAGAGCGGAGTTACACAAACGGAAAGGGAGGGTACTGGTATGGACAAGAACTTCCCACGTGATGCATCAAGCTTCACGCACATGGAGAGAGGTTGTGGGGGATATTGTCGGCGAGCCGTGCTTGCAACCTGCATGGCACTCGCGGTCGTCATCGGACCAGGTTTAGTCTGGGCTGGTGACAAAGGACAGCAAACTGCATCCCAACATCACTTGATTAATCAGCAACGGATGCAGGAACTGAGGGAACGCATTGCCGATCTTCGGGAACGGGTGAAACAGCATCGGCACAGCAGCAGCAGCACGACCAACACGTCCCTCGACGCGCTCCAGGCAAAAGTCGCTTCGTTGGAGAGCAGCATCGCGGCGCTCCTCACCGCTGATACTACCTTGCTGGCCAACCTGCAAGCCGCTCAGACCCAGATCCAGACCATGCAGTTACAAATCACCGCGCTGCAAAGTCAACCAGCAGGCAGTGGCGGCGGCGTTCCTGGTCTGGAAAAGTATCTTTTCATCGAGACCGCTGATAAGAATAATCTGAAAGGCCCGCACCTCGTCTTCAGAGGCGTGAATGTCCATGTGCAGAGCGGTTCAGGCGCGACCGTCGACACGACCACCGGCCTGGGCAACCTGATCATCGGATACAACGAAATCCGAACCGACGGCGTGGGAGTGAACCGCACAGGTTCACATAACCTAGTGGGCGGAGCGATGAACTCGTTTAGCTCATCGGGCGGGCTCGTGTTCGGCACCACAAACACGATCAGTGGCCGTTACGCGGCCATCCTCAGCGGAGACCAGAACGTTGCAAGCGGCCTAACCTCCGCTATCCTGGGTGGAGGGCTGAACACCGCGAGCGGGCAGAGCTCCACGGTCTTCGGCGGATTTTCGAGTACTGGACTCAATGCAGCCTCTGGACCATACAGCATCAAGCCAGATATTCAGCCGCCTGGGAACTGATCACCATCTAATCCAGCGGGAGGTCCCCGCCTGTAAAGGCGGGGGTGTGAGCAAGGTCCCGCGTCTTCCGGTAGACTGCGATGCGTGAAATTGCACAAAGCGGCCCACACAGTCTACAAGACGCAGTACCA
>JBQTIO010000216.1:0-20707 GCA_052388075.1 Nitrospiraceae bacterium
GCCAGTTCACCGAACGACAGTCGGAGGGCAAATTCCGGGACAGGCAACCAGGACGGGCGCTTCAATGCCGCTCCCAACATTCTGCAGAAGTCATGCATGGTGACAGCCTCCGGTGCGACTGCATTGACAGGGCCAGCGACCTGTTCGTGCGTCAGCGACCATTCAATGAGACCGATGAGGTCAGCCCGATGAATCCAGGACACCCACTGGGTGCCCGGTGCAATCGGTCCGCCCACAAACGCTTGGAACGGAGGCACCATCTTCGCTAGTGCACCACCGTCTCGTTCCAGCACCATGCCGATGCGTACGCAAACGACCCGGCTGCCGCAAGCGCGGGCCGTGAGCGCCGCCGCTTCCCAGGACCGACAGAGATCGGCGAAAAAGTCGGAACCAGGCCCGTCTCGCTCATCGAACACCCTATCCATGCTTGTCCCGTAATAGCCGATGCCCGATGCGCTGATGAAGACCGGTGGCCTGCGTGAGACGCGCGAAATCGCCTGGACCAACAGCTCCGTGGCCTTCACGCGGCTGTCCACGATGCGCTGTTTTCGTTCTTGGGTCCACCGGCCCGCCGCAATCGGTTCGCCCGCAAGATTGATCACCGCCGCGGCTGAGTCCAGTTCGTGCTCCCAGGGGCCGGTCGTCGTTCCATCCCACCTGACAATGTCGATCGCAGAACCCGGTCGTCTGTTCCCCTGCTGCGAATCTCTCGAAAGGACCGTCACGTTCATGCCCTGACGTGCGAGCGACAGACAGAGCGCTCGGCCGACAAAGCCAGTTCCGCCGCTTACCACGATCTTCATGAAATTCTTATCCTTCGAGAGGGCCGGCAAGACTGCCGTACGTCTGAATGCCAGATTCTTCGCAAGGAGTGAATTCTACTCCTGACGGCGGCGAGGGAGCAAAAGCGGCGGGAAGTGACGGTTCGAAGGCCTGGCGGCGTTGGGCATCTCCGCTGCCGAGAATCTGGTCGCGCTTGCCCCATCGAGCTCAATACTCATCCGCTTTCAGAGGGCCGCGGACACACCAGACCGGGAAGGTGTAGACCCGGACAAGGCTCAACACGTTCCCGAGAAAGGCATCCAGATAGCGAGCGTAGGAAGGGAGGTTCGCTGCAGGGACCACCGTCCAATAGGACGACGACTGGATGTTCAGAAACGGATGGCCCGGCGGGAGATTCGGGCCCGGAGCATCCACGGAGGGACCCACCAGGCTGCGCATCTCCGAGGGTGAGGGCAGGCGCCAGCCTTTTTGACCTCCTATCGTTCGCTGGACGCAGGTGGTGCGGGCCTCGTTCCATGTGACGGTCATCCGCTCCGGAGACTGCTCCCAGACCAGCCCTGTTTTCTTGTCCAAGACCGCTTGCTCGTTGAAAGATGAAAGGAGAACAAATCGCTCCGATGCGGGAAAGTTCTTGTTTAAATCCTGGATGATACCTGCAAGGAGTTCTTCCTTCGCTGATTGGGTAGCCCCGGGGGCAACCCAGAGCCTGTAGCCAACGAGGCATGCTGCTCCCACCAGAGCGATGATCCCGATCCTGATGACCCAGAGAGCAGGCATGATGGTTCTTCAAGCCGCAGACCGACGTTGGGAATCTGTCAACGCCGAGCGGAGTCGAGACAGGTCTGCAGTGGCGCGAAGAGGTTCAAGAATCACATCGGGAGGTGTGATAGTCGGTTAATTGCCAGACGGTCACCAAAGGCCCTTCCCGGGTGATTGTCTCCGGATCAATGTGCACCGTGTGGAGTCCTGGCATCTGATACTTGCTTTCAACTTCCACCCACTCCGCGTACCCCGGTCCGCTACTCAGCACCATGAGGCTGACGAGGAACCAGAAACCCAGATGGCGGGTTCGCGCTCGATGCACAAGATTTCCCACGACCACCGTATCAAGTACCGGGCGGGCAAGCGGTTGGCGGGATACAGGGTCCCCAGCATGGCATCCTCGCAGAGAGGCCCATTCTAGGAAACTGTGACTCGGCGACGCAAGGGGCCTTCATGAGAAGAACGGTAATCTCCGCTTTAAAGTCCGCTGTGAAATTGGTTATAAAAGAACCGGCTCAGCTCTGTATCCAAGGAGACATGGACGTGTTCCGTTCGCGTCGACAAAGAGGACGGCCTTCCGGGCTGGTGGTGGTAGCGTTCGTGTGCACCCTCGCGGTCGGCGCTACTTCACAGATCCATGCCGGGTCATCCGTGAATCAAGACTTTCGCCTGTGGTCGCCGGTCTTTCTGACTGTTCCACTCTCAAAGTCTTTTGTCGGGTATATGGAGGTGAACCCCCGATTCGGGGACGATGTATCGGAACTGGATCAGATACTCCTGCGCCCGGCCATCGGGTACAAACTGACCGATCACTTGTCGATCTGGCAAGGGTACGCCTGGATCGGCAACTATCAGCCCCGGTTTACCGACGAACATCGCGTCTTTCAGCAGCTAATCTATAGTCGCAAATTTCCATCCTTCAAGATTCTCAGCCGCTCACGGCTGGAAGAACGAATCATCGACAATGCCGACGGGACCGCCGTTCGAGCTCGAACTCTGTTGCGCGCGGATTTCCCGTTGCCGGATCTTTCAAACTGGGCCATCGTCGTGTTCGATGAAATTTTTGTGAACCTGAATACGGTGGGACACGGTCCCGAAGCAGGATTGGATCAGAACCGATTTTTTCTCGGCATGAACCGCCGATTCACCGAACAAGTAAATATGGATCTCGGCTATCAAATGCAGGCGCTCAACAACAGCCAGTCCGGAATCATCAATCAGATCAACCATGTCATCCTGTTGCAGATGTTTATCAACCTGTAGCATTCCTACTGGGATCTGGTGAACTACGACAGACACATGTGAACCTCCGGATCGAACCTGGGTTGCGCAGCCGGGCTGGAAGAGATGCACAGAGAACGTAGGTCGCGCAACTGTTGAGGAAACGGGCGCCGTTGTAAAGGGACCGTCCTGGGTGATCTTCGGATGAAATCGTCAGCCAATGGATCGGATGCTCGATCCTTCGGATGAGAGATCCACGGTACGTTCGAAGCTTCCTCCGCCAGGAATCCATCAGTTGCCCTGATCATACCTCTGCGTTTCTCGACTTATCCCCCACCTCGATTCAGACAGATACTGTTGCTCTATTCTGCCTGGCCCGGAAACCCTATCGCGTATCTCCTGAAGTCGGGTAGGGCTTTCTCGCGGTTGGGCCACCGGAGCGTTCGTTGCCTTTCACTCCATGATCAAACCCTCTTGCCCCATTGATAACCCGGGATAATCGCTCGTTATTCCCAGCAACTCCTTGAACTGAATGTATCTATTTGTTCGGAATATGTATCTTATCGGGGAGAGGGGTGGGGCATCTCACAGCAGTAAGTCGTGTTTTCTGTGTAAGTACAGCACTTGCACAGCGCTCGGTCATGAGAATCAGGATCTACGGGCTGACCGATGACTGCGCAATCTTGAAAGTACGGAGATGGAAAAGCCGATCCTTGTGGTGGACGACGATCCGGACATCAGGCAGGTCCTGCAGGACCGCTTAGAGTCGTACGGGTATCTTGTCGAAACTGCGGCGGATGGACGCGCGGCCCTTGAGAAGCTAGAGCACCTCACGCCACGAGGCCTATTCTTGGACATCCGCATGCCCGGCATGGATGGGCTGGCACTGTTGGGTCTGATCCAGGATCGCCATCCGTCGATCCCGGTGGTGATCATCACGGCGGCCAGCGCCGGGGAAGGCGTGGTTTCGGCTATCCGTGCCGCCGCACAGGCATACCTGCTCAAACCGTTTGACACGTCTCAGATTAAGCACATGACAGAGCGCTGGTTCCAAACGCCGCGAGAGGGGAAACAAGACGGGTGAGCACTTGTGACTCGAGTGCTCACGGCGCATTGACCGATTAGCGCAAGGGCGAGGTGATCGTGAGAGAAGGCGACCTGCCACCGCGCACCACCTCTCCGGCCATGCCTCGTCTCATGATCGTGGCCGGCGTGCATATCCTGATGCTGCTCGCGCCCCCGGCTCCAGCCCCGGCTGCGTCGCAGGCGACCGACAGGGGTGACGGCGTTTCCGGCGTGTTCTCGTTTATCGAGGAAGAAACGGTCAGTACGGCCATACGCCGCGAACAGCCCATCTCTCAAGCGCCCTCGAATGTCTATGTCATTACAGCCGAGGACATCCGTCAATCGGGTTCCCCTGACGTGCCGACCGTCCTGCGCCGCATCCCCGGCCTCGAGGTCATGCAGATCACCGGAGCGGAGTTCAACGTGAGCGCCCGGGGAAACAACCAATTACTGGCTAACAAAATGCTTGTCTTGGTCGATGGACGCTCCGTCTACATCGACATGCAGGGATTTGTGTTCTGGAAGGGACTCCCGGTCACGCTCCCTGAGATCAAGCAGATTGAGGTCATCAAAGGACCCATTTCAGCTTTGTACGGCTTCAATGCCTTCGATGGAGTCGTGAACATCATCACCAAGTCTCCGGAAGAGATGAAGGGAACAACCCTGCAGATCGCAGGGGGCGAACTGGGGACCGCCTTGACCTCAGCCATCCATGCCGGCGTCCAAGGAAAACTCCGGTACCGTGTGTCCGGGGGATATGAGCAAAATGTCCAGTGGCGGGATCACGACGCCCTCGCGTTTCGATCCTACAAGTTCAACGGCCAGACCGAGTATGCCTTTTCCGGCCCGTCGAAGCTGTCGGTCTCGGGCGGCCTCGTCTATATGGATCCCCATGACGGACCACTGGTCGGTTTCGGAAGCACCCTCGTCCAACCGACCACGAAACTCCCCTACCTCAATGTAGCGTATGAGAACCAAGGCTTCTTTCTTCGTGCATACTGGAATGGTTTCTTCGCCGACAGTAACGCGTTGGCCCATCCCCTCTTAACGGGTTTCGTACAGACCACGGATCCAAGCATGAACTCGCATCTGACATTTTCTGGCAATACGTACAACGTTGAGGGTCAGCACTCCCTCAAGGTTGGAGAATCTGCCCGGTTCACCTACGGGATCAATTATCGACATAATACCTTTGGTTGTAATTGTCTATCGACCTTTGGGAAGGAAAATCGATTAGGGCTCTATATCCAAGGAGAATGGTCCGTCACACCCTCCATCAGCGTGGTCGGCGGGGTACGCTATGATCTCCATACCCAGATCAATCCTACCTTCAGCCCGCGCCTCGCCGTCCTCTACACACCCGTTCCTGGCCACACACTACGGGCGCAGGCCTCTGTTGCGTATCGACCACCGACCCTGTTCGAAACGTACGAAGACGCCCGCTTCGTCCCTCTAGTCCCCAACCCATTCTTCCCCGTAACCAATCCTGTTCTCGGATCAAGGAATCTTGATCCCGAGGAGATTCTCTCCTATGAACTCGGCTATCAAGGATGGTTTTACCGCCACCGCCTCCGAGTGAGGGCAGATTTCTTTTTCAACCGCATCTCAGACCTGATTGGTCTTCAGTCATCGGGCAATATCGTGAACACTGTGAACACGGGGAGGACAGAGATCTATGGAGCAGAGGTCGGGATCGAATTCCAGGCTACCCCCTGGTTGACTGGATTTGCCAATTACTCTTATCAGAAGATCGGCCAGAACTTTACGGGGCTTGCGAGGCGCGGCGCTCCCCAGTCTAAGGTGAACGCCGGTCTGCGCGGTGAATGGGAGAATGGCTTGAGCGGCGAAGCCGTGCTGCATTACGTCGGACCAGCCAGTTATCCCTTTGCCCAATCCTTCGACATTTTTGGCGTGTCTCCGGGCAACAGGGTGGGTGGCTATAGCCTCGTTAACCTTCGCGCCGGCTACCGCTTTTGGGAGCAGGAAGTAACGGCCGGATATCGACGGTCCGCTGAAGCAGCGATCTCGGTCTTCAATGCGCTCGGGGACGACCATAAGGAACACCCGCTCGGCGAACTGATCGAGAGACGAGTCATGGCCTGGTTGACGCTCAAATTATAGTTGCCGGCCATAGAAGCTCGCGTACTGCTCAGAGGCCCCATGTACGGAAACCCGCGCGTCTCCCCTCCTGGCGCACTGATCTTGGGCGGGCGAGTACGGCCGCAATACCGATCGCCGGTGGGATTCGAGCCCGGTCATTACCACCCATGCAGAAGCAAGGGCACCCCGTGAGCGCGCACCTCGCGATAGGATCGTGTGGCTTCGGGACCGTCCAAACCGGTGACCGGTCTCTGCTCCACCCTCGGTTCATCACCTTCGCTCGATGCGTCGTGGCCTGTGTGCTGGCTGCGTTCGGCACGACCGTATCCGTCGCTCCGATCCATGCACATGAAGTTGCCATCCTGAAGTCGGCCAACATCGCCGTCTACAACCAGGCGGTCAGCGGCTTCAAGTCCTCCATGCCGAGCAACACCAAGTTCATCGAATACGATCTGAAGGGCGATACCGGTTTCGGCCGGAAGTATGCGAGCAAGATACGGGCTTCAGGTGCCGATCTCGTGCTCGCGGTAGGACTGAAGGCCGCGATTGCGGCCCGGCTCGAGATCTTCGATGTCCCCGTCGTCTTCTGCATGGTGCTGCATCCGTCGAAGTATGACCTCAAGGCCAGCAACATGGTCGGGATTTCGGTCAGGACTCCGATCGGACAGCAACTCAGTACCCTGCATGCCGTGATGCCCAACCTCAGACGGATTGGTTATCTGTACGATCCGGATAAAACGCCTCGTCTGTCCGCGGAGACGATCAACCAGGCACGGCAACTCGGCATCACGCTCATCGATCGACAGGTGAGGACCGAAGAACAAGTTCCCACAGCGCTGCGGGAACTCTTACCCGAGATTGAAGCGCTATGGCTCATCTCAGACAGCACCGTTTTGACCGAGGAGTCTTTTGCATTTCTTCTGAGGGCCTCGTTCGACCAGCGGGTGCCCGTCATCGGGTTCGATCCGGAATTTGTGCGCCGCGGCGCCTTCATGAGCTTCTGGGTCGATTCTGCCGAGGTTGGGCAGGAGGCGAGCCAGGTTGCACAGGCCATCCTGGACGGCCTGACCGTGCCTTCACCCAAGACGTTTCTTCCGAAGCAGCGGATTTCGCTCAATCTAGGTACGGCCGAGTATCTGGGGATCACGATCCCGCCGAACATGCTGAACATGATGGATGAGGTGTATTGATCGTGCCTGCCTTGAATAGCCGAAACGAGACGAACCGGACACCCGTGTTGATCAGCCTGCGCACGAAGTTTGTCCTGTTCATCGGCCTGGTGATTGTCGCCGTGTGCTCCGGTCTCAGTTGGTACTTTATTCGGCAACAGGCCGACTCCATGACCCACTCCTTGATCAACGCGGGGAGCATTCTGGCGAAGAACTTGGCGCACAACAGCCGGTACGGTCTCATTGCTAAGGACCTGCTGCTGCTCGATCAACTCATGACCGGGGTGATGGACGTGGAGGAGAGTGCCTACGTCGTTTTCACAGGGCCCGATGGAAAGCAGCTCGCCGCAATGAGCAAGAAGAATACTTATCCGGATCCGACCCTTGCTCAGGGGTTATTTGGGTCGGACTCAACCGACGTGGTCATCACGTCGTTCGTTGCACGAGACGGCGGGCAACCAGAATTGCTGTATGATTTTGCGGTGCCGATCAGGCGAGGGAGTCGGAGCAAGTCTTCTTTTCCTCTGCTCTCCCTTGAAGCGGAGGACCCGCAAGCTGACACAGGCATGACCACGGAATCGCCCGCCAAGGTCTATGGAGTCGTCCACATCGGACTGACCGGGGAGAGGATGAACCAGGCCCTGAACAGGATGATCGGCAACGTCGTCCTGATCACGATCGTGGTTATTTTCGGAGGGATTCTGGCCACCGTCCTCCTGACGCGTCGGATCACCACACCGCTGAAGAGCCTGGTCGGGGTCGCGAGGCAGATCGCTGGAGGCGACTTGAGCGCCTCGGTCAATCCGATGACGCGTGATGAGGTCGGGCAATTGACGACGGCGTTCGGCCAGATGACCAAGTCGTTAACCGATAGAGATCTTGCGGTGAAGCAAGCCTATCGGGAGCTTGAGCAGCTCAACCAGACGCTCGAACAGCGAGTCCAGCAACGGACTCGTGAGTTACAGACCGCGAATGATAAGCTGCAAGAGTTGGATCGCCTGAAGTCGATGTTCGTCTCGATCGTGTCACACGAACTGCGGACGCCGATGACCTCGATCAAGGGCTATGTGGAAAACTTGCTGGACGGTCTGACCGGTGCGTTGACCGAGAAACAGTCCCGCTCTCTGGAACGGGTCAAGCATAACATCGATCGACTTACGCGGATGCTCAATGAGCTCCTGGATCTCTCCAAGATTGAGGCGGGTCGTATGGAATTGCATTTCGTCCCCGTCTCTCTGTGTGATGTCGCGGCAGATGTGGTGGAGAGCTATCAAGCCGCGGCTCGCGAGAAGGCCATCACGCTACGAGCAACTTCCCGGCAGAGCGTGCCCCTGGTCAACGGGGACGCGGATACGCTCAATCGGATTCTGACTAATCTGATCCACAACGCCATCAAATTTACCCCGGAGGGCGGGGAGATTCGAGTCGAATCCCATGTGCGAGACGAGGCCTATGTCGAGACGTCGGTGATTGACAGTGGATGTGGGATTCCATCCCATGAACGTGACAAGGTGTTCGACAAGTTCTATTGGAGCGAGTCGGTTCCCGTGGAGGCACGCGGGGCTGGTCTGGGGCTGGCCATCGCCAAGAATTTGGTTGAGCTGCACGGCGGGACCATCCGCCTGGACAGCGCCCCCGGCGAAGGCAGCCACTTTTCCTTCACCATTCCCATCGCTCGATCGTGAGCGCCTTACAACGGGCCAATTTCCTCAACGCTCTGGCGCACGGGTCCAATGTTCGAGGGAAAGGCACGATCGACCGCGAACACCCTCATAACACGGCGTCAGTACGCTGCTCGCCACGTCTCGGAAATCGCTGCGCGGTAGGTAGGTGGTGCCGAAGCCGGGATTTGAACCCGGACACCCTTGCGGGCGCTAGACCCTGAATCTAGTGCGTCTGCCAGTTCCGCCACTTCGGCATTAAGGCACGCTGAAAATGCCCTTCAACTTCGTTCTCGGTCTCCTGCTTCACGGCGACGTAACAACCTCGTACGCCTCGCTCGCAGGCTCCCTGCGGCCTTGTTCAAGGGCATTTTGAGCGTGCCAGGCAAAAATCTCCCGATTACTTTTTCTCTCTTCGCTCAAGCCGTCAACATACCGGCAAAGAGTACGCCTCCGGCTCTCGCTCGCTGCGGCCTTGTAACAGCCTTATTTGACCATCCCCGAAGAACGCTAACTTCGATCTCGTTCGTCTCCGTCCCCGCGGCCTCGTTCAAGGCCATTTTGAGCATGCCAAGAAACCTGACACCGCAAGGAGCAGGATTATCCTGAATTCTTGCGCGCGCCGTCAAGCAAGGAGCGACGAATCCTTCGTCTGCCAACAGCCCGCTGTTGCGACATCGCGCTGATCCCCGCTGATGATAATCCGCTCCCGCACCAACCCGGCCGCAGCCAGCAAGGAGGGAGCGGCGATCCGCGGGGCCTCGTCGGCCATGAGGACGTCGAATCGTACGCGGCCGAAGAGGGGGTCGCTCGCGACTCGTGACGGCGTCGCGGCCACAATTCGACGACTTTGCATGAAGGCCTGACGGTTCATTTCCTCTTCGGCGGCCAATAATTCGCGGACCTTCTTCGTCCCTCCTAACTTCGCAATCTCTTCTTTGAGGTCGTCGAACTCTTGACGCATATCTCTTGGAACGGCTGCCTCCGGGACAAGCTCCTGAATGCGGCCTTTGGTCATGTCGAACTCTTTCATCAGCTCGTCGATCTGCTGCTGGTAAAGCACGCTGTACTGCTTGAGTGATTCCTCGTTCCTTCCGATGGCCTGCATCCCTAGACGCTGTAACAGCGTGAGGTTCTGGTATTCCGTGAGGGTATTTCCTACCTCTTTCATCCTTATCTGTAGGTCTCTCAGCTGGGTCACAATACGCCATTCGAGTAAACGCACCTCATCCAGGTCCTTCTGAATCCGTGCTTTCTCGGCCAGAACAGGCGCGAGTTCCCGGAAGCGTTCGTACTTGTGCCGCAGCGAAGCTTTCTCACCACGAGACCGCTCATAAAACTGATGAATTTGACCTTCGAACCCTAACTCCTGCAGGCTGATGCCGCCACTTTCTGAGGTCACCGGCATTTCATACCGACTGATCCATATCTTGTAATTGAGGCCGCCGGCTTGCATCGTACGCGCGATGATGCCCACGACCTCGTCAGATTCCTGATGATCTGGACTGAGCAAAAGCATGCGTTTGTTCGCGCGAATGAGTTCTATCGCCAGGCTCGCTAGCTTTTGACGGCGCTGTGACCGGTTGTCTAACCACACGGTGGTCAGAACGGATGATGTAGAGGAGGACAGCTGCCCGCCATTTCCCAGCGTCCGGATCAGAGGAACCAGGCGTTCCAGAAGGCTGAGGTTATAGGCGTTGGGCTTTATGACCATCTCCTTCAACCGTGCAGCCGACACTTCCAGCAGACCAGCCTGGTCTGGGATGAGCGTCACGGAGGCCAGCGAAGCTCCGAGGGCGTCGTTCGCCTGCACAACGACGGTGTCATCCGTTTGGCGTAAGACGATTCCTTCTGTCGGTTCCGACTCGTCGGAGGGAACGATGGAGAGGGGAAGATCGACCGAAAGAGCGACCCCCGGAGGCAAGATAAACTCGTACAAATGGAGCCCCCCGACCGTCTGGACGAGGCGACCGTGGGAAGCCACGATGGGAACGTCTTGCCCGGCGTCGCGTATCCGTTGCCGCTCGGCCTCCAGTCGGCCTATCCACGATTCCATAAGTCTTGTTACCGTCATCGCACCTCCAGCCCGCCTGTTTCTGCGACACCGGGAATCATGTGTCACGGATGATAAAGACAGGCCCGCATAGCTGTCCACCAGGGATACGGAGGCTAGCGCGCGGCGTTCTGGATCAGGAGGTAGCCCTTGTCTTCCAGCATGCGTTTGTCTAAAATGAACCGCTCCACGCGGGCTTAGAGGAGGTTTGGGTGAAGGGTTTGCGGTTTGAGCGCATTGGGCGGGGTCGCTACTACAATGTGGTCTTCCACATCGGCAGCTCGTATGTTCCGGTCAGTGACGAGACCGTTGAGGAACTGAAAGCCCAGAGCCTCCTTTCCGCGGAACGGTTCCTGACCTTACTGGTCGATCGTATCGGGTACTCGTCCTACCTGAAAGACCAGATCCGCGATGAGCTGAAGAACTCCGGTGATCCTGTCACGCAAATCACCGTCCTCCAAGGCGCCATCAGAGAGCTGTAACTCCCGCATCTCGTCGTTCGTGAAGCGTATCTCGTCGATTCTTAGAACCTAAGTCTTCCCCCCTGTCCTCCCGTTTCTCTTGCTTGCTGTCCTTCGGCTTGGCGCCGTTCAACTTTTTTTGCTCCTACGCCAGGCGAGTTCTCCCTTGATACTCCACAAGAGGGCCTGGGACCTCGTCCTTCATCGCGTGCGTGGAAGCTCTCCTTGCATCACCCGCCAAGAGGGCCCATGGCCTGTTCGTTTAACCGCGCGCATTGAGCGAGCACCGTCGATAGTTTCGACATTCGATCAACCTTGCGTGCGCGCTCAGCGAGCGAAGAACGAACAGGCTATGGGCCCTCAGTCCCCCACGTGGCCCTCCTGGAACAGCTGATTCATGATCTGGTTCTTTTTCTCCGGATCGCGATAGTACTTGAGCGCTTTGGTGTAATTCTCCATCGCGCTCTGGCGTTTACCCCGGAGCGCATAGATTTCCGCAATGCCGTGATAGGCGCTGGCGTCTTCGGCGTTGCACTTGAGGGCACGGCTGAAGGCCTCCTGGGCGTCCTGCAGCTGATGTTTCCTGAGCGCCATCCATCCCAAGGCCGAGTGCGCGGCGCCGAACTCCGGGTTGGCCATGAGCGCATCGCGATAACTCTTCTGCGCCAAGTCTAACCGAACGCGCGTTTCATAGAGCCCGCCCAGAGCAAAGTGGACCTCTGCGTCCTTCGGATTCAGCCTGAGCGCCTCCTTGTAGGATTGCAGTGCCGGTTCCATCTTGCCCTGCTCGGCCAAGGCACACCCAAGATTGGCATGGGCGACAGGGTCGGTCGGCTGCAGCCTGATGACCTCGCGATATTCCTTGATCGCCATTTCGAGCCGGCCCTGCTCCTGATAGGCCACGCCAAGATTGGTCCGAGCCGGCACATAGTCGGGAGCTAATCGCACAGCCTCGCGATATTCCTTGATCGCCATTTCGAGATGACTCGCCCGCTCATGGATCTGAGCAAGGAAGTAATGGGGATAGGCGGATTGCGGGTTCAGCTTTGCCGCTTCCCTGTAGCACGGAACCGACTGCTCCGACTGGCCGGACTGCGACAGGAAGAGGCCCCGGATGAGATGGGCGTAGCTATTGTCCGGCTGTCGCTCGACAAGGGAGTCCACCCAGGATTTCACCGCCGCAATGTCGTCCTGAGCTTCAAGGCAGAGAGCGTGGGTCTTCCAGGCCTCGGCAAACCTGCCGCCCAACAGATACACCACGTTTTCGGCGAAGTACGGCCGCGGGTCCCTGGTCCCTGCCGCCTCCGGTTGCTTGCCCCAGGCCAACGCCTCGGCCAGGAGCATATCCCAGGCCCCGGCCACGATGGCGGATTCGCATTGTTGCTGAGGGCTGCTCATGAGTCATGCGGGGAGTTTATCGGGTCAGCGTATCTTCCACGTCCGGCGGCGTCGCCTGAATGCGTTCGCCCAGAGAAGGGAACCGCTGCGCGAGCTGTTGCTTGATCTGCCAGGCAATCCTCCGGTAGGACCAATGGCCCTTCACGCCGGACCGGAGCTTGGCGATATACTCCGCCTCGGCATAATCCATCTTGAAGAGACAGCGCACCTTGAAGCCGAACGGGATGGCATAGAGCGAGGCCTCCTGGTCCTTCTTCTTGAGCAACTCGATATCGTTGCACACGGCATCCATCGCCTGCCGGTACTCTTGATCCAAATGGGCTTCGACGAGTGGCGGCGGGATATCATATCCATGGATCGTCGTGAAGTTTTGTTGCACCTGCTGGCAGCGGCGGTGGCGATGCAGGTCTCGCCAGGCACCGATGTCCATGAGAATGTCGAAATTGAACGCGTAGCCGCTTCGAAATTCTTTGATCAGTTCGTCATGCGGTCCTCGTTGCCGGGTCACTACCTCGATCGTCTCCTGCTTCTGCTTGTCCGACCAGTCCTTCACGACTTCGAGGATTCTCCGGTACGGCGCATGGGTGACGCGGTAGAGCAGGGTGGTCACGACTTCGTCGAGCGGATGATGCGGGTCAATCAATTCAACCGAGCCCACGGCGCCCCAGCTTTCCGGCTGATCGATCCCAGTTCCCCGCAAGACTTCTTTCGCATGCCGCGCCAGATCGGAGTACACCGACTCCTGATACTGGTTCGGCTTCGCATGCCGCGCCAGCGTCGGCGCCAACGGGTCGCTCAGGCCGGCCTTCTGCCCGCAGAGTTCGCCCCACAGGTTGACCGGGGGGCGCTGGCAGGCTTCTTTCAGGTCGTCACCGATGGCGCGCAACTCCGGCAGCTGGGAGGACAGCAGGCGCGTGATCTGCTTTTCCAAGGTCCGGATGCTCACCACCTGACCCACATTCGTCTTGGCCGCCAACGGGAGCAGATAACGCGTGACGTCGAAAGCCCGAGCCGCGATCGTGCGCTGATAGTCGGCCGGCTTCATCGCCTCCGGCCGCGGTTCCTGTTCGGAGAGGTAGAAGGTTAACGGATCGTGCAAGAGCCGGTAGATTTCGGAGAGGCTGCGGAGAATCCCTTCATAGATCGCCTCGGTCTCGCTGCCGCGAATCTGCCCCGGTACAAACCATCGGTTCGAGGCGAAGTTCTGGTAGCGGCTCGACTTGGCCTGCCCGTCCCACAGAGATTCATCTTCCAGCCGGATAGCTGCGAGCTCGGAGATGTCCTCGAAGCAAACGATGACATGCCCGAGGTCGGCGATGGAGGCATGGCCGTAGTCGAAGTAGAACTGCTCCCAGAACTTCTCCGACGAATGGCCATGAACCCACCGGATGCTCTGCTCGATAGTGTCCGGCGACCGGCTGTACCGCGCCAGGGCGTAAGCGGATTTCTCCGGCGGCATCGGCGCGATGGCTACCACCCGGCGACCCGATTGATCCTGATTCATAGGGCGTCCACACCGTTGCGCTGACCCGTAGGGGGCGCACTATACCCCTCGTTTCACCGACGCGCAAGGTCTGCTCCGTTGACTTGCCTCGGAAGGCGCCGCTATAGTCCGCCGAATCCGTCACTCCTCACCCCTTGCCGTTTTTGGGACATGATCAAAGGCATCAAGGGCGTCAAAGACCTGCTCCCTGAAGAGACGCCCCGTTGGCGGCTCATCGAAGAAACCGCCCGACGGTGGGCCGTCGCGTACGGTTTTCATGAGATTCGCGTTCCGATCTTCGAAGTTACTACCCTGTTCGCGCGAAGCATCGGCGCTTCAACCGATATCGTCGAAAAAGAGATGTATACGTTCCAGGATCGTGACGGGACCTCGCTGACGCTCCGGCCGGAAGGAACCGCGGGAACGGTTCGAGCCTACATCGAACACAACCGCGCGGCCGATCCGGTCCCACAGAAGTATTTCTACCTCGGGCCGATGTTTCGTCACGAACGGCCCCAGGCCGGGCGTCTGCGCCAGTTTCACCAGTTCGGCGTGGAATCCTTCGGGATGGCCGATCCGCGCGCCGATGTCGAAGTGATCGCCTTGTTGTGGCGTCTGCTTGGCGATCTCGGCTTGCCAGGGTTGACGCTGGAGATCAATAACCTCGGCTCTAGCAGTGACCGAGAAGCCTATCGACCCCGACTCATGACGTATCTCCGGCAACAGGAACCGGCGTTGTGTGGAAACTGCCTGCGCCGAATTGAGACCAATCCGCTGCGCGTCCTGGACTGCAAGGTACCGGGGTGTCGCGCCGCGACGGAAATGGCGCCCCGCCTCGCTGACTCGCTCTCGGAAAAGGCTCGCGGGTATTTTGCAGCGGTCCTCGCCGCTCTGGATGCGATTGGAGTCCCTTACCGCTTGAATCATCGGCTGGTTCGAGGTCTTGATTACTACTGCCTCACAACCTTTGAGGTCACGACGACGCACCTCGGTTCCCAGAACGCGGTAGGGGCCGGCGGTCGGTACGACGGACTCGTCGAGACGCTCGGCGGCCCCCCGACCCCGGCCGTCGGTTTCGCAGTTGGACTGGAGCGGATGGCGATGATGTTGCCGGAAACGGGTACTGCAGCGGCTCCTGAGATGCTCACTGTCTATGTCGCTGCCTTCGGGGAGCGCGGCGCTCCTGCAGGACTCTCTGCTCTTGAGGAACTCCGGCTTGCAGGAATCCGAGCGCTTTCTGATTTTCGGTGTGGGTCCTTGAAGTCTCACCTGCGCCAAGCTGATCGGCTTGGATGTCGCTTCACCTTGATCGTTGGCGACGATGAGGTCAGCAGAGGGTTCGTGGTCTTTCGTAATATGGAAACGAAGGTTCAGACTGATCTTGCTTTTTCTACCCTCGGCCGCCAAGTTCTGGCCATGGTCCGCGCGTCGTGACTCCCCGTTTTTCGGGTTGACTTTCCCAAGAAAACCTCTTACTCTGTAGAAAAAAATAAATACTGTAACTATATGATTATTTAGTATAAAAACCTGTGGATTCTTCTCATGAAACGCAAGCTGGGTATTCTTCTGGCGCTCCCCCCTTCTCATGACAGCGTCGCGACAACTCTGGGGTTGGCTCAGGCGGCTCTGGATGCCGGCCATGACGTCTATCTCTACCTCATTGATGAAGGGGTGAAGAATCTCCATAGTCCTCCCTATAAAGCGCTGGCTCAATCAGGCGCCAAAGTCTTTGCTTGTGCCTATGGCTGTCACCAACATCACGTGTCGACGGAAAATATAGACCCTCAAATCTCACTCTGTGGCCTCGTCGTGTTATCCGGCATCATTGACGCCTGTGAACCATTCCTGTCGTTTACCTAAGTGAGTTCAACGTATCAATGGCTAAAAACATTGCGCTGGTGATTCAGGAGGACCCGAGGAAGACCCATCGACCCGTCGAAGCACTCCGTATTGCCCTTGGTCTTCTTGCAGGTTCCCATAGAACCACAGTGATTCTCCTCGGCGAAGCAGCTCGCCTTCTATCGGAGGAGAGAGACAACATCGTGGATGCCGAGATCCTTGAACAGTATCTTCCCTCCCTAGAGCATCTCAAACTCCCTTTTGTTTTACAAACATCGACTGATCCATCCATGATCCGTAAAGAGTTTGTGACACGCTACGAAACCGACGACAATATTCATACCCTTCTTGAATCAATGGATCGCACACTCGTGTTTTAAGGCGCGACCAACAACAGTCTTTCCATGTCCTCCCTCGTATACATACTTCGCCATCCAACTCTCACACTGTCACCCGCACTCTATCCTCCCGATGGCCCCTCTGCTCTCACACTTGGTGTCGAAACCACTGTCGCCGTATCAACGCCAGCACAACCCGCGGAAGTGTTGCACTCAGAAAAGTCTTCTCGCGTCACGACGGGGCAGAGGCTGACATATAAGCAGCTTCTTGAGTTGGTCATTGAGACAACGAAGGTCATTACACTCTGACTTCTGACTATCTTATACGAGAGGGAAAATTAGTCGTCGGAGTCGGAGTAGGAGTAGGGAGGGGAATTCAGGGGATAGAGTGGATGTTGTTGTTTTGCGATGCAATAGAGCACTGCATACAGGAGAAGAAGTTTGGGGATTTCTTCTGCAAGGAAGGCAGATGAGATGTGGAGAGGTTGGTGAGTTTTCTGTTATGAGAAACAGAGCTCGACAATGTGTGGTAGAGCGTGGTATTGACCACATGGATTGTGATGAGAAACAGGCAAGAAAACAGCAAGTTATCCACAGGTGTGAATAAGCCTGTGCATAGGAATTTGAGTAGGTTATGAGTCTCGACACGGTCTGGCAAGAAGCCCTCCATTACATTCAGGGCAAGGTACCAAAACAGGTTTATGACACGTGGTTCACCCCGGTCCATCTGGACCGGATCGAGAACTCCACCGCGCATATCGGAGTCCCAAACAAGTTCTTTGGGGATTGGTTGAGTACTCACTATAGCTCACTCCTAGCTGAAGCAGTGGCGTCAGCAAGGGGCGGAGGGGACGTGGTAGTGAGTTTTATCGTCTTTCAAAGGCCGTCAACAGGGAGCGCTGAGCCCCATACTGTCCTTACTGCAACGCGGGTCGGTATCTCCTCAAAATCCAAACGCGGTGTACTGCTAAACCCTCGGTATTCCTTTAAGAATTTCGTAGTTGGAGCCGGTAATCAGTTTGCTCACGCTGCCTGTCGGGCAGTGGCTGAGCAGCCGGGAAAGACCTACAACCCCCTGTTTATTTATGGCGGCGTGGGACTCGGCAAGACCCACCTCCTCAATGCCATCGGCAACCACGTGGCGGAAAAGACAGACCTGCGCATCGCCTACCTGACGACCGAGCAGTTTACGAACGAAGTCATCAACTCAATCCGGTATGACAAGATGATGGACCTGCGGAAGCGGTACCGGCACATCGATATGCTCATGATCGATGATATTCAGTTTCTAGTTGGGAAAGAGCGGACTCAGGAGGAGTTCTTCCATACTTTCAATGCGTTGTATGAGGGGCATAAGCAGATCGTCCTCTCCAGCGACCGGTTTCCCAAAGATATGCCCGATATTGAAGAGCGTCTCCGATCGCGGTTCGAGTGGGGACTGATCGCGGATTTACAACCCCCCGATGTCGAGACCCGCATCGCCATCTTGAGAAAGAAGTCGGAGGACGAGGGAGTTAAGCTGCCGGAAGACGTGATTCAGTTCCTCGCCACGACGATGAAGAGCAACATCCGCGAGTTAGAGGGTAGCCTGGTGCGGCTCGGGGCCTATGCGTCCCTGACGGGCCAGGTCATTACCCTCGACATGGCGAAGAACGTGCTCCGTGATCTCATCGGCGACAAGAAAAAGATCGTCGCGATGGAGGATATTCAGGAAGCCGTGTGCACCCACTTCCACGTGAAGATGACCGAACTGAAATCGCGCCGCCGCAGCAAGACGCTCGTCCATCCCCGGCAGGTCGCGATGTATCTCTGTCGCGAGCTGACGGATGCTTCGTATCCTGAAATCGGACGCCAGTTCGGAGGCAAGGACCACACGACCATCATTCATGCCTGCAGGCAGGTGGCAAAGGCCAAAGAGGCTGATGCGGCCTTGCACGCGACGCTCGAAACGCTGAAGGAACAGATTCTGCGGAGTTAAAGACTTCCCCCGGGGAGAATGCGCCATGAAAGTACGGATCGGGCGAGATGAGCTATTGACCGGACTTCAACGGGTTCAGGGTGTCGTGGAAAAACGGAACACGATGCCAATCCTGTCGAATATCCTGCTGGAAGCGAAACAGGACGGCGCAGAAATTGTTGCGACGGACCTCGAACTCGGCATGCGGGGCCTCTACAAGGCAACCGTGCTCAAGACCGGGGGGGTGACCGTATCCGCGCGCAAGTTGTTTGAGATCATCAAAGAACTGCCTTCTGGCGAAATCGAGCTGACGGCGGGGGACAACAACTGGACGATCATTCAGGCCGGAAAGAGCCAATTCAAAGTCGTCGGATTGCCCAGCTCGGACTACCCCGCATTACCAGCCATCGAGCGTGAAGGATTGACCCCTCTCTCGGGAGACGGGCTGCTGGAGCTGATTCGGAAGACACTCTTTGCCGCCGGCGATAACGACGCCCGGTATATTCTGAACGGTCTCCTGGTCACCCTCGTGGTCACCGACAAGAAAACCGCACTTCGCCTGGTGGGCACCGACGGGCATCGGCTGGCGGTGGCGGAACAGGACGTGGGCAAGGCCGGCAGCAAAGGCGGCCCACAGGAAATCAAGGCGATCATTCCCAAGAAGGCCGCGCAGGAAATGCGGCGACTTCTGGAAGAAGGGGGGGACGGTGAACCCCTCATCGGCTTTACGAAGAATTTGATGATTTTTCGTAAGAGCGGCCTGCTGCTGACCTCGCGGTTGATGGAAGGCAACTACCCCAACTATCAGCAGGTCATACCTAAAGAAAGCGGCAAGAAAATCACCGTGAACCGGGTGGAATTGGAAAGCTCGTTGCGCCGTGTGTCGGTGCTGTCCAAGGACAAAGCAAGCGCGGTGAAGGTTTCGTTCGCCCCGGGTAAGATCATCCTGTTTGCCAGCAGTCCGGATTACGGGGAAGCCACCGAGGAATTGCCCGCGCGTTACGAGGGGGAAGCCCTCAATACCGGGTTCAACGCCCGCTATCTCCTCGACGTCTGCAGCGTCATGGATGGCGAGACGATCTCCCTCCAGATGGAAACCCCCTTGAGTCCGTGCCTGATCCAGGAACCTGAGAGCCCCGGATTCAAGTGTGTCGTGATGCCGATCAAGATTTGAAAGTATCCATAGTCACTGTTCATTGGGGAAGGGTGTGGCGTCTGACGAGCGACTCCCCTTTCACACGAATGATGAGTGACCGTTGACTCATGACGTTGTGAAGTAGGAGACGGATGGCCACCGACGAATCGATCACCAAGCCGAAATCGGACAGTTACAGCGCGGATCAGATCAAGGTCCTGGAAGGGCTCGATGCTGTCAGGAAACGCCCGGCGATGTATATCGGGAGCACCAGTGTCGACGGGCTCCATCACCTCGTGTACGAAGTCGTCGACAACAGCGTCGACGAACATATGGCCGGCTTCGGGGAGGCCATCGAGGTCACCATCCATATTGACGGCAGCGTGACCGTCGTCGATAACGGGCGCGGCATCCCCACCGGCATGCATTCCACTCAAAAGAAATCCGCCGCCGAGGTGGCGCTCACGATGCTGCACGCCGGCGGCAAGTTCGAGCAGGGAGCGTACACCGTCTCCGGTGGTCTGCACGGCGTCGGCATTTCGGTGGTGAACGCCCTCTCTGAATGGCTCGAGTTGGAAATCTGGCAGGACGGCCAGGTCTTCGAGCAGCGCTACGAACGCGGGAAAGCTGACGCCCCGCTGAAAGTGACCGGCAAGACCAAACGGCGCGGCACCCAAGTCCGGTTCAAGCCGGACGGTCAAATTTTCGAACTCCTCGATTTCAGCTTCGACGTCCTAGCCCAGCGGCTCCGCGAGCTCGCCTTCTTGAACAAAGGGCTCGCCATCACGCTGAAGGACGAGAGGAAGGAGCCGGCCAAAGAGCAGGTGTTCCTCTACAAGGGCGGCATCGTCTCCTTCGTCGAGCATTTGAATGAGGCAAAAACGCCGCTGCACAAGCCGATCTACGTGAAGGTCGAGAAACCGGAGGTGATGCTCGATGTGGCGCTCCAATACAACGACAGTTATGCGGAGAATCTCTTCTCCTTCGCGAACAACATCAACACCAAAGAGGGCGGTACGCACCTCATCGGATTTAAGGCCGCGCTCACCAGAACCATCAATAATTATGCGAACGCCAACGATCTGCTGAAAAAGGAGACCGAGTCGCTCACCGGCGATGACGTCCGGGAGGGGCTCACGGCCGTCATCAGCGTCAAGGTCCGCAATCCGCAGTTCGAGGGCCAGACGAAGGCCAAACTCGGGAACAGCGAGGTCAAGGGGGTGGTCGAGGCGGCGGTCAATGAGGCGCTCGGCACCTACTTCGAGGAGAATCCGCCGGTCGC
>JBQTIO010000217.1:0-25541 GCA_052388075.1 Nitrospiraceae bacterium
GAGCATCGATCCGGGCCCCGAACCATGGATCTGGATCTGCTCTTCTACGGCAGCCAGGTGATTGACGAGCCAGGCCTGGTTGTGCCGCATCCCCGGCTACATCAGCGGCGATTTGTCCTCCTGCCTCTAAGTGAACTCAATCCGTCGTGGATCCACCCCTCATTGGATCGGTCGATCGCCCAGCTGCTCGCCGAGGTCAAGGACCGGTCTGAAGTCCGTCTTCTGTTTCCCCAACCTTCAACCCGCTACGGCTCACGCCCGACGTGCAGCTCGCCGCTCGGCCCATGAAGATCATCCGTTCTCCCAGGGCCATGATGGCATGGAGTCGCGAGCTCCGGCGCCAAGGTGTGACGATCGGCTTCGTCCCCACGATGGGCGCGTTGCATGACGGCCATCGATCGCTCATCCGGGCCGCGCGTCTTCGATGCGACGCCCTCGTGGTCAGCATCTTTGTGAACCCCACCCAGTTCGGCCCGACTGAAGATCTGGCCAACTATCCGCGCTCTCGTGAAAGGGACCGTGCCTTGTGCCGGGCGGAAGGAGCCGATGTCTCCTTCGAGCCGACTGCGAACGCCATGTACCCTGAGGGATTTCAGACCACGGTGTCGCTCTCCGCGATCGCCCGTCGCTGGGAGGGGGAAGCGCGCCCGCACCATTTCTCCGGCGTCGCCACCGTGGTCGCGAAACTTTTCAGCATCGTCCGCCCCCATGTTGCGCTGTTCGGAGAGAAAGACTTCCAGCAGTCGGTCTTGGTACGGCAGCTCGTCGCGGATCTGAACCTGGGTGTGGAGATCGTCGTCCATCCCACGGTGCGTGAGCGGGACGGTTTGGCGATGAGTTCACGCAATGTGTATCTTTCGCCGGGGGAGCGAATCGCCGCCGCCACGCTCTACAAGAGCCTGCGAGCCGGCGCTGCCGCAGTTCGCAGTGGGATGACCGACGCGGCAGCCGTCCAGGCGACGATGGCGGAGGTGGTGAGGCGGGAAGCGACCTTGACGATCGACTATCTGGCGGTGTGCGATCCGCGCACGTTGGAACCGCTCCTTTCCGTGGTGTCCGGGGCCGTTCTCCTCGGCGCTGTGCGCCTTGGCTCGGTCCGGCTCATCGATAATCTCACGGTCACGGCTCGCCCCAGGCGGACCCGATAAGCGCTCGCATCGACCTCCGTTCGAATAGCCCTGTGGCGCGAACGACGAATCAATCAGGACAGGAGATGGGGGTGGACGTTCTGTCCGACCAGCAGGCTGAGAACGACCTGGCTGAGCCGATGTTTATCGTTCGCCAGAAGCTCAAGAAAACGGACCCCCATCGATTCCGCCCTAAGCGAACAGACCATGGCCGTCTCGACCTTGATGACCTCTTCGTCCGAAGCCGGTTTGATCGTGAGTTCAAGGAAGGTGCCTCGGGGAAGCGCTTCGGTTGTTTCGAGTGTGCAGCCGCCCATGGAGATATCGGTGACACGGCTACGCGTCCGCACGGCGTTATCGGCGAGCAGGTTGGCTTGAAAGGACGCCGGCAAACGCCGGTACTGCCGGCGATCGACCACCTGTGTGGCGTTGGGCGACACGGTCCAGAACCTACGGAACCGTGCCGTGCAGAGCTGGCAACGGAATGGAAATATCTTGAAGCGGTTCAAAATCCGCTCGACGGTCCCTTCGTGGTATGTCACCCGGACGAAGGACGTGCCACAGCTCGGGCAGTGGAGGTTGCTCATAGATTCGGTGGTGATTCCGGTGAGGTCCGACGGGTGGATGGCTCGCCGGGCGGCACATGCTGCCGTTGCGCCTCCAAAATGGGTTCAAGGCCGGCGGGCGAGTAGGTCGGTGGCTTGACCCATTTCCCGTCCGCCCGTTTGTAACCGCCCACCTTGCTCAGGTTGGATCGATGCACCTCGCGGAACACCGGTTCCATATCGATCCCGTACGAGACGGCGGTGCCGTACACAACGTACAACAGGTCCGCCAGCTCTTTGGCCACCGCCGCCAGGTTCCCTTCGGCCATGGCTCCATGGAGCTCATCGAATTCTTCCTGAATCAATCGTACGCGCAGCTCTTTGGTTGAACCATTGGGAAGCGTCGGCTGACGGTTCACGAGAATGTCGAACTTGCGATGAAACTCCTCGACCATAGATTGCTCGTCGGTCATGCATGCTCCCTTACTCGGTTTCGAACGGCAGGGTCTTGCGTGGAACGAACTCCGCCGGTTCAAGCAACGGGATGTCCTTGTCGGACGACACGCCCAATTCTTTGAAACGACGCGCAGCCGGCAGAATACGCGTCTCCAGCGAGCCCACTGCGCGGTTATAGGCCGAGACGCTCTTGCCGAGCGCCTGTCCCACATCGTTCATATGTTCCGCCAACACCGCCATGCGCTCGTAGAGGTCTTTGCCCAATCGGCCGGCCTCCTGTGCATGCGCGGTCAGTTGTTCCTGGCGCCAGCCGTAAGCCACCGCCCGCAGCAACGCAATGAGCGTGGCCGGCGTGGCCAGGACCACCCCGCGGGAAAATCCTTCTTCGATCAGACGCGGGTCCTGGTCGAGCGCGGCGCCCAGAAACTGCTCGCCGGGAAGAAAGAGGACGACGAATTCCGGCGCACGGTCGAACTGCGCCCAGTAGGCTTTCAACGACAGTTCATCCATCCGGCTCCGGACCTGCCCCGCATGGCGGCGTAACGCCTCCGCCCGTGCCGCATCGTCCTGCGCCTCATGCGCATCGAGATAGGCCGCGAGGACCGTCTTGGCATCCACGATGATCTGGCGCCCGCCCGGCAGTTGCACCACCATATCGGGGCGGAAACGCCCGTCATCGCCGGTCACGGATTGTTGCTCGACAAAGTCGCAGTGGTCGACCATTCCCGCGAGTTCAGCCACGCGCTTGAGCGTGATCTCACCCCACTGGCCCCGCACGGTCGGGGCGCGCAAGGCTTTAACCAGGTTGCCGGTCTCCTGCTGCAATCGCTGGTGCGATTCCGCCAGCGATTTAAGGTGCTGATCCAGCCCGCCGTAGGCCGACTGGCGCGATTGCTCTAAGAGGCGCATCTGCTCATCGTAGCGCTGCAGCGAGTCGTACAACGGACGAACGAGCCCGTCGATGGCTTGCTGCCGTTGCGCCAGGTCGCCTTCCGCCTTGACGTGGAGCGCCTCGAACGATACGGCCGCCAGCTTGAGGAACGCGTCGTTGTTCTGCTTCAGCGCTTCGCCGGAGAGGGCCTGGAACGAAGCGATGAGTTCCTGGCGCGCGTGGTCGAGGAGAGCTTTCTGTTCGGCCAGCTGCCTGGTCGCGTCGTCGATCCTGGTTTCCGCGGCAATTCGCGCCTGTTGGGCTTCAGCCAGGTCCCGGCGGACGAGCGACACGTCCTGCCGCTCACGGTCGAGTTGGTTTCGCAGCGCCTCGACCGTTGCCTCGGCCCACTGTGACTGAGCGCGTAACCGACCGGTGACCCAGAGTGCGACGATCACGCCCCCGAGCAGCAGTCCGATCCCGAGCCCGACGGCAAGGGGCATCATCTCACTCATTGCCTGCCTGCTCCATCACGACGCTTACCGACACCAACTCCTCTGCAGTGCAGTCGCAAAACCCGCACCGCCGAGTAAGCATTGGGAGGGTACGTAAATGCCTGTAAAAGGTCAAGAAGCAGGAATTCCTAAGTGCGATCGGCCCTAGATTCGCAGGCGACGGAACCCGAATCACGCATCCGATTGAAAGCGGATGCTTCCGGCCCCTGCATCCAGCCTTACAAGTTGCCCCTCGCGAAGGCGCGACATCGCCCCTTCAACGTTCGCCACGGTCGGGAGTCCGTATTCGCGAGCAATGATGGCGCCGTGAGAGAGTGTGCCACCCATCTCCACGATTAAGCCCCCGGCGATGCCGAAGAGGGGAGCCATGCCGGGATCGATGACAGGGGCTACGATGATATCCCCGGGGATCACTTTACCCCAATCGGTCAGGGAGCGGACGAGACGGACGGGTCCGGTCACCGATCCGACACTGATCGGTATGCCGGCCAGCGGTCCGCTTCCGTCGGGCCGATCCGGTGGAACGCTTCCCTGGCTCACGACTTCCCAGTCACGTATCGTGTCGGGGACCTCCATCTCGGCATGACGTTCTCGCTCACGCCGGCGTTCGCGGATCAACGCCCTCCAGTTACGCTCGTTGCCTGACAGGAGTTTGGCCCGATCTTCAATGGTCAGGAAGAAGACGTCGTCGCGCGTGTCGCAGACGCTTCGCGCAACGAGCAGTTCCCCGAGGCGCAACAGAAGATTGCGCGCGGCAGCCGAATAATGCATCAGGTGGTGCCGATTCGCCTCACGGAGCGCGAAGAAACGGCAGAGCCGTCGATACCACCACAAGAACATCGCCCAGTGATGCGCTCTCCAGCCCATGCGATGCTTGATTTCGTTCAACGCCGCCGTTCTGGCCTGCTCCTGGCGGGACAGAATTGCCTCGCGCCCGGGCGATGTCGAGGCGACTTGCGAGCGCAGGATAAATAGTATGGCCTCGGGGTTGTCGGCCAGGCGGGGCGACATGATATCCGATTCACCCAGGCCGCGATGGCCGTACTCTCCCATGTACGCCTCGAACGCACGCAGAAAGGCGGTGTCCTTGAGGGATGCACGAAAGCCTGATGGGTTCCACGGCTCCGAGGACAGGAAGGCGACAGCGGCCGGCTCATGCCGCCCAATGTCGGCGACCTCGGCCAAGCGGAGGATCTGTTGCGCGCTGATCACCCTGCCCTGACCCTGCAGCGCCCCATTCAACAAGGGCCTCCACCCGGGGCCCAGCCATCGCGGCAGCACCTTGTTCAATACTTGGAGACATTGGGCCACCCCCCCGGCAATACTGAACGTCAGCTCGTGGGTGTGAATCCAGGCTCCGAGGCCGTCAAGCCGCGCAGCGACTTCCTCTAACGACATGGTCTCGACCTGTGGGCGGTCATACCGCTTGGCCAACCCTTTCATCTCGGCGAACCACTTCGGCCCGTTGACGGTCGCTCGTCTCATTTCCAGCAACATCAGGATGCCGGCCCGCACGAGGGCGAGCCAGCCGAGGGGTTGGACGAGCGGTGCCACCGTGATCGGCTCTCCTCCCATCTGCTCGGACAGCAGGGACGGATCGCCCCGCAGCTGTGCGACCAGGGAATGAAACAGGGTCACATTCAGATAAGGACGTCCGTGGAGGACGCGCGTGGAGGACAGACCATCAGGAATGCGGCAGCCGAGCCGGCGATAGGGCGCGATAATATACGCGTCCATGAAATGTTCGAGAAACGAGAGTCCCAAGGGACTCGGAAGCTCCGGCATCGTTTCCTTGAAATTCGTGCGCGACCACTCGCAATCGTCATTGGTCAATTCCGATGAAGGTTGAATGCCGGTGATGGGGCGCGCTTGCAATACCCAGAGTTTCAGGGTGTCGATCGCCCATTCAAGATCGACGGGATGGCCCAAGGCCTGCTCGATCTCCTTTGCCCTGCGGCCCAGTTCAAAGAGCTGTTGGTCGGAAAGCGATGGTTGCAGACGCATTGCCTCGGGGATTGGTTCCATGCGCAGCCCCTCCTCCGTGACCGCCAGGCGTTGCGGCTTGGGGGCGATGATCTGTCTGCGAACCCTGACCGGCTGCCGATCGGCACCGATCTCCACGACATACTGATCCGGTGCGACACGTCCATCGACCAGGGGCTCGGCCAAACCGGGGACCGCATTCACGACCACGTGGAACGAGCGGCCGGTCACCGGATGGATCGAATAGGCCACGCCGGAGACCTGCGCGTCGAGCATGGGCTGAATCACGACTGCCATTGCCGGAACTGCCTGAGTGCGGCCCTGCCGGGTCATGTACTGCACCACACGTTCCTGCCAGAGCGATGCCCAGAGATCCTTGATCGCGTCATCGATTTGCGTGAGAGCGACGCCGAGGCGGGTCCGATACAGGCCGGCAAAACTGGCCTGGCCAGTGTCTTCGTTCGTGGCCGACGAGCGTACCGCCCAGCGCCCGCTCGGCGGTGGGTCGAGTGACTGGAGCGCCGTCCTCCAGCGCGCCGCGAGCCCGGAATGATTCATCCGTCGAATGCGTGCCTGACAGCCGGCCAGCAGCGCTTCCCGTTCTTTCCCGGACAGGGCCCAGGCTTTCTGCCACTCCTGTTCCTGCGAGAACCCCAAGGTGTTCAGGCTCTGGCAGTACGCTTCAGTCGTCAGGCAGATACCGGATGGAACGGGAAACCCCGCGACGATGAGTCGAGCCAGCCCGAAAGCCTTTCCTCCGACGAGATCAAGCTCCGTGCATTGAGACAAAGGAAGGATGAGGGGACGCGCCATCGGGACGGATACTAGCTAGAGAAGCAGGAGAAGGTAAAGGTCATTGACGTTTGTCCCCGTCGGGCCGGTGCGGATGTGGCACCGAAGGGCTCTCAAGGCGGGATAGGTATCGTGCCGCTGCAACGCCGAGCAAAGATTGACGCCGAGCTTGCCGGCTTGCGCCACGGTTCCTCCGGTGACGATCGCTCCGGCAGCGTCGGTCGGTCCGTCGGTACCATCGGTTCCCATCGCCGCCAGCCAGGCATTGGAGAGACCGGCCATGTGGAGCGCGGCGGCAACGGCGAATTCCTGTGTGCGCCCCCCTTTGCCTCGACCAGTGACGGTGACCGTCGGCTCGCCTCCGGCGACCACGCAGACGGGACGCCGCGAAGTCGCTCGCTTCCGTATCACCGGTCCGGCGAGGCGAAGAAACCGCTCCGCCCCCTTGCGCGCCTCTCCCGTGAGAGCGGCCGGAAGGAGCAGGGTGCGAAGCCCCGCCTTGTCAGCGGCGCGCGCGACAGCATGGAGCGCCCCGTTATTGTTGCCGATGATCTCGTGTTGCACCGCGCGCAGTCGTCGTGAACCCGGTTTCAGTGTCTCCGGAACGGCCCCCTTCCGCCCTTGCAGCAGATGACGGCGAACCGCGGCTGGGGCGCTGTGCCAGACCCTCCGCCGTTTCAAAGCACCGATGGCGTCGGCAAAGGTCGTGGGATCGGGAGCCGTCGGCCCCGATCCGATGGTGCCGATGTCGTCGCCGATAACGTCAGAAAGAATGAGTGTGACGATCGTCGCCTTCGTCAAGGTGGCGAGCCGTCCGCCCTTCAGCCATGACAGATGTTTCCGGACCGCATTCATCTCTTGGATCGTGGCTCCGCCTCGGAGGAGTAGCCGTGTCGTGCGCTGCTTATCGGCCAGCGTCACGCCCGGCACTGGCGCCGGTAAGAGGCTCGATGCGCCTCCTGACAAGAGCACGAGCAGCAGATCACGAGGGGTGAGGCTGTGGATCAGCATCCGCAGCCGTTTAGCTGCCCGCAGTCCCGCGCGATCGGGAATCGGGTGGCCGGCCTCGACAATGGTGATCCGGTTGGTCGGAGCTCCGTGACCGGGTTTGACCACGACGAGTCCGCCGTCCAGCCTCGCTCCAAGGACCCGTTCCATCGCCTGCGCCATCCGTGCGGAGGCCTTGCCTGCGCCGACCGCGATCACCCGGTCAACGTGAGCCAGGTCATAGACTCGACGACCTACCCGCAGCGACTGTCTGTTAAGAGCAACGGTGCGGAGAAGCGCATGGTACGGGTCAGCGGCATGCAAACCCGCGGTAATTAGTTTCTTGAGGAGCGGTCGTGCCGAGGAGGCGGGCAGAAGAAGGGGCATCGAGGATGCACGCTACGGCGTTCTCTCTTGCTTGAAACAGCGGCTCGGACAACTTTGGCGCGGAACCCTGATCTGATAGGTGCCGTGTGGGAGCACATCTTTCTTGAACTCTGGATTGAGCATCTTGAGTTCCAGGAAGTAGGTGCCGAACTCCTCGGCGATGGAGGTCAGGGCCCGCTGGGACTCCTTCACATTGACCGTGACGGTTTCCGTCTCCAGCGGAGCGTAGAGGTCCTTCTTGCTCAAACCCAGATACTTTTCCGGCTGGGAATAGATTTCTTTGGCTGCAATGATACGCGGCACATAGCGCATGGTTTCACGGGGGCCGTGCATCTTCCAATAGTCGTTGATCTTCTGGTCTTTGAGCAGCTTGCGCACGCGTTCCTCGCCGGCGTTATAGGAGGCCATGGCCAGGAACCAATCGTTTTGCTGAAAGTCTTTAAGATACTTCAGGTACTTCACCGCCGCCTCGGTCGACATTTCGAGATTCCGGCGCTCGTCGCGAACCGCGTCGCTCTTCAGACGATAGCGCCGGCCGGTTGACGGGATGAATTGCCAGGGGCCGGAGGCTTTGGCTCTGGAGTAGGCGGCGGAAATACATTTGCTCTCGACCAGCAACATGTATTTGAGATCATCAGGCAGGCCGGCCTCGGCCAGCTCTTTCTCAGCCGGCGGGAAGCAGCGCCCGGTACGTTTGGCGAGGATGATGCTTTCTCCCTGATCCTCCAAAAATTGGTAGAACTCGTATTCGACCCGCTCTCTGACCTGCCAGTTGTCGAGCGGGACCGGCACTCCGGCGAAGGTAATCTTCTCAGGCAGCTTGAACGAACTGAGGAAGAACCGCTCCCCTTCGCGTTTGATCTCCGGCAGGATCACCAAACGGTCTTCCGGCTCGGCTTGCGCATCCAGCGGGTCCGGCAACAGCAGGTCCTTCTCGTTCTCGGCCCTCTGCAGATCCTTCCCGTCGGCTTGATCCGATATCGGGAGGGCCGGAGGTGGCATCAGGAGGATGACAACACCAAGCCCCATGAGGGAGAGGCTGACTGGCAGCTGACGGACAAACATTCGCAGACTCCGCTACGGAAGACCGACTGATAGTGAAATGCGAGGTCATGCTAGCAGCTCGCTGAATCACCGGCAAGCGGAATGCGGTTCTTCTTCATGCTACACTGCCAACGCCCATGCGAACACTGGCCGTTCTGAACCGCGCGATCGCCGACTGTACGTCCTGCCCACGACTGGTCGCCTATCGGCACGCCATTGCGAGGACGAAACGACGGCAATTTAAGGACTGGACGTACTGGGGACGGCCGGTTCCGGGCTTCGGTGACCCGCGAGCCCGTGTTTATGTGCTGGGGCTGGCGCCCGCAGCACACGGCGGGAATCGAACCGGACGTGTCTTCACCGGCGATCGGAGCGGGGATTGGTTGTATGAAGCGTTATACCGGCACGGATTTGCCAGCCAGGCCGCTTCAACCCATCGAGGCGATGGGTTAACACTCATGGATTGCTACATCGGGGCTACGGTACGTTGTGCTCCACCGGGGAACAAGCCGTTGCCCGAGGAGTTTGACCACTGTCGGCGGTTCTTGCGGAGCGAATTAGAGCTTCTCAAGAAAACCCGCGTGGTGATCGCGTTGGGGAAGATCGCGTTTGACCATTATGTGAAAACGTGCCGGATGGAGGGGCTGGAAGTTCCGTCCCCGGCGCCGAGGTTTGGGCATGGGGCAGCTTATCGACTGCCGTGGGGCGTGCTGCTGCTCGGCTCCTACCACCCCAGCCAGCAGAACACGTTCACTGGCAAGCTGACACGTCCTATGTTCCACGCGGTATTCCGCAAGGCTCGAAAAGAAATCGAGTCTGCCTGACCACCCATCGCTGAAAATTGGCTCGGCTGACGAAGGACGGAGTCGGGTGGCATGCCCGTTCGCTCACAGCACCTCTCGGAGCGACCTCAAAAATACCCGGCTGACGAAGGGCGGACAGCTCCGGCGTCGTGAGAATAGGGACAGGCAACTTTTCTGGTGGGGCATCGAAAAGTAGCCAGTCCCTGTACCGTTACTGCTGCCCCTTCGCCTTCCAGTCGTCGAGGAACTTCTTTAGACCGACGTCGGTCAGCGGGTGTTTGAAAAGCGACTGGAACACGCCATAGGGCATCGTACAGATGTGTCCACCGGCTAATGCCGCTTCCACCACATGTTGCGGGTGCCGCACGCTGGCGACCAGCACAAGTGTCTTGTAGCCGTAGTTGTTGTAGATGGTCAAGATCTGGCGAATCAGCGCCATCCCGTCCGAACTGACGTCGTCCAGACGGCCGATGAATGGCGACACGCACCAGGCCCCGGCCTTCGCGGCCAACAACGCTTGCGTGGGCGAGAAACAGAGCGTGACGTTCACCCTGATACCCTCAGCCGCCAGCCGCTTCGTGGCTTTGAGCCCTTCCGGAATCAGCGGGCACTTGACCACGATGTTCTTGTGGATCTTGGCGAGTTCCCTGCCTTCCTTCACCATGGCGTCCGCTTCGACGCTGACGACCTCAGCACTGATCGGGCCGTCCACAATCTTGCAGATCTCCTGCAGCATTTCCTTGAAACTGCGGCCTTCCTTGACCACCAGCGAGGGATTCGTGGTCACACCGTCCAGCAAACCCAGGCTGGCCGCTTCCTGAATTTCCTTCACGTTGGCTGTGTCAAGAAAAAATTTCATGGTCGGATCCTTTCGTGTCTGATGCCGCTGCACCGGGCGACAACATGAATATCGGCCATTCTATGCAGAACTCAACCTCACCGCAATGCGTCCGCCCGCTGGTTTGACAGGCCTTCCCTCGGGCGTTAGAATTTCGTTGTCGAGTGAGTGCCAAAACACCGGAATTCGGGATCACCTCTGTGGCTTCAGGAGATTGCACGATGCGACGATTTGTCTGGTTGTTGTCCTTCTGTCTTGCGCTGACGGCCTGCGGAGGGAGTAATCCCTACCTGGATGCCTCGTTGAAACCGGCTGAACTTCAAGGAAAGAACAAGGCCTGGTTCGAGAAAAACTGGGGCGCTCCTGACGGCAAATCCTCACGCTTTTTCGGCGGTGAAACCTGGACATACTATCGAATCGCCGGAGGGAAAACGGGCTTGCCGTTCTTCAATTTCACTCCCAATGAATGTCAGATCACGCTCAAATTCGACAAGGAAGAGGCCCTCTCGGACTATAGCGCTTCAGGTTGCTAGCCGGCTTGCTGGCTCTGAAATCTGGCCGCGCACTGGCGGCTGCAGAAACAGTAGGTCTGTCCCCCGATCTTCTCGATCACGGCAATCCTCCTCGGCACGAACGTCTGGCACACTGGATCCTGAACCATTTGATCCTGATCCACGGAGGCTCCTCGATCCCCCCAATTGCTATTCGTAAACCCTCGAAAAGCACGCCTCAGCAGGAAGTAGAGGATGACGAGGAGCCCTAAAATCAGAAGGAGTCTATACATAGTGGCCCATCATCCGAATGGCCACAATCCTATGGGACAGGGTGAAGTCTGTCAAGGAGAGACTAGTCCTCGCCGTATCTAACAGACGGCGAGTCGATGTCCAAACGGGCTATTGGGAACGGCGAATTGGGGGAACTTTTTCCATTCCCATCCAGTACTTCCGGAGGATAGGCACTTCTATTGAAGCGTGCTAGATTGCCGCCATGAAGACATGTGATAAGTGCCATGGAGCGATGTTGCCGGAGCGGGCGGTGGATTTGGACGCAGGACTAGCGATCACGGTATATGCGTGTTTGAATTGTGGTCGTCGAAAAGCGGTGGATCAGGAGCCTCGACCGATCACGGCTCGACATTGACCGACACGATGGCCAACTTGAGAACTTGAGCCCCTACTGACCAAGCTCCGCCAGCAGCTTTCGTCGGTGTTTTGTCGAATCCCACCAGGGCCGAGTCGGCCCAACCGTTCCAGCTTTGCATCGCTGCGAGATTCGGGTCTGCGCGGGAGCTCCCGCGCATGTCCTGTTATCCGTGCGAGACAAGCGACGGGTGGTTATCGAAGACCCAGGACATCCATCATGTCATACAGACCGGGATGCTGACGAACAACCCACCGGGCGGCGCGCAGGGCGCCACGGGCGAAGGTGTCGCGGCTGCTGGCGCGGTGGGTGACCTCGATCCGCTCGCCCATGCCGCCGAACAGGATGGTGTGATCGCCCACGATGTCGCCGGCGCGGATAGTCTGAACGCCGATCTCGCCCTTGGTCCGCTCGCCGATCATTCCCTTGCGGGCGTAGACACCCACCTGACTCAAGTCGCGGTTCACCGCTCGCGCCAGGACTTCAGCCAGTTTGAGAGCCGTGCCGCTCGGGGCGTCCTTCTTGAGTCGGTGATGGGCCTCGATCACCTCGATGTCGTAGTCGTCGCCGAGGATCTTGGCCATTTCACCGATGACTTTGTACATCAGATTGATGCCGACGCTCATGTTGGGAGAAAACACGCAAGGAACCTGCCGGGCGAGTAGTCTGAGTTCGTCGAGCGCGGTGGGGGAAAATCCTGTCGTGCCGATGACCATCGCCCGTCGATAGTGGGCCGCCATGCGCAGATGTTCGAGGGTCGCCTCGGGCGCTGAGAAGTCAATGACGACCTCGCCCCGCTCCATCAGTCCGGACAGATCATCGGTGATCGGAATGCCTACGCGTCCCGATCCGGCCGTTTCCCCCGCATCCTCGCCCAACGCATGATGCCCTTTGTCCTCCAGAGCTCCGACCAACGCCAACGCGGTCGAGTCCCTGACCAACGCGACCAAACGACAGCCCATGCGACCGGCAGCTCCTGCAACAATGACCTTGATCATCGGCTCATTCACCTCCGACATCGAGGGGGGTTCAGATCAACCCCGAGTCCTTCAAGACACGGATCAGTTTCTCCCGCTGGTCCTGGGCCATCGGACACAGCGGCAAGCGCAATTCTGGATCGATCTTGCCCATCATCCCCAGTGCTTCTTTCACCGGGATGGGATTGGTTTCGTAGAACAATGCGGCAAACAGAGGCGAGAGCTTGAAGTGGATACGTCGAGCCTCCTCGATCTTTCCCTCGGCAAACGTCTTGACCAGGTCTGCCATTTCGGACGGTACGATATTGGCGGTGACGGTAATCACGCCCTTCCCTCCGACCGCCATCATCGGCAGTGTCAGGGAATCGTCGCCTGCCAAGACCGTCAAGCGGTCGCCGCATAGCTGCACAACGTCCGAGGCCTGCTGAACCGAGCCGCTTCCTTCCTTGACCCCGACGATTGTCCTGATCGCCGAGAGCCGGGCGATAGTCGCCGGCAGCATGTTGACGCCCGTGCGCCCGGGAATGTTGTACAAGACCAAGGGGAGATCGACGGCGTCCGCCACCGCCTTATAGTGGCGATAGAGCCCTTCCTGCGTGGGCTTGTTGTAGTACGGCGTGATGAGCAGGGCGCCGTCGACGCCGGCCTGTTTTGCGTGTCTGGTGAGCGCGATGGCTTCGTCGGTGCTGTTTGAGCCGGTTCCGGCGACTACCGGCACGCGCCGGTTCACCACCTCGACCGTCAGTGCGATGACCCGGTCGTGCTCGTCATAGGAGAGCGTGGCCGACTCGCCGGTGGTCCCGCAAGGAACGATGCCATTCGTGCCCTTGGCGATCTGCCACTCGATCAACTCCGTCAGCGCCCGCTCGTCGACCTTGCCGTTCCGAAAGGGAGTGACAATCGCAACCAACGAACCGGTAAACATAGTCGTGCCTCTTACGACAAAAACGCGGGAATCGTCTCGCCCTTGATCAGGTCGTCGTACGTTTCACGCGCGCGGATGACATGGATCTCATCGCCCTTGATCAGCGCTTCGGGTACCCGGGGACGGGAATTGTAGTTCGATGCCATCACAAATCCATAAGCGCCCGCACTCATCACCGCCATCAGTTCGCCCGGCTTTACGGTCGGCAGCATCCGATCTTTGGCCAGAAAATCCCCTGACTCGCAGACCGGGCCGACGATATCCACCTGATGCTTCGCCCGATGGCCCGCCGCTTCATCGAGCGGGCGGATTTCGTGATAGGCCCCGTAGAGGCTCGGCCGAATCAAGTCATTCATGGCGGCATCGACGATGATGAAACTCTTCGCCGCCCCCTCTTTGAGGTACAGCGTCTTCGTCACGAGAATACCCGCATTCCCGACGATCACGCGGCCGGGTTCCATCACCAGCGTGATCCCCAGATCTCGCACGAGCGGCAGGATCGCGTTGGAGAGGTCCTGCGGCAACGGCGGTTTCTCGTCGGAGTAGGTAATGCCCAGCCCGCCTCCGATATTGAGATACCTGATGCTGATGCCTCGCGTTTTCAGCGTCTCGATCAGCCCCACGACTTTCTGCAAGGCTTCGATGAACGGCGCGATGTCTGTCAGCTGAGATCCGATATGCGCATGCACCCCCACCACCTCGATGTGGCTCAGCGAGGCGGCCGAAGCGAATTCCTGCACCGCTCGATCCGCCGCGATGCCGAACTTGCTTTTCTTGAGGCCGGTTGAGATATAGGGGTGCGTTTTGGGATCGATATCGGGATTGATGCGGAGTGCCACACGGGCTTTCTTCCCGACCGACAGGGCGACCTCATGGATCGCCTGCAGCTCGGCCGGCGACTCCACGTTGAACATCAAAATGTCCGCCTGGAGCGCATCGCGGATTTCGTCGGAAGCCTTTCCCACTCCGGCGAAGACGATCTTGGAGGCCGGAACACCGGCCTTCAAGGCCCGGAACAGCTCGCCGCCGGAGACGATATCCACCCCGCTGCCTTCCTTCGCCATCAACCGCAGAATGGCGAGGTTGGAGTTCGCTTTCATCGCAAAGGCGATCACGTGCGGAATGTTCGCGAAGGCGTTGTCATAAGCCCGGAAATGCCGAACGAGCGTCGCATGGCTATACACATAGCAGGGCGTGCCGAGTTCTTTCGCGATCCGGCTGACCGGGACCTGTTCACAATACAGCTCGCCGTGACGATATTCAAAATCATGCATCGTATGAATCCTTAGCGGTCGTCCTTCGCGGGACCACAGTAAGTATCATCTTGTCTCTACCGGCTGCAGGGGTGGCAGTTCCACCTCATGCCCCTGGAGGTCCGGATCGGATTCGGCCGCTTCGGCTGCTGCCGCGTTCTCGCGTTGTTGTACTTCGAGGGCCTGCTGCTGCTTCTCTTGCGCCTGTTTCTCGCGCTGTTGCGCTTCGAGGGCCTCCTGCTGATGCTGCTGCTTCTGTCGCTCGATCAATGGCGCGGCCCCGATAGTCTCAGGCGCCACTGGTGGTCCCACCACGCCACAGGAAATCGCCAGCCCCGCCATCAATATGACAGCCAGGCTTCTCATGACAGCAACCGCTCGAGCTCTTTGATGCGCTGCTCCACGCGGCCGTGAGCTGTTCCGCCGATCTGCCTCTTGCGGCCGATCGCCGCGGAGACGGTCAACCGGGGGAAGACTCCTGGTTCAATCCGATCGGAAAAGGTCCGCAACTCCTCCAGGGACAACTCAGTCAAGTCGCGCTCCCGCTCAAACGCGGCCCGTACAATCCGGCCGGTGACTCCATGCGCTTCGCGAAACGGCACTCCCCGTGACACCAGGTAGTCGGCTAATTCAGTCGCGAGCAGGCCGCCGCTCCGGACCGCCTGCTTGAGGGCTTTCCGGTTGACCTTGACCCGGCGCATCAATTCCGTCAGGACGCGAAGGGACGCCGCGACGGTATCGAGGGCGTCGAAGAGTGCCGGTTTATCCTCCTGCAGATCGCGGTTATAGCTCAGAGGCAGTGCCTTGAGCATGACCAGCAGATTGACCAAGTGGCCGTACACGCGTCCGGTTTTTCCGCGGATCAACTCGGGCACATCGGGGTTCTTCTTCTGCGGCATCATGCTGCTGCCGGTGCAGAAGGCGTCCGGCAGATCGATGAACTGGAATTCCTGCGTGGACCAAACGACCAATTCTTCGCTCAGCCGGGACAAATGCATCATCACAATCGACAGAGTCGATGCGACTTCGACCATGAAATCGCGATCGGACACCGCGTCCATGCTGTTGGCCGTGACGGTCGTGAACCCCAACAGCCGGGCCGTATACCGTCGATCCAGCGGATAATTCGTGCCGGCCAGGGCGCCGGAACCCAGAGGCATGACGTTGAGGCGGGTCCTGGCATCGCGAACGCGTCCCTTGTCCCGTTCGATCATCTCCACGTACGCCAGCAGATGATGCGCGAACAGCACGGGTTGGGCCCGCTGCAAATGGGTGTAGCCGGGCATCGCGATCGCGCGGTTGGCCTTCGCCTTCGCGACGAGCACGCGCTGGAACTCCGCCAATTGCTCGGTCAGCCGGGTCAATTGGTCGCGCAGATAGAGCCGGATATCCAGCGCCACCTGGTCGTTTCGGCTGCGCCCGGTGTGCAATTTGCCGCCCAATGGCCCGATCAGTTCGGTCAGTCGCCGTTCGATCGCCATGTGAATGTCTTCATCGCGGGGTGAGAACCGGAATCGTCCGCGATCCAGTTCCTGCTTGACCGACTCGAGGCCGCGGACGATGGCTCTGCTCTCCCGAGATGAGAGCACGCGTGCCTTCCCGAGCGTCCGGCAATGCGCGATGCTCCCTTGAATGTCATGCTCGTAGAGCCGTCGATCGACGGCCAACGAGACGGTGAAGTCCTCGACGAGCCGGTTCGTCTTTTCGCGAAACCTTCCATCCCAGGCTTTGCCGGTGACGGCGGACGTCCGGATGCGCGGTTTCGCCCTACCCATCAGGATGAAGCTTTCCTCCGCTGCGCTCTGATTTTCAACCGCAAGGCATTCAGGCGGATGAACCCAGCGGCGTCCTTCTGATCGTAGACCTCATCCTCTTCAAACGTGGCGATATCCAACCGGTAGAGCGAGTTCTTCGACTTGCGTCCGGCGAGGGTGCAGTTGCCCTTGTACAGCTTCACGCGTGCCGTGCCGCTTACATCCTTTTGCGCCTCGTCAATCGCCGCCTGCACCATCTCGCGCTCAGGACTGAACCAGTAGCCGTTGTAGATCAGGCTGGCAAAGCGCGGGACCAGGCTGTCTCGGAAGTGGAGCACCTCGCGATCCATCGTCAACGATTCCAGCCCGCGGTGGGCGACATGGAGGATCGTGCCGCCCGGCGTCTCGTAGACTCCGCGGGATTTCATGCCGACGTAGCGATTCTCGACCAGATCGACCCGGCCGATCCCATGCGCCCCGCCTAATTTGTTGAGGTGGGCGAGCAAGGTTGCGGGACTCAGCTTTTTGCCGTCCACCGCCACCGGGTTGCCGGCCTCGTAGTCGACCTCAATTTCCAGCGGTTTATCCGGCGCCTTCGCCGGCGAGACGGTCATCTGGAAGATTTCCTCCGGTGGAGATTCCCAGGGGTCCTCGAGGATGCCTCCCTCATAGCTGATATGGAACAGATTCAAGTCCATGCTATAAGGCTTGGCTTTCGTCGCCGTGACCGGAATTCCATGGCGATTGGCGTACTCGATCAGCTCGCGCCGGGAGCGCATGGTCCATTCGCGCCAGGGCGCAATAATTCTGAGCCCCGGCGCGAGCGCCATATAGGTGAGCTCGAACCGTACTTGATCGTTGCCCTTCCCGGTCGCGCCATGCGACACCGCCTCAGCGCCTTCCTTTAAGGCGATCTCGGCCTGCCGGCGGGCGATCAGCGGTCGCGCGATCGACGTGCCGAGCAGATAACAACCTTCGTACATGGCATTCCCGCGCAACATCGGAAACACGTAGTCTTTGACGAAGGTCTCCCGGAGGTCTTCGACATAGACCTTCTTCACGCCGAGCGAGTGGGCCTTGGCCTTGATGGCCGTGAGATCTTCTCCCTGCCCGAGGTCGGCACAGAAGGCGATGACCTCGGCGTCATAGGTCTCCTGCAGCCACTTCAAGATAACGGAGGTATCCAGCCCTCCCGAATATGCCAGCACGATTTTCTTGATGGGTTTTCGCTTCATGATGTGCGTCTTACCTGACGCCTTTCGACAGTGTGAGCAGTTGAACCAGAATCGCCTTCTGCATATGCAGCCGATTCTCCGCCTGATCGATCACGACCGATTGCGGGCCGTCGAGGACGTCCGGCGTGATCTCCTCTCCGCGATGGGCCGGCAGGCAATGCATGACGACGGCATCCGGTTTCGCCCGTTGAAGCAACCGTCCGTTGAGCTGATAGGAGGACAGTGCTCTTAAGCGTCTGGCCTGCTCGCGTTCGCGGCCCATGCTGATCCAGACGTCGGTATACACGACGTCTGCTTCTTTCACCGCCACCTGGGGATTATCAAACACCTCAACGGAGGCCCCGGTGGCCTCAGCCTCCACTCGTGCCCGGTCGACCACTTGTTGGTCCGGCTGATAGCCGACCGGACATCCCACCGCCACTCGCATCCCCATCTTGGCCCCCGCCTCGATGAGGGAATTGGCGACGTTGTTCCCGTCTCCGACGTAGGCGAGGCGCAACCCTTTGAGCCGGCCTTTGACCTCTTGGATCGTCAGGAGATCGGACAAGGCCTGGCAGGGATGGCTATGGTCCGTCAGGCCGTTGATGACCGGCATGCTGGCCTCGGCCGCCCATTCCTCGACAATGGCATGGTCGTAGGTGCGAATGACGATGCCGTCCAAGTAGCGGGAGAGGACGCGTGCCGTGTCCGATACGGTTTCACCGTGCGAGAGCTGGATATCGCCCATGGGCAGGACCAGCGCATGGCCGCCCAACTGGTTCATGCCCGCCTCGAACGACACGCGGGTACGCGTGGAAGGCTTCTGGAAGAGCAGCCCCAGCGTCTTTCCGGGCAGCAACTGATGGGCAATGGCCTGCCGCTGTTTGGCCTTCAGAGAGGCAGCCAGGCGCAACAGATCTTCGATCTGCTTCCGCGGCATCGCAGCCACGTCGAGCAGATCCTTGGCAGGGCCGGAGTCGGATGCAGTGCGGTGGGCTCTTCCTGCCATCAGTGGTGGGCCTCCTTCTCCGCGACGGCGCGCAGATTGAAAATCGCGCTCAAGGTCTCAAGCAGTCGGTCGATTTCCCGCTGGGTGATCACGAGCGGCGGGACGAAGCGCAGCACCCGCTCGTTCGTGGCATTGACGAGGATGCCACGGACCAGACAGTCGGCCACCACCGCCTTCGCATCGATGTCTAATTCCATCCCCTGTAGCAGGCCAAGACCCCGCACTTCCCGTACGACGCGATGGCGGTCCTTGCACTCCGCCAGCCCCTTGGCGAGGTACTCGCCCATCCGCCTGGCCTGTTCCAACACACGTCCTTCAAGGAGTGCCCGACAGACGGCGAGCGCTGCGGCACAGGCCAGCGGATTGCCGCCGAACGTGGAGGCATGGACTCCTGGTGTAAAGACGGCCGCGATCGATTCTCTGGCCAAGCAGGCGCCGATCGGGATCCCGCCGCCCAGGCCCTTGGCCAACGTCATGATGTCGGGCTCGACGCCCAATTGCTCGTAGGCGAACAGCGTTCCGGTCCTGCCCATCCCGGTCTGGATTTCATCGAAAATCAGCAGGATATCTTTTCGCGTACAGAGTTCGCGCAGGTTCTTGAGATATTCCCGGTCGGCCACGTGTACGCCGCCTTCGCCCTGGACCGGTTCGAGCATGATCGCTGTGGTCTGATCACCGACCATGGCTTCGATCGCCCCGAAATCGTTGAAGGGGGCGTACGCGAATCCCGGCATCAGCGGCTCGAACCCCTTTTGCACCTTCTCCTGTCCCGTCGCCGTGATCGTGGCGAGTGTGCGGCCATGGAAGGAATTCTTCATCGTGATCACTTGGAATCGGCCCGCTCCATGCTTCTCATGGCCGTAGCGTCGAGCCAGCTTGATCGCCGCCTCATTGGCCTCGGCGCCGCTGTTGCAAAAGAAGGCACGGTCGGCAAATGAATGGTCGACGAGCATCTGTGCCAGCTTCACCTGCGGTTCGGTGTAATAAAGGTTCGAGACATGGATCAGTTGGGCTGCCTGGCGCTGGATCGCCTGGACGAGATCGGGGTGACCGTGGCCCAGGATATTGACCGCGATCCCGCCGACGAAATCGATGTACTCCCGGCCTTCCATGTCGTAGACCTTCGAACCCCGACCACGCATGATCGAAATGGGCTGGCGGGTGTAGGTCTGCATCAAATATTTGGCGGCACCCTCTTTCACTTCTTCGGTCGGCATGGCAAACGTATCTCCTTAGAAAGTAAGGGAAGTTAGCACAGGGTCGCCGTGAAGAGCAATAAGGGGAGAGACTAGACCGTTCTTTTGCGGAGGCTGTCTTGTTCCGACTCTCCTCATCAGCCATACACGAGAAGCCATCAGCTCCAATCCTGAGTGTGATAAGCTGCACCACGATGACGCCCTGTGGCCAGTGCCGCCAAGACAATCCTGACGACGCCAACTACTGTCATCAGTGCGGCGTCCCTCTTAGTTCGACCACCATTGGACCAGAAGCCGCCTCTCATGCTCCCAGTTCTTCTCGGATGCCGACCGATGAGGCTCTCTGGCGACAATTCATCGGTCCCAATGCCGATCGGTATCTGATCCAGTTCAAGAAGTTTTCTTCGAACGGCCAATCGAGATTTGCGTTATCCTGGAACTGGCCGGCGTTTCTCTTCTTCTCCTTCCTCTGGTTTCTCTACCGGAAAATGTACCTGCATGCGTTCGTGTATGCGGTCGGCCCGATGATTTCGACCTATTTGACAGGAGACTTCACCGGCGGGCTTGTCTGGAGCATCATGGCGGGGGCCACGGGGAACTATCTCTACTATTGCCATTGCCGCGAACAGATGACAGGGATCAAGAAGACAGGCTGGTCGGACCAGGCCCTGATGGAAGCGGCGCTTAAGGACGCAGGCGGGGTGCAGCCCTACGTCATCTGGGTCGGCGTCGTTTTCTACGTCATCTTGCTCGCGACGCTTCTCAAAATGACCCAGGAAGGCCCGCCGGAGTTGGATAAACCGCCCAGCAGACCGGCGAAGCTGGCCGCGATGAAAACCGCTTGAAACGGCTGTGGGAGCTGCCCGCCCATGAGAAGGCAGCAGCTTGACTTGACGAACCAATCCAGTATTCTGGGGCCTGGTCCGAATGTTTTCATCGGTTCATCGATGGGAGGCATGATGGCTCGGTTGGTGTTACTGCGTCACGGCGAATCGCAATGGAACCTTGAGAATCGCTTCACCGGATGGGTAGACGTGCCGCTCTCGGCGCACGGGATTCAGGAGGCCAAAAATGCGGGCGACAAGCTGCGTGGCTTCACCTTCGATCGCGCATTCACGTCGGTGCTCGTTCGCGCCATCGAGACTTTGCGGCTGGTGCTCGAGGCCATTGGTCAAACGAAGATTCCCGTTGAAAGGGACAAGGCGTTGAACGAACGGATGTACGGAGAGTTGCAGGGTTTGAATAAAGCCGAGACTGCGAAGAAATACGGCGATGACCAGGTGAAAATCTGGCGGAGAAGCTTCGATGTCCGGCCGCCCGGCGGAGAAAGCTTGAAAGACACGGCCGACCGGGTGTTGCCCTACTATGAAACGAGAATCAAACCCCGCCTGCTCAAGGGCGAAACAATTCTCATCGCGGCGCATGGGAACAGCCTTCGTGCGCTGGTGATGCAGCTGGAGCAATTGTCGAAGGAACAGGTGCTGGAGCTGAACATTCCGACCGGCGTGCCGCTGCTCTACGAGCTGGATGAGAGCGGGAAGCTGCTGTCGCACCGGTATCTGTGAGCGTGCCCCGCCATTCGTGGAGCGTATCTGGTTCCCCGTGCGGGACTTGCGGGACTTGCGCGAAACGCGCGACGGGGCAGGGCTTCATCTTCGCGAGTCGCGCCAGTCGCGCTTCTCTCGCGCGCCTCGGCGGGTACCTACCCCACCTCGTCCAGCAGCTTGCCGTATTCCGCCGCTGGCGCGTAATCAATCATCAAAACCAGCAACTTGTGCCGATCTTCGGATGGTACGCTGCCCTGGTCCTCGATGAGGGATGCCGCCTCGGCGCAGACTGCCATGTGACTCATGCCTTCCTGGTCGACGAGACGCCCGAACTCGGTTCGCCGCTCGTCGAGTTCCCTGAGATACTCTTCCCACGTGCCGCCTCCGAGCAGGCCCGATTCCCACCAATGCGTCCTGATCGACTCCAACAACGACTCACGAATGGCCGGCCGATACTTGAGCGGGATGTGTGCGTCGACCGCGGCCAAGATCCAATACAGATTCAGGGACATGATCTCGCGAGCGATCTGGCGGGCACCGGTGTCAGATGCGGCGATGCCGTACTCTTCAAGCTGCGCAGTGGAAACCGGCTGGGGCATGGTCTTGAACAGCGCGGCCGCGGCCTGTGCAGGTGTCATGGGTGCTCGTCCTTTGGCAACGTTGCGGGCACAGGATACTGCACCGTCCGTTCGGCCATCAAATGGGGATGTACTCGTCCGGGGAAAGGGTGAAGCAACCGAAACGGCGGGCGACAACACAGGGGCTGAGAGCTGGTCGCCGCCGTCTTTCGTACTACGCCGCTTTGGCGGGGTGCCAGCGGAGACCGACGTTCACAATTTCCTGCAGCAGCTCCTTGTAATGGTAGTCGACTTTCTCGGCTGAGTCGGCGAAGTCCTCACCCTGCGCGATTTGCGGGTTAGGATTGGCCTCCAGAACATAGAGCCGTCCCTCCGCATCCATCCGCATGTCGATCCGCGCATACCCGCTGAGTCCGAGCGCCCGGTAGACACGCTTTGTGAGGCGTTGGATCTCTTCAACTTTGCCCTCCGGGAGATTCTTGGCTTCCCTGGAGGTGATGCCGTACTTCGCCTGATACTTCCGGCTCCATTTCACCCGTTCGGTCGCGATCCGTTTCGCATCCTCCGGAAGCTTATCCATGATGAGTTCCCACACGGGGAGTACTTGCAGGTGCCCGTTGCCGATCACGCCGACGTAGAACTCACGGCCCTCGATATACCGTTCAATCAGCGCGCCGGTCCCGACGCTGTCATGAATGAACGCCACGCGCTCTCGGAGTTTGTCGTCGTCCGCTACGATCGACGCCTGTGAGATCCCCAGGGAAGCCTCTTCAGTCACCGACTTGACGATCAACGGGAAGGTCAACCACTGGGGCCGCTTCACCGTCCGCCCCTGCGGCACCTCGATAAACTCCGGATACGGGATCCGGTGAAAGGACAGCACCTTCTTGGTCAACGCCTTGTCTCGCGCCATCATGAGCCCGCGCGGATTACAGCCGGTGTAGGGCAGATGCAGGAGTTCAAGATAGGACACCACATGTTGATCGTAGACGGCGACGCCGTCGAATTCTTCCAGCAGGTTAAAGGCAATATCCGGTTTCCAGGTCTCGATCGCCGAGTGGATCACCCCCAGATCGCTCTTCACTCCGAGTGGATACACCTCATGCCCCAACTTTCTGAGCGTCGAGACGACGTCGTACTCCGTCCGCCACTCTGCGGTTTTCAAATCATGGCCGTTCACCTGGTCCGGCGGGACGAGGTCCTTATGCATGAGGACGAGGATGCGCAGTCGCTTCATAGGGCTACCCGATGCCGCCCACTCCGCAAGTAGTTCATCGTGTGGACGGTCAGGAGAATGGTGAAGTCGAGTTTGGCCTGCTCCTCTGCCACCGGCACTCTGAGATTCAACTCCCGGGATCGGCGGATCATCGCCTCCAGCACCTGATCGATGGTGTATTGATATTCGCCGGTCCAGCTGGCGACCTTCCGCCTGACTTCTCGCCGGAAGCGATTGAGGAAGGTCGCGGCGCTCGGCTTGTTCGCGTGGCTCGGCATGTTCGAAAACAGGCGTTTGAGATCGGGGTCGTACAATGACTGCCGTTCGACACCATAATGACTGCGCTTGTGCGCGTAGTGTTCCCGGAGGGTCTTCTTCAAGCCGGGGAGGGGATCCACTTCTTCGCAGGCCGTGACGGATGGCGTCGCCCCCGCGAGTTCTTGCATCAGTGCCTCGACATACCGGAGTTTTTTGAGGACAGGCCAGCCTCGGTAGCGTTCTTCCCACAACGAATCTGGTGTCAGCCAGACTGCGAAGGTTTCGGCAAAATCCTCGTCCGGATGGCTCTGCGCGTACCAGAGATCCAGATGGCGCACGAAACTCCGGCTATAGGGACGTGGAGAGTAAAACATCGGATAGCGTTGGGAGGATTTCCCGAAGATCTGCTGCCGGGTTTTGCGGCGGCGAATCTTGTAGGCGTTTTCAATCGCATGGCCGGCTTCATGCCGCAGGATGCGCAGACACCATTCAGGCGTCCCTCCTTCCACTTCCAGCATCTGGGTCAACTCAAGCTTGGCGAGGCGAGGATGGGCCAGGTAAAAGGGCACCGCAATGCCGGGGACTCCATCGGGCGTGAACCACTCCTTGGAGAGCCAAAAGTGCGGGCGAAAGAGCAGATGGCGTGCGTCAAGTTCCCGGCCCAGTTCGGCGATCGGTTCTTCGAGGAACCCGCCTTTGATTTCCAGATGGAGTTCGCACATCGGGAGGTCCAAGAGCGCCTCATCCGACCATGAGGCCCATATGGGCTCCCCCTGTCCGACGACCGGCGTTTTGAGTGCGTCCGTGCCCATGCGCTGCATTCAACGTCTGGATTTTCTGTTTCTTTCCGCTGCTCAAGAAAATATAGCACGCGTCATTGAAAAGGCTGGCGACCGCCGAGAGGGAAGAGGGGGAAGTGACGAAAAGAGGAAAAAATTGTTCCGAAAAGTTCAAGATTGAACTGAAACGCGCGCTCTATTGATCTTCTCTTCGAAGAAACTGTGGCAGTCGTGCCACCAACGCCGGTGCAGCATCCCAAATCTGATCGACGACCGACTCGACGTAGTCGCGGGCCTGTTTCAAATCCTGCTCCCAATCGGGGAGGGCCTCATGCAGGTCCAGAATAGGAGTCAATCTGCCGAAGGACACTTCATTAAAGAGCGGGACCGTACGGCCAAATCGTTCTTGAATGAAAGCACGATGGTCCTGACCCATGGCGATAATGAGGTCGGTTCGTTCAACCAGCTCCTCGGTCAACGTCCGTTGAATATGGGTGGATGGGTCAGCGCCTTTACAAAGAAGTCTAGCGCGGATGACCGGATGTATCGTCTGGGGCTTGGCCTCGATGCCGGCCGATTCAATTCGATACTGATGTTGCGAGACGATTTGCGCCCGTACGGCATACATGGCCACCATGCTTCGAAACACGTTGCCGGTGCAAACGAAGAGAATCGACTGTGCCATAAGGTCGTTCCTGAGCTCCGTTGCGCAACCGGCCGTCGACAGGGCATCGATGGAGCAGGTACAATCCCGCCCATGCACGTCCCTGCAACCCGGCTCCTGCCTCCTCACAAACTGGACGAGGAAACGGAGAAGCTGCAAACGCGCCTGTGCCGACTGGTGGGACAGGCCATCGGCGACTACCGCCTCATCGAGGGCGGCGACAAGGTCATGGTCTGCCTGTCGGGCGGCAAGGACAGTTATGGCTTACTGGATATCCTCCTCGTTTTGCAACGTCGCGCACCGGTGCGGTTCGACCTGGTCGCTGTCAACCTCGACCAAAAGCAGCCGGGGTTTCCGGCGCATGTCCTGCCCGACTACCTGGCAAGTCGAGGAGTCCCCTTCCACATCGAGTCACGCGACACCTACTCCATCGTCAAGCGGCTCATTCCCGACGGGCAGACGACCTGTTCGCTCTGCTCACGCCTTCGCCGGGGACATCTCTATCGCATCGCCGATGAGCTTGGGGCCACGAAGATCGCGTTAGGCCATCACCGTGATGATGTTGTCGAGACCCTCTTCCTGAATCTATTCTATACAGGGAAGCTCAAAGCAATCCCGCCGAAGCTGCGTTCCAAGGATGGGCGGCATCTCGTCATCCGGCCACTGATGTTCGTGAAGGAGGC
>JBQTIO010000218.1:0-5614 GCA_052388075.1 Nitrospiraceae bacterium
CCGACGCCGCCGGTCGTGCGGGCGGGAGGGACAAGCGGGACGGCGAAGGATGCGAGCAGGCCGACGAGCGACAAGGCGGCCAGGGTGAGCGGCGCCAGCCAGGTCCGGTCGCTGGCGGTTTGCAAGAGAAACCCTCCGGCAGCGGTCCCGGTGAGAATCGCGGCAAAGGTCCACATCTCCAGCAGGCCGTTGCCTGCAGCGAGCCGTTCATGCGGGATCAATTCGGGGAGAATGCCGTATTTCGATGGGCTGAAGAGCGCGCTATGCACGCCCATCCCGCCCAAAACGACCAAGGGCAGGATACCGCCGGCCGGGTTCTTCCAGAGTGCGACGGTGCCGGCAGTCATCAGCAGCACCTCGACGACTTTGATGGCGATGATGACCGTCCGTTTGCTCAGCCGATCGGCCAACGTCCCGCCGACGAGGGACAACAGCACCAACGGCAGGGTGAAGATCACGAACGTGATCGCGGTTTGGGTCTGTGCAGCAGTTTCAAGGTCAGGGCCCGGTATCATCTGGGCGGTGGCCTGCCGGATGGCGAGCAACGCGACCATCAACTTCCAGGCGTTGTCGTTGAACGCGCCGCAAAATTGCGCGACCAGGAGCCCGCGAAGGGGATGTCGGGATTTCGTTGTCATCAATCAGTTGGGTGCGGACCGGTTCTGCTCCGGGCAAATATGGAAGAACTGAACGCAAAGGTCAAAGAGAACTATCCCTCATCCGAAATTCTTGGTCCAGCGGGACCCGCGCTCCCGCACCTCCGGAACGGTCCTTCCGGGGTTGGCCGGGCGGCACCCTTCCGGAATTCCCGTGCCTGTGGTCTGCGACCACAGTGGCGGAGTCAGTTCCGGCTTTCCTGCCCGGCCCACCCGCGGGGCGCCCCGCTCCTCCCGGCGAAGGTCGCGATTGGCCCGTTGGACCTGCGAGAGTATTTTCGGATTCGGGCTATTACCGGAAGACGTAATGCAAAGAGGCGGCCAGAATTGCGTAACCTCGGCTGCACCTGAAGGACAAGCGCCTATTCGATGGGATGGAGAACGCGCAGGCCGGGAAAGCGATGATAGTCGCGATCCGCTGTTGCCCACTCACTGCCGCTCTCGATCGCGAGGGCGGCCAGAAAGGCATCCGGCACGAGGTTCCCCTTGATCTCGGAGGTCTTGCACAGGCGACAAAAAATGTCCCAGTGCCTCGGCCCTGGAACAATCATGGTGCAATTCGGCTGGTCGCGTAGCGTCTGAGCGAATTCGAGCGCCTTCGTCATCGGGCTTGGAGGCGTGAAGACTCGTGGATGGGTAACCACTCGAAGGAACCCGCTCAACACGAGATCCGACAACCCGTAGGGGAGGTCAGAATTCGTCAGGTCTTCCAGCCAACGGAAGTAAGCGCGATGGTGGCGAGAATCTTCCCGGTGCGCGTACACCAGCACGTTGACGTCAAGGAGCACCATGCGGTTCTTCCATGTAGGCTAGCAGCGCCGCAGAATCGTCGAGATCGACACCGGGTCGGACGCCACGCCCCGACACCGTGGGTAACTTCACGGGCCGGCGCGGCTGCTTGACCGCGCGACGTGACAAGAGATGCCGCAAGGCATCCTCGAACACGGCTTTCATGGATTTGCCCGTATCATGGGCATATTGTCTGACGGACTTGAGGAGTTGATCGTCCAATCTAATCGTGGTTCTCATGTGCCGAAGCATACTAAGGTGGCATCAATATGTCAACGCAGGATAAACAGCGGATACGACGTTCAAAGCGGGAGAAATGCTAAAAGAAGAAACGGTTTTTGGAACTGTTTACTTCGCAACTTTGAATCTAGGCGGAACTATCATTCAGTCTCTGATGATCTGGTCTGGATCCGCCAGAGGCGAGCATCTGTGCTTGGGGGATTAAGGCGTGCTGGCTTGAACGCCCAGATGGCGTTGGCTCCCCCTCCCAATTCAACGCCAGCATCTCTGGAACAGTAGGGTTCTGGTGGGAAGGCAAATCTATCGATTACAGCATCGCGCTGCGGATCGATCTTCATAAGATAACTTGGCTCTCCAATTCCCCAGGTAAACTTGCGTTTTACTGAGACCCAAAGAAACCCTTGGTGACTGGTCACCGATGATGGCGTTCCCTCAAGTGCGTCTCTTGCGACGATTTGGTTGGTCGTGGGATCAATGCGGTACACCATGGCATCCATCATCTTCAGCACCCAAACTCCCCCTGCCCCCACGGTAATACGATCCCATGTGTTTCTCCCGACCGGAATTCGCGCCACCACCTCATTGGTTTTCGGGTCAATGCGAGTCACAGTACTACCGGTACCGACCCAAACGGCTCCCTCACCAGCAGCAATGCCTTCACTGTAGCCATCCAGTCGGATTTCGGCCACCACCTGATTCGTTGCCTGGTCGATGCGGAAGAGTGTTGAAAACGACGAAAGAAATCCGTCCCCTGGTGCCCACACGGCCCCTTCCCCCGCCGCCAGGGTAACGATCCCATGCAATCGACTGACAGGAATCCTCACGAGAACCTTCATCATGCGAGGGTCAACTTTCAGAGCACTGTTGCTGGGTAGCCAAAATCCGTGATCGGGCGCCAACCAAATAAATTCCTCTCCTGCAGCGAAACCATAAGTCCCACGGTCGATGTCGACTTGCGTCAGACGAGTAGATTGGCCGATCTCCCAACTCTTGGCACGGCCTATCTGATTTGAACTGGCGCACCCACTTTGTCCGAGGATGAGAGCGGCTGCGATCGCACAGGCACACAACACGAGCAGTCGGCAGCTCGGAAGGTCTGTCAAATCGAGAAGTTTTGTTAATTTCCTATCCTTTGCTCAACGGGCAAAAAGGATTTTAGCTAGATAGTTGACCCTTGAGCGTCCGCGCATGAGGCACCTCCTTCAGAACACTTACTGCCGGTTCACTCTGTCGCTTGAGCAAGGAGCGCGCCGAGGATGGTCAGGCATTGCGGTGTCGTCGAGGTGTTTGGTCTGAGGCACTTTTCACGATTGGCCGGAGCGGAAGTGAATCCGGGGACGGGGCGCAGTGGGCCCGGACTATGAATCACTGTTCAGAGCACCTGAACGGCTGTTCTCAAGGGGAGAGGGGTTGAAGTCCGTGCAAGGAAGCGTTTCCGTGTCTTGCGCAGTACTAGGACAAACGAAGTGCTGGGGGGGGTTAGGCTGCTTTCAATGGAGCCAGCTCCTCAGAGGTGAGCGTCGGCAAGCCGAGGGTTGTGAGCGCCGCATTCACCTGCGCGACTGTGACCAGGGCGGGAGCGAGGATTTCCAGACCTATCGCATCCCCGCTTTCTGAAAAATCCACCAACAGTCCTGATGACACTTCCTGGGTTCGCACGCATCGGGTACCCACAGCCCGGGGGAGATACAGGTAGGCTGCCAGCGGCTGCCCTTTTCGATACGTGACCTCTAGATAGCGCTGTTTCATCCTCTATATCTCCAAGGGGTACGCCGTAACGACTACGAGAAGTTTGGCGTCGTTGTCAGGCTCGACGATGATAGCCCATTGTTGGCGGCGATGTCTTGTCATAATCATCCACCGCCCCTCGATATGGTTGGGACGATAGTCGCTGGCGTGTTCCAACATGGCCCTCAGGTCGATCTCGGTAAACTCCCGATCCTCCATCCGCTTTTCAAGGTGCGGCGTGCACTCAATTTCCCAGGTCCACCATGGCGGCCATTCCATCAGTACGCCTGGCAACGTCGCGTGTGCAGCATCACAGCGGATGACAGTCTACTCGTGGGAGTTAAGAATATCAAAGCCGGCACCATGCCCCTACATATGGCCAGGATATCCTCACGTCTCCCGCATCGCTAGTTCGAAGTTTGGCTTTATCTCGCTCATGGTAAAGCGTTGCCTGGAGCTTCTTCCTCTGATCGGCCTTGGAGAAAAAGGGCCTGCTCCAGCGTGCGGAAGAACTTCTGGTAGGGCAGCGGATCTTCGACGGCCCGCAAGTAGAACTGGGCGCTGGCCCGGACAACGAGTTGGGTCTCGTTCCGCTTACGCACGGTGATGGTGAGCCGGACCAGATTGTTGCGGTGTTGGAATGGTCCCCAGGTGTGGTAATTGCGCGTTAAGAAGAGGAGTGTGTCGGGCCGGTACAAGAGATAGGTCGGGTCAGTTCCGTACACGCTTTGGATCTCGACGAATTTCTTGCCGGAGACAATTCCCAAGTCTTCATCCAACACTTCCACTTTAAAATCCAGATCCTGCATGGTGGCGACGATGGCCTCAAACGTGCGTCGTCGATCGGTCGTGTCGAACACGCGACTCTGGGCCGCACGCAGTTTGACTTGACTCTCTTCCGATAGCCAGATTTGCGCGCGAGCATCCCACTGGTTGTCATGCCGCATTTCATAGGGCGTGGGGCAGCCCTGGAGCAGCAGGCACAACCCGACAACGAGCAGGAGACGCGGCATGAGGGGCCCCACAGGGCTACTCCTTGGCAATAAAGAGCGATCGTTCAAGTGAGGCGAAGAAGTTCTGGTAGACCTTCGGATCTTCGATGGGCTTGTTGTTGTAGATGGCGTTGGCCCGGATCATCATGCGGCCTTGGGCCTCTGGGCGCACCGTGACAGTCACGCTCACGACATCGTAAAAGTTGGGTTCCGCGAACCTGGCGGCCGTGACGAGCCCCAACGGCTCATTAGCCCGCTCGACGATGAAGCCTAAGTCCTGCAGCACGGCGATGACGCCGCGGATCGCCACCTGGCGGTCCTTCACGTCGAAAGTCCGAGTCTGCAGGCTCCGGATCTTCAGTTGCGCGTCAGTCGGCGCGAGCAAATCCGGCCTCGGTTGAGGAGCCGCGCAGCCGTGCAGCGCCAACACCCCCGTCACCACGATGATTCCCCACATGGCTTGCCGCTTCATATTGGCCTCATACTCAGAGCGTGAACGCCTCCAGAAACACCGCCTTCGATAACTTCGCGAAGAATTGCTGGTACAGCACCGGATCGCGGATCATTTCCATCCGCTGCTGGCCGGGAGGAATCGCTCGCTGGCCAGCCATGCCCTCCCCCTTCCACACGACCCGGTAGAACATGATCCGGACTTCCTGACGGGTAGCCTCCGGATTGAGCGGCCGTGCGACGAGTGTCGCGGCGATTTTCTGATGCAGATCCACGGGAATCATGATAGGCAGCTGTCTTCCCAGGATGAGGGGAGTCGAAAAGATCCAGATCAAGAACCGGCTGATGTCCTGACCGTACTCCCGGGCGCTCCGCTCCTTGGTGGCTCGCAGGAATCCCACGTCCTGCACACTCTCCTCCACCTGAAAGCCGAGGTCCTGCAAGACGGCGGCCGAGGCAGACAGTAGCTCCGCTTCATTCTTGGTCTCGAAGAAGCAGGTCTGCATGGCCTTGTGCGCCGGACTCTCTGCGGTGAGGTGAAAGAATGCTTCCGGTTGGGTATGGGTCACACATCCGGAGAGCTGGCTCGACAGAGCGAGCCAAGTCCCAGCCAGGAGCGCCCGCCGCATCCCGGGCCCGCCTCTCTTTCTAGAACTGCGTATAGTTGTAGGCGAAGTCACGGACTTTTTTCTCTTCGTCATACTTAATGATGATGGTGAGCGTCCGCTGGCGTTGCGAGCGAGAGCTCTCGCTCGATGT
>JBQTIO010000219.1:0-9201 GCA_052388075.1 Nitrospiraceae bacterium
TTCGACGTTTTGAGCCTGGCTCGCACAACCTTTCAACCGGCTGGTTTTGCGTTTCACCTGCACCCGGGGCACCACAACCCCGGGGGGCCCCCCACCCCATGTGGGGGGCCCCTCCGTCGCACACACAGAGTGCTGTCAGTTACCAGCGATCACGCTTTCCGCCACCGCCGCTCCGACCGCCACCCCCGCCGAATCCGCCGCGGCCACCGCCGCCGGTACGTGGCTCCTGAGGACGTGCTTCATTGACCGTCAGGGTCCGGCCACCCATATCAGACCCGTTCAGCGCCGTAATGGCCGCTTGCGCTTCGGAATCGGAAGACATTTCCACGAAGCCGAATCCTCGCGACTGGCCGGTGAATTTATCCGTGATAATCCGCGCCGACGCCACGGCTCCGTGGGCTGCAAATAAATCACTCAGTTGCTGTTCGGTTGCCGAATAGGGCAACCCGCCGACATAGATCTTCGAACCCATCTGGGCTCCTCCTTTGAATGATGACATTGTCTTGAACACGAGGAACGGGGGGAAGGAGCGGGCCGAAGACGCAATCGAGACAGCGACTTAGGTCTGACTTCCGACGAGATTCCCGGACAAGGCAACATCGACGTTGTGGGCCTGCACTGTTGAACCCCTCCGCCGCGAGGCCCCTGCGATGAAGTGGTTACAGCCTAGCATAGCAGTCGCCGGATTACAACCTTACTCCCCGACTCGTACCAACAACCCCCGGTCCTTGCAATAGGCAAAGGTTCGATAAAACCAGGCCACGACGGCGAAGAGCACCAGCACATTGAGCCCCATGGCCCAGGCAAGGTTCGCCAGCGGAGCGCTCCCCTCGCCAAGGACGGCCCGCATGCCTTCGAAGACATGAGCGGCCGGATTCATCCAGGCGATCGCCTTCAACCAGCCGGGCAGGATCTCCATCGGATAAAACACACAGGAAATAGGCTGAAAGAGAAACACCATGCTCCAGGCCAGCACCTCCGCCTCTTGCCCAAACCGCATGATGAGCGAGGTCGTGAATACACCGATCATCCACCCGGTGAGGACCAGGTTGAAGACGAAGGGGACGAGCCACAATCCGATCACGAGAACATTGTACGAATAAAAGAGCCCTGCGCAGATCGCCATGACGATCGAGACACAGGTCACCTTAAACACGCTCATCACCACAGTGGCAGCCAGAAACTCGCTGGGCCTGAGCGGACTCGCAAAGAGGTTCATCAAGTTTCGCGCCCAGAGCTCTTCGAGGAACGAAATGGTGACCCCCTGCTGGGACCGAAACAGCATGTCCCACAGGATGAGAGCCCCCAGGAAGAACGTGACAAACCCCGGCACCTGATTCTGATGGCGAGCGAGGTACAGCGTGATAAAGCCCCAGATGACCAGATCCAGAAAGGGCCAATAAAAAATCTCCATGATGCGGGGCAAACTTCTCCGGTACAGATACAAGTGCCGCATGATGAGGGCGATGATGCGATGAATTTTCATAGTCGACTTGTCTCGTGGCGATGCCCTTCGCCACATCCGGCACAGGCTTGGTGGCGGCCGAGCAGCTCATCCATCAGTTGGCGCACCCCCTCGAGCATGTGCGCCACTGCCCGCCTCCCGTCGGGAGCCCTTCGCAAACCGACCCAGGCGAGCACCATCGGCATGACCGGCAGGCCTGCCCCGAAGCCAGGATGAATGTGGTCTGTTCCACCGAGCAACCACAACAACCCCGCGATCAGCAGGAGAGGAACGGCGCCAACCGTCAAGCTGTTCAGCACGGCGCGCCAACCACACGTACGGCGGGCCAGACCGGTCGTTCCGATGACCAGCCAAAACAGGCCCCAGCAGGCGCTCAAACCGAGCCCCCCAACCGCCAGACCGATGCCGAATGCGAGCCACGCCTGAGACATTGCCGTCCGGCCCCTCACCTGCCCATATCGCGCGCGAGCTTCAAGAACACCTCTTCCAGATCCTCTTGGCCGAATCGTTGTACGATCTCCTGGGCCGTGCCCTCTGCCACAATTTTCCCGCGCTGCAGAAAGATGATGCGGTCCGACATCTCCTCCATTTCCCTCATGTTGTGGGAGGTATAGAGCATGCTCAAGCCGGAGGACCGGCGTTCCTCTTTCAACAGCACCCGGATCTTGTGCGCGATATCCGGGTCGAGGCTGGCAGTCGGTTCATCAAGAAACAGGATTCTAGGTTCCGTCAGGAACGCCTTCGCCAGCGTGAGCCTGGTCATCTGTCCGGACGAAAGATTCCGGGTCAGTTTCTTGCGGAATTCCTCCATCTCGAGTTTCTTGACCATCTCATCGACGCGGCGGGGGATATCCGACAGGCCGTACAATCTTGCGACCACCCAAAGATTCTCCTCGACCGTCAGCGACTGCGGCAGGGCAATATAGGTCGATGAAAAGTTGACCTGCTGGAGAATGGCTTCCCGATGCGTCGAGAGATTCAGCCCGAACATGTGGATCGATCCGCCCGTGGGAGTGATCAACCCCAACAGCATCTGGATCGTGGTGGTCTTTCCCGCTCCGTTCGGACCGAGCAGGCCCAGAATCTCGCCCGGCTTGATCGTGAAGGAAATCTCGTCGACAGCGGTGAACTCGCCGAAGCGTTTGCTCAGATTCGTGACTTGCAGAACAGGGGAGGTCATCGTACGGCGTCGGGCCTGTGCGTCGGTTAGAAAGCCAGAACTTCTTTGATCTTCTCGGGAAGATGGCAGGTCTCGCACTTCCGGTCGAGCACCTTGCCCTGGTGCTCGGACTTTCCGTCATGGCACCGGTAACAGTCGCTCAGCGCCCGAGCGCGCAGGTGCGAGCCCTCCGGATGGTCCGGGTACCAGGGCCTGCTGTCGGTCGACACATGCCCGCGCGGGATGACGATGGGATAGCCCTTGATCGGTTGATCGTGCACCACGCCGGAATGGCAGGTCGTGCAACCTTCTCCCTGCCCTCGTACCTCGAACGCCTCCATGTGTTTACGATGGCTGATGATGAGACCGACGTTCCTGACCGGAGGCGGTAGGTCGCGCGGCGCCACTTCGGATACGCGCAGGATGTTCCGGTGGCATCCGAAACACACATGGGAGTCCACCGGGCCTCGAAGATTGTACGGCTCGGTCGGCGTTCCGAACAGATGAATCGCGACATCCCGCATTCCCGCCCACGCCTTGTCGTGAATCCAGCCTTCCATTCCAGGCCTCACGTGGCAGGCGGTACAGGTCACCTCTTTGTGCGAGGACCTGGCCCAACTGTCGTAAGACGGGGCAATGATATGGCAGCCGGCGCAGAACTGCGGATGACTGGTGAGAGGAACGGCGATTCCACCGAGCACCAAGGCTCCGGCTACCAGAACCAGGAGAACCGTGACGCTAGGCTTCCGGCTCATGCTCCGATCGAGCACGTCGTGGGAATTGCTTCATGATCAGCGCCGCCACCGCAGGCATATCGTTCAGACCGAAGACCGGAACATTGAGGTCAACCGGCTTATCGGACACCACGGCCAGCAACCCCTCGGGCGAGATGGAAATCTCGCCGACCTGCTCACGGACGATGACGATCTTGGGATATCCTTCGTTCTTCCATCCTTCTGCAATGATCAGATCATAGGTGCCGTCAAGGAACCGGTCCCGCACCTGCTCGACATTCATCTGATCCGACACATCGGCGAACATGGCGAGGCTCCCCTTCGAGAGGATCACCACGCTGCTGGCCCCGGCCTGCTTGTGCCGCCAACTATCCTTGCCCTCCGTATCGAGATCGAACCCGTGCCCCGCATGCTTGATCGTGGCCACCTTGTAGCCGGCGCGCACCAGCTCCGGAATCACCCGCTCGATGAAGGTGGTCTTGCCGCTGCTCGAGCGCCCGACGAAACAGACGATGGGGATGGGCATGGGAATCAATCGTCAACCGTCAATCGTCATTGGTCGAATGGGCGTGATTGTTCTCTGCCCCATCGACTCATGACCCTTGACCACTGACTCCTTTTCTACCTAACAGCAGGAGAGACGATGGCTGCCCGTGTGAGGCCCCTCGGCATGACTACGCCATGTTTCGCCGCTCAACAGTTGAACCGTCACCCGGTCGCCGGGGTTCAGTCGTTCCACTTCGACCGGAACGTCGATCAGGCAGTTGGCCTTCACCATCGACGTGAGAATCCCAGACCCCTGATCGCCGGTCGTGCGGACCTTGAACAGGCCGTCCTCGCGCGTCAGAATGCCGCGCAGAAAGTGACGCCGATCCGGCCGTTTGGTAAATTTCTCCTGGAACACCGCCTCCACCACGGGCCGGCCGTAGCTGCGCTGTCCGCTCATCTTGAGCATGGCGGGCCGGACCAACTGCTCGAAGGTCACCATCGAGGAGACCGGATTACCCGGCAGCCCGAACGCCAGTTTGTTCCGAATCTTCCCGAAGGCGAGCGGCTGCCCCGGACGGATCGCTAGCTTCCAGAAATTCATCTCCGCCCCAATCGCGCGAAAGACCGCCTTGGTAAAGTCGTAGTCGCCCATCGAAACCCCGCCGGACAACACCAGAATGTCGGCGTTCAGACCGTGCGAGATCTTTTCCTCCAGCGCCGCAGGCGTATCTCTGGCGATGCCGAGCAGCAGCGGAATCCCGCCGGCCTCCTGCACGGCCGCGGCGATCCCGTAGCTATTGGAGTTGATGATCTTCTCCTCGCTGAACCGCTCGTCAAGATCGGCGAGTTCGTCGCCCGTGGAGAGGATCGCCACACGGGGACGTTGATACACAAAGACAAACGACTTGGCCAAAATCGCCAGCATCCCTGCTTCGCCGGGACGGATCGTCGTGCCTTTCGCGATGATGCAGTCGCCTTTCCTGACATCCTCGCCCCGGGGACGAATGTTGGCTCCACGAGGTTCCGGCTTGAAGATACGCACCGCATCCGCGCTGGGTTCCGTATCCTCGACCTTCAACACTGTATCCGCCCCTTGCGGAATCGGCGCGCCGGTCATGATCCGGATTGCCTGCCCGGTCCCGACCGTTCTTGACGGCATCCGGCCGGCTGGCACGTCTTCGATCACGGCCAGCGTGACGGGTTTCTGGACCGGATGCTCCTGCTTGATATCGTCCCACCGTACCGCAAACCCGTCCATGGCCGAATTGTCCCACGGCGGGTTGTCGCGTTCGGCCACGATATCTTCGCCCAGCGTACGGCCGAGCGCATCGAGGATGGAAATCTTCTCCAGACCCAGTACCGTCGCCGCATCGAGCACGACCTTCTGCGCTTCGTGGAGCGGCGTGAGTCCGGCGGTGGCATCGGCGGCCTTCACTTGATACCTCCTCTCAATGCTGACGCTGCGACCGGGGGCCCACATTGAGGAGGGAACCGGTCTTCCTGCAGAACGCTTCGACCTGGTTGGCAAGATGATGGTATGCCTCGGCCGTCGGCGTGTCTGAATTGAAGAGCGCGAAGGGTTCTCCCGCATCGGACTGCGTCACGACATCGGGATCCAGCGGGATGTGCCCAAGGAACGGGACACCCATGTCAAGCGCCGCCGCCTCGCCCCCGCCTTTGCGGAAGACATCGATGTGGTGATGGCAGTGCGGACATTCCAACCCGCTCATGTTCTCGACGATGCCCACGATAGGCACCTCGCTGTCCCGACAGAACGTGACGGACTTGCGCGAATCGAGAAGCGCCACTTCCTGCGGCGTCGTGATGATGACGGCGCCGCTGACTTTCCCCAGCAGATCGATCGTCGTCACGGACTCGTTGCCGGTTCCCGGCGGAAGGTCGATCAAGAGGAAGTTCAGGTCCTGCCATTCGACCCCGCCGAGCAGCTGATTGATGAACTCGTACTTGTATGCATCGCGCCAGATGATGGGATCGTCGGAATTCTGCAGGAGAAACGACATCGAGGCGATTTTCAGGTTGTAGGCTTGGAAGGGGATGATGCCGCCCGAGCTGCTGATCTTGAGTTTCTGGCCTTCGGCGCCCACCATCTTGGGAATATTGGGGCCGTGAATGTCCATGTCGCAAATGCCGACGTGCCACCCCTTGAGCGCGAGACTGACGGCGACGTTCGTCGTGCAGGTGCTCTTCCCCACCCCGCCTTTATTGCTCATGATGAGGACTTTGTACTCGATCCGCTCCATGCGCTTGGCCACCAGCCAGCGACTATGCGCTTCTTTGTCTTTCTGGCAGCGCTCGTTCTCGTCGCAAATGGCGCAGGCCCACAGATAGGTACAGGCGTCGCTGCCTCCCTGGTTATTGATCACGTTGAGTTCACGTGCCATGGTGCATTCCTCGGCCGCCAGGCGGCTCGCTCACCCGTGCCGCTAGCGACGTGGCCCTGACGACGGAACCCTCACGTACTCGTCCCCTGAAGATTTCGGCCTGGCGATCCCCGACACGCTGCCTCCCGTTCCGACCGCAGCCACCGCCGGAACCAACGCCTCCGTCGCAGGCGTGGCGGGCCGCTTGTTGAACAGGCTGGCGCTCACGATTCCCACTTCGTAGAGGACATACATCGGGAGCGCCATCAAACACTGATTGAACGGGTCGGGTGTCGGCGTGAGAATCGCCGCGACGATGAAAGACCCCAGCAACGCCCACTTGCGGTAGCGCCTCAGGAAGGGGGCGTCGACCCATCCCAACTTTGCCATGAGCGTGATCACCAGCGGCACTTCGAAGACCAATCCGAACACCAGCAGGAACCAAAGCGCGAACCCCACGTATTGCGCGATCGACAACTGGGGAATGAAGCCGGCGCTCACCCCGTAGGAGATCAAGAAGTTGAGGGCAAAGGGAAGGACGAAAAAGAATGAGAACGACACGCCGGCAAAAAATGCCAGGAGGCCCAAACCGACGAACGGCCCGACAAACCGCCGTTCCTGAGCATGCAGCCCGGGCACGATAAATCGCCAGATTTCAACCAGGATATAGGGCGTCGCCAGCACGATGGCAAACAGTCCCGCGACCTTGACGTTCTGCCACAGTGCCTCCGCCGGGGCGAGGAACACGAACGGCACGGTCGGCAGGTCGGTCGGCTCCCAGGACAACGTGCTGGGCACGAACATGTTCTGTAGCGGGATACGCAGCCACTTGACCAACGCATCCGCATAAAAGAACGTCGCCACGAAGAGGAGCGCCGTCACGACCACCGCGCGGGTCAATCGCACCTGGAACTCCACCAGGTGCTCCATGACCGGCATCTTCTTGTCTTCCAGCGGCTTGAAAATTGAGTTTTGCAGCCACTGATTGAATTTGCTCAGCACACAAACCTCAGCACGGCCATTGCTGATCAATCAGCTCCGACGCACCTGCCGATCACGCACATCCGTCTCACTTCGGATTGATCGCCACGAACAGGCTGTTCCCCTGCCGGTTGACCAAGAGCACCGCCAGCTCTTCCTTGTTGATCTTCGCCGCGGCCTTTTGGTAGTCGTCGAGCGTCTTGACCGGCTCGTGGTTCACTTCCTGGATGACGTCGCCGCGCTGCAACCCCGCCGCCTCCGCCTGCCCTCCGGAGTCGATCGCGGTGATGACCACACCGGTGGTTCTCGCCGGAATATTCAGCTGGCTCATCAACGCGTTGTCCAACGCCTGGACGCGAAGCGACGCCAGAACGTTATCCGGCGGCTTGACCGTCTCTCCCTGCTCCTTGGGCGGTGCCGGCTCCTTCTTGGCGAGCAGCTCATCCGAGGGCCGCTCGGCAACGACCACGCTGATCATCTGCTCCTTCCCCTCACGCAACACTTTCACCTGCGCATTCTTCCCCACCATCGTCCGGGCCACGAGGTTGCGGAGTTGGCTCACGGTCTGCACCTCTTTGCCGTTGAACGCCACCACCACATCACCGCGCTTGATTCCGGCGGCATGGGAAGGTCCGTTTTCGTTGACATCGCTGATCAACACGCCCTTCCGTTGTTCGGGCAACTTGAAGGACTTGGCCAACGCCGGGGTAATTTCCTGAATCGCGACGCCCATCCATCCGCGAACCACCTTCCCCGTCTTCTGCAAGCTGTCCACGATATCGAGCGCGATGCTGCTGGGAATCGCGAACCCGATGCCTTCGGATCCGCCGGTCCTCGAAAAGATTGCCGTGTTGATGCCGATCAGGTCACCGTTCATGTTGACGAGGGCCCCGCCGGAATTTCCGGGATTGATCGCCGCGTCGGTCTGGATGAAGTCTTCATAGTCCGCGATCCCCACATTGCCCCGCCCCAGGGCGCTGATGATGCCCAGGGTGACGGTGGAACTCAGTCCGAACGGGCTTCCCACGGCCAACACGAGATCCCCCACCTGCAACTTCTCGTATTCCGCCCATTTGAGCGCGGGCAGATCCTTCGCCTCGATCTTGATGACGGCCAGATCGGTCTTCGGATCCGTCCCCACGATCGTTGCGGGGAATTCGCGCCGATCGCTCAGGGTCACGGTGATCTGCGTCGCTCCTTCCACCACATGGTTATTCGTGACAATATAGCCGTTGGAATCGAACACCACGCCGGACCCCGCGCTCTGGTCCGGGCGTCCGTGCGGAGGGGGAGGTGCATGGGGAATCGGCGGAGGAGTCGGCCCCTCGCCTCCGCCAGGCTCTTCTCCTCCTGGAGGAGGACCGCCAAAGGGCCCCGGAGGAAGCCCACCGCGACGACGGGCAGCCCCCTCTCCGCCGGTCACCGCAATATTGACGACGGCCGGGGTCGTTTTGTTCACGATCTCGGAGAAGCCCTGCGCAAATGCCGGAGGAACTCCGGTTGCGGATGCAGGGGTTCCTCCCCCGAGACTCATGAGAGTGCAGACCACGAAGATCAGCCCGCCATACACTGACAACCTGGTCGCTTGCCGACATCGATTAACCATAACCGGCATCCTCCAGAAATTTGATTTCGTCACAATTCCGACAGACAGAATGATCGAACCAATGCCCCGGCTTCGGCGAAGCCTGTCCGCCCCTGCTTGCGTCAGCCCTCAAGGGTCGAGTGTTCTATCCTACACTAATCATTCCTCGAGCTTCAAAGAGGAAAAGTCCCCGTCAACTGAGCTCGGAACCTCGCACACCGGAAACACCGGGCGAAAGCAACCAGCCGGCGCCGCAGCTGCCGGGGAACTATCCGGTGTGCCGGTGTGCGAGGTTCCGAGCTCAGTCGACGGGGACTTTTCCTCTTTGAAGCTCGAGGAATGATTAGTGTAGGATAGAACACTCGACCCTTGATGGCTGACGCAAGCAGGAGCGGACAGGCTTCGCC
>JBQTIO010000220.1:0-4390 GCA_052388075.1 Nitrospiraceae bacterium
TCGAAAACGACATGCTGGACTTCGCCAAAGGCATCGAGGACCATGCCCTTTCCCGCGGCGTCAAATTCTATTTGCCCGTCGACTGTGTCGTCGCGGCCAGTCGCGAGCCAGGCGCAGAATCCAAAATTGTCCCGGTCCAGGAGATTCCCAAAGAGTGGTACGCGCTCGATATCGGCCCGGCCTCCGTCAAGCTGTTCACCGAGGCCGTCCAGAACGCGAAGACCATTTTATGGAACGGGCCGATGGGCGTGTTCGAGACCGACGCGTACGCCCGGGGCACCCTGGCGATGGCCCACGCCATCGCGAACGCCTATGCGCTCACGATCGTCGGCGGCGGCGAAACGGCGCTGGCCGTGCACCGGGCCGGCGAATCGGAAAGTATCTCCTTCATCTCGACGGGCGGTGGGGCCGCCTTGGAATTGCTCGAAGGCAAGCAGCTCCCCGGCCTGGCGGCCTTGCCTGACCGCGCAAACTAACCGCCCCGCGCCAACGCGAACGTCACCCGAGCAAACGACGCCGTGCGTACCACCCTCATCGTCGGCAACTGGAAAATGAACAAGACCGCCTCGGAGGCCGCGACCTTCGCTCGCAGTCTGGCAGAACGGCTCCGGGTGTCGCCGTCGGTTGAATTCGTCGTCGCCCCCCCGTTCACGGCGTTGGAGTCCGTCCGTGCGGCTCTCGGCCCTGCTTCCCCGATTCAACTCGCGGCACAAAATCTCTTTTGGGAAGATCACGGAGCCTATACGGGAGAAATCTCCGCGCTGATGCTCCGCGACCTCGGCTGTCGCTATGTCATCCTCGGCCATTCGGAACGGCGCACGATCTTCGGCGAACAGGATGCGGAGATTCAGAAGAAAGTCCGTGCCGCGTTGAAACACGGGCTCCGGCCGATTCTGTGCGTGGGGGAATCGCTCGCGCAGCGCGAAAGCGGACAAACCGACACCGTCCTCACGCAGCAACTCCAGGGGAGCCTGACCGGACTTGGTTCTCAGGCCCTGGCTTCCGTCACGATCGCCTATGAACCGGTCTGGGCGATCGGGACCGGAAAGTCGGCCACGCCTGATCAAGCCGTTGCCGCCCACCGGACCATCCGGGCATTCATCGCCCGCACAGGGTCGGCCACGACCGCCGAGACGACCAGGATCCTCTATGGTGGGAGCGTCACACCGCAGAATATCGAATCATTGTTGAAATCGGATGAGATCGATGGCGCATTGATCGGCGGGGCTTGTTTGCAGATCGATTCCTTTGGTAGAATCAGCGCCGTTGCTGCCTCGCGCGCAATGAGCTAACTATGCTGTACACCCTGATCGTCATTCTTCACGTTTTTGTGTGCTTCCTCATGATTGGAGCGATCCTCCTCCAGTCCGGAAAGGGAGCGGAAATCGGGGCATCGTTCGGAGGCTCCAGCCAAACCGTGTTCGGGAGCCGCGGGCCGGCCAATTTCTTGAGTAAGCTGACGGTCGGCGTCGCCGCCGTGTTCATGCTGACGTCGTTCAGCCTCGCCATCCTGGCCAAGGAACGAAACTTCGCTTCGACCGTGATCGACCTCAAGCAGAAAAGCGAGCCAGCCTCCACGCCATCCCCGGCCCCAGCCCAACCGACGACGGAATCCCATCCGTCAGGCGATGCGGCTCCTGCAGGCCACTGATCCAGCTGAAGATCGTCATGCGTCAGTCGTCAACCGGCATTCAGGTGATAAGATGAGCTTCGCCGACGCACTGGCGACGACACTTCGTTTGACGAATGACGGGTGACGAACCGTCTCGATTTACGGAGGGGTCCGCTACACGCGGGTAAGCCATGACTGATGCGCAGAGTCTTCTCCGCGCACGATCGAAAAGAAGGCTTGCTGGAGAGCAAGCGTAATCGGCCCCGGCTTGCCGGTCCCGATCTTGCGGTTGTCGATTTCGCGAACAGGTGTCAGTTCGGCGGCCGTTCCGGTGACAAAGACTTCGTCGGCAACATACATTTCATCCCGCGTGAACCGTTCCTCCGCCACGTCGATCTTCTGCTCCCTGGCGAGCTCGATGACGGAGTTTCTCGTGATCCCTTCGAGAATCGAGGTCAACGGCGTGGTCTTCAATTTTCCCCGTCGAACGATAAAGACGTTCTCCCCTGTCCCTTCGGAAACATAGCCCTCGGCGTCGAGCAGGATCGCTTCGTCATAACCATCGGCCTTCGCCTCCCGCTTGGCCATGATCGAGTTCACATAGTAGCCAGAAATCTTTCCTTTGGTCATCGATACGTTCACATGGTGCCTCGTGAAAGACGAGATACAGGCGCGCATACCATTCGCGAGTGCATCATCTCCCAAGTAGGCACCCCATCTCCAGGCCGCGATGGCCACACGGATAGGATTGTCACCCGGATGCACCCCCATGGCCCCATAGCCGATGTAGACCAACGGACGGATATAGCAGGCATCGAGCCGGTTGACACGAACCGTCTCGACAATCGCCTCCGCGATTTGCTTCTTGTCGTAGGGCATCGCCATCATGCCGATGTGGGCGGAGTCAAACAATCGGTCGACATGTTCCTGGAGCCGGAAAATCGTGGACCCCGACTTGCCCTTGTAGCACCGGATACCTTCAAACGCCGCCAGGCCATAGTGCAGCGAGTGGGTGAGAATATGGACCTGCGCCTCTCCCCACGCCACAAACTTGCCGTCCATCCAGATTTTCTCGACTGGTTCCAACATCATCACCGACTCCTCAGAATGATACAGTCTCGGAACGACCGATCAAGATTCGCGAACTATAGCGTGGGGGTGGACGAGCGTCAAGCAACTGAGTCGGACCGCATCGATCCGGCGATTCAGCAAGGGGAGTGAAAGACAAGGCTACGGCAGGGCGCAATAGCTTCGAAGGCGAGAACTCAAGAAGGTCCCGATCCGCTCTTCGCCATCCGGACTCATCGTCACCACCTTGGCTCCGAATAGAAGGCCGCGAACCCAGCGAACGTCGACCCGTTGAATTTCGACCGTATCGTCCTTGTCAGGGAGAGACAGCCGCACGACGAGTTCCATCCCTGGCACGACCTGATGATCGCCCAGCACCCTAAATCCGTTGCGGGACAGATTCATCACGGTCCCCTTCCCGAGAAATTCCCCACCCATGTAATACAACATGCACCGGACAGGAATGCGATGATAAGTACGGATGACAAACTTGCTGAGTTGCGACATGGTCGAGGCTGCTTTTCTGTAGCGATGAATGCCAGAGTCCCGGCTCCCTGGGCGGCTTGCCCCGGGTGTCCCAGCATACGTGCACCGCATCCCGCGCTCCTAGCCCTCGAAAGAGGGGGGCTACGAGTCGTCGGTCCGGTCAGGTTCCGCTCCTGCCGCTAGCCGGTGCTCGCCCTTGACACCCAGTGGATCCCTATGTTAAATGCCTCATTCCATTGTGGAGCAGATGAGGCATGTACGCGATTGTCGAAACTGGCGGGAAGCAGTATCGGGTTGAAGCGGGCTCGACGATTCAAGTCGAAAGCCTCCCCGGAGACATCGGCGCCCTGATCGAACTGGATCAGGTTCACCTGGTTCAAGGCGACACCGGCCTGATGGTCGGACAGCCGCTCGTCAAGGGAGCGAAGGTCACCGCTGAAATCCTGCGCCATGGGCGCACGCGCTCCATCACCGTCTTTAAGAAGAAACGCCGCAAGAACTACCGCCGCACGCGGGGACATCGCCAGGGCTTTACCCAGCTCCTCGTGACCGGTATTGCGACGGCCTAACAGGCAGGCAAAGAGCCACCATGGCAACAAACAAAGGCGGCGGATCCTCACGCAACGGTCGGGATAGCAATCCCCAGTATTTGGGTGTCAAAGCCTATGGCGGCGAAACCGTCAAGGCCGGCAGTATTATTGTCCGCCAGCGCGGCACAAAGTTCTTCCCCGGGTTCAATGTCGACCTTGGCCGAGATCACACGCTGTTCGCGCGGGTGACCGGCACCGTGAAATTCGAAGGTAGGCGCGCCAGACGGAAAGTCAGCGTGTATCCTGCGCCAGTCAAGTCCTGATTCCCCGTTCATCCGCCCCATCGCCAGATCGAGATCAGTGACGATTTCTATCCCCCCGGCGGGCCGGGGTCGGGTATACTCGTCATCGCAGCTCAGTGTGGTGGCTTCTAGATTCGCGGAGCAGCGCATGTTCGTCGACGAAGTGTTAATCACGGTCAAAGCCGGTCGTGGCGGGGACGGCATCTGCAGTTTCCGACGGGAGATGTTCGTGCCCCGCGGGGGCCCGGACGGAGGAGACGGCGGAAACGGCGGCAATGTCATCTTCACCGCCTCTTACCGGCTCACAACGCTCCTCGATCTTCGCTACCAGAAACACTATCAAGCGGAAGATGGACGACCCGGCGGCGGCTCCAATTGCACCGGACGCACAG
>JBQTIO010000221.1:0-5844 GCA_052388075.1 Nitrospiraceae bacterium
CCCGCTTTTCGCGCAAATCTCGCGAGTCTCGCGTCAAGAACGAGATACGGCTCACGACTTTCAGCAGAGGAGTGCACTGATGTCGGAAAAAGACGATAAGAAGCGCGCGTTAGACCTCGCCCTGGCCCAGATTGAAAAGCAGTACGGGAAGGGGGCCATTATGAAGCTCGGGGCCGAGGATCGGCCGGTCGATGTCCCGGCGATCTCGACCGGGTCCTTGGGCCTCGATATCGCGCTCGGCGTCGGGGGATTACCGCGTGGTCGTGTGATAGAAATTTTCGGTCCGGAAGCTTCCGGCAAGACGACGATGACGCTCCATTGTATCGCCGAGGTGCAGAAGGGCGGCGGAGTGGCGGCGTTCATCGATGCAGAACATGCGCTCGACCTCACCTATGCCGGGAAACTCGGTGTGAAGGCGGACGACCTGTTGGTGTCGCAGCCGGATACGGGCGAACAGGCGCTGGAGATTGCGGAAACGTTGGTGCGCAGTGGGGCGATCGATCTGATCGTGGTCGACTCGGTCGCGGCGTTGACCCCGCGGGCTGAAATTGAAGGTGAAATGGGCGATGCCCACATGGGTCTGCAAGCCAGGCTGATGTCGCAGGCCCTGCGTAAACTCACGGCAGCAATCTCCAAGTCGCAGACGACGCTCCTCTTCATCAACCAGATTCGCATGAAGATCGGCGTGATGTTCGGCAATCCGGAAACGACCACGGGCGGCAACGCGCTGAAGTTCTATTCATCCGTGCGGCTTGATATCCGGCGTATCGAGTCGATCAAAGAAGGCCAGGAGGTGATCGGCAGCCGGGTGCGGGTCAAGGTGGTGAAAAACAAAATGGCTCCTCCGTTCAGGCAGGCGGAGTTCGACATCATGTTTGCGGAAGGCATCTCAAAAACCGGCGAACTGGTGGACTTGGGCGTTGAGAAGAGGGTGGTCGAAAAATCCGGGGCCTGGTACTCCTATAAAGGAGAACGGATCGGCCAGGGGCGCGAAGCAGCGCGAGACTTTCTGAAGAATAACATTGGAGTCGCGCGAGAAGTTGAAGCAAAACTTCGTGAATTGGCCGGGGTGCCTGCGCGCAGCGAGAAAAAAGCCGAGGTCAAGGACGACAAACCCCCGGCGCGTAGCGACGAGAAGCGGGCACATCGATAACTCCTCGGCGCGGCAGCTGGTGGGTGCGGACAAACGAACAGGTCCCTCTTCCTCGGAACGGTGGATGCATCTTGCGGTGCAGTACCTCGCGCGATGGGATCGCACGGTTGCTCAGGTCGACCGGTTTCTCAGAGACAAGGGGGCTTCACCTGCTCAGGCCAGGCAGACCATTGGCCGATTGTCCGACCTCCGGTATCTCAACGATAGAGCCTACGCCGAGCGGTGGCTTGAGAACCGGCTGGCTCGTCATCCCATGGGGCGGGAGCGGCTCAAGGCTGAATTGCAGGCCAAAGGGCTTGCAGATGCCGTGGTTGAAAACGCGATTCGCAAGGCCTTCCGCGGGGTTGACGAGGAGGCGGTGGCCCGTCGCCTGCTGCGGACTCGGCAGCAACGGGGACATCGACTGACCGTCATTCAGGCCCTGCGCCTCCTACGTCAGCGGGGTTTCGACCAAGAGACGATCGACCGTATGATGGGGACGCTCATGGAACGCGAGGAATCTCAGGCATGAAGCAAAGCGCGCATGATCTTCGACAGGCCTTTGTCCGGTACTTTGAACGGCAGGGGCACCAGGCGGTTCCCAGCTCCGCATTGATTCCCCAGGCCGATCCGACCCTGCTGTTTACGAATGCCGGGATGAACCAGTTCAAGCGGGTGTTTCTCGGCGAGGAAACGCGGGCTTACAAGCGGGCCGTGACGGTGCAGAAGTGTCTCCGCGCGGGCGGCAAGCACAACGACCTGGAAAATGTCGGCTATACGAGGCGCCACCACACGTTTTTCGAAATGCTCGGAAATTTCTCGTTCGGTGACTACTTCAAGGAGGATGCGATCCGGTACAGCTGGGAATTCCTGACGGAGACGGTGGGGCTGGCCAAAGACCGGCTCTGGGTGACGATCTTTCAGGAAGACGAGGAGGCGGACCGGTTGTGGAAAAAAATCGGAGTGCCGGCCTTGCGGATCGTACGTTGCGGCGAAACAGATAATTTTTGGCAGATGGCTGATACAGGACCTTGCGGACCCTGTTCGGAAATTCATTTCGATCAGGGGCCTTCCGTTCCAGGCGACGATCGGCCGAATGGAGAGGGCGATCGGGTCATTGAGATCTGGAATCTCGTGTTCATGCAATTCAACCGGGACGCATCCGGCACCTTGCATCCACTTCCGAAGCCGAGCATCGATACCGGCATGGGCCTCGAACGACTCGCGGCTGTGGCGCAGGGCGTGTCGAGCAACTACGACAGCGATCTCTTCCTGCCACTCCTGACGATCATAGAGAAACGGGCCGGTACCCAATACGGGAAGAATGACACGGTCGATCGTTCCATGCGCGTCATCGCAGACCACTTACGCGCGATCACCTTTCTGATGGCCGACGGCGTGTTACCCTCGAACGAAGGCCGTGGCTATGTGGTGCGCAGAATACTTCGGCGTGCCGCCCGCCACGGAAGACTCTTGGGCATCATTGAACCGTTCCTGCACGAATTGAGTGCCACGGTGGTGGAGCAGATGGCAGGGGCTTATTCCGAAGTGAAAAGCGCAGCCGGCACTATTGCGGAAGCGACGCGGGGTGAGGAAGAACGGTTTATCGCCACGCTCGATCAGGGGCTTCCGATCTTGAACGACATGATCGCGAAGGCGCGCGCCGCCGGGCAGCGCGTCCTGCCGGGAACGGATTTGTTCAAACTGTATGACACGTATGGATTCCCGATGGATCTCATCGGCGAGGCCTGCCGCGAGCAGGATTTGACGCTCGATGAACAGGGATTCGATCAGGCGATCGAGGAACAGCGCGCTCGCGCGCGGAAGACCGGAGGGTTCGAGCAGGAAACCGCTCGACCGGCCATCGCCGACCTGACGGGGCGATTCGGGGCCACCCAATTCGTCGGCTACGACCGTCTCGAATCCGACAGTCTCGTGCGCGCGATCCTGAAGGGCGATCGGATCGTGCCAGAGGCCGTCGAGGGGGATGAAATCGAAGTTGTGCTGGATGTGACGCCGTTCTATGCCGAAGGCGGCGGCCAGGTTGGCGATCAAGGGACGTTGGACGGCACTGACGGGCGGGTCGACATCAAGGAAACCACCAGACCGGTCCCGACACTGATCCTCCATAAAGGGGTGGTCAGGAAGGGACGTATTCGCGAAGGCGAGCAGCTTCACCTGACCGTGAACGCATCGACCCGGCAGGATGCGGCCAGAAATCATACGGCGACTCATCTGGTCCATGCGGCGTTACGTGAGATGTTGGGGCCGCACGTCAAGCAATACGGCTCGTTGGTCGGCCCGAACCGACTGCGTTTCGATTTCGCTCATTTCCGGCCCCTGTCCTCCCGCGACATCGACGACATCGACGCCACGGTCAACGATGAGATTCGAAAGGATGAAGCGGTCCGGACCCAAGTGATGAGCATTCAGGATGCCGTGGCGAACGGCGCACTGGCGTTCTTCGGCGACAAGTACGGTGAGCAGGTTCGCGTGGTGACGGTCGAGTCGTTCAGCAAGGAGTTGTGCGGGGGCACGCACTGCCGGCACACGGGCGAGATCGGACTCTTTCGCATTGTGTCGGAGACCGGCGTAGCGGCGGGCGTGCGGCGGATCGAGGCCCAGACCGGCAGCGGTGCATTCGCGCTCATGAAGAAACTGGAGGCGGAGGTCCGGGAGTTGTCCGACCTCCTGAAGGTCGGGCCGTCCGAGCTGGTCGCGAAGACCCGCAAGGTCATGACACAGCTGAAGGACAAAGAGCGTGAACTCGAGGAGCTGAAACTCCAAATGGCGAGCGGGTCGGCGGTGGTGTCGAGCGCGAAGACGATCGCCGGCGTGCCGGTGCATGTGCAGCGCACTGATGGGTTGGATGTGAACGGCATGCGCGCGCTGGCCGATCAGTTACGGGACAGGTTGAAGAGCGGCGTGGTGGCGCTCGGCGCCGCGGCCGGCGACGGGAAGGTGTCGCTGCTGGTCGTCGTGACGAAGGATCTCGTCGGCAGACTCAAGGCTGGGGATCTTATTAAACCGATGGCAGCCGAGGTGGGTGGCACGGGAGGAGGCCGGCCCGAGATGGCACAGGCCGGCGGCAAAGACGCTTCCCGGCTAGATGCCGCGCTCGAAAAGGTTTTTAGCCTGGTCGAAAGCACCCTCCAGCGGTAAACTAATGCCAAGTCGAATCCTTGCACTCGATCACGGCACCAAGCGTATCGGCGTCGCGCTGAGTGATGAACTCGGCTGGACCGCGCAGCCACTGGAAACGTTTGAACGGCGCACACTCGAACGCGACATCGCCCACATTCGGGAACTGGTCCGGGCCCACGACGTGGGGCAGGTGTTACTCGGATTGCCGTTGCGCCTGAACGGTGAAGAGGGACCGGCGGCCCGGGCGGTGCAGGAGTTTGTCGCGCGTCTCGGCGAGGCGCTTCCGGTCCCTATCGTCACCTGGGACGAGCGGATGACGACGAAGGCGGCGGAGGAATTGCTCATCGCCGCCGATGTCAGTCGGAAGAAACGCAAGGGTGTCGTGGATCGCGTGGCCGCGGCGATTCTCTTGCAGAGTTACCTGGAGGCCCAGACTTCCGCTTCCCCCTGCGCCGGCTCTGGTGGACCGGATCAGGATAGGGTAGAAGAGGGGGTGCATGGCGCCGAGATCGACCAGTCCTATGACACTGCGTCTCATCCTAATCGGCCTCGTCCTCATCATCGCGCTCGGCGGTCTGGCCGGCTATCAGATGATTCGCTGGATTGAAGCCCCGGTCCTGCCCGAATCCGATCATCCTCCTCCCAAAGTCGTGGTGATTCCAGAAGGGGCGACGTTCCAACAGGTCGCCAGCCTGCTGGAACGCGAGCAGTTGATCAAGAGCCAATCTGCATTTGTGCTGCTGGGAAAGGCCCAAGAGGCGGACCGCAAGATCCATCCAGGAGAATATGAGCTAAATGCAGCCATGCCCCCGGCGGAGATCCTGTCGAAATTGCTCACGGGCCGTGTGGTGCTCCATGCCGTGACGATTCCGGAAGGGTACACGATCAGCCAGATCGCCGACGTCCTCGCAGAGCACCGGATTACAGAGAAGGCCGAGTTTGTCCAACTCGCAAGCGACAAATCCTTCATAAAGACCCTGGGTATCTCCGCCGAGAGTCTAGAGGGCTACTTGTATCCCGATACCTATCGGTTTGCCCGTCCTACCGCGGGCAAGGATGTGGTCAAGGCGATGGTCGATCAGCTCGGGCAAGTGATGACGGCGGAGTGGCAGGCGCGAGCCCGCGAGTTGCGTCTGACCGTGCACGAAGTGTTGACGCTGGCGTCGGTGATCGAGAAAGAAACCGGAGCGGGAGATGAGCGGCCCCATATCTCGTCCGTATTTCACAATCGGCTGAAGAAAAAGATTCCTCTGCAGAGCGACCCGACGGTCATTTATGGCCTGCCGACCTTTGATGGCAACCTGCACAAGAAGGATCTCTCGCATCCCAGTCCCTACAACACCTATCGGTGGGCGGGCCTGCCTCCTGGTCCGATTGCGAGTCCGGGGGCTGAGTCGATTCGAGCGGCCTTGTATCCGGTGCCTTCTTCCTACTTGTATTTCGTGTCGAAGAACGACGGAACACATCAGTTCTCCGCCACGCTGGTCGAACATAACAAGGCGGTCGAGAAGTATCAGAAACGCCCCCTTCGACGCGTGAACCACTCCCAAACCTCGATTGTCCCCGGG
>JBQTIO010000222.1:0-9824 GCA_052388075.1 Nitrospiraceae bacterium
TCCCGCATCCTGCTCGTCGGCGCCGGCGGGCTCGGATCGCCGGCGGCGCTCTATTTGGCTGCGGCCGGCGTCGGCACGATCGGGCTGATCGACAGCGATGTCGTGGATCTGACCAATCTCCAACGGCAGATTCTCCACCACACACCGGATATCGGACGGCCCAAGGTCCTGTCGGGCAAGGAAAAGATTCAAGCGTTGAATCCCGACGTGAACGTGTCCATGTACCAGGAACGCCTGACCGCCGGCAATGCGCTGAAAATCTTCAACGACTACGATGTCGTGATCGACGGGGTCGATAATTTCACGGCCAAGTTTCTGATCAACGATGCCTGTTTCTTTGCCGACAAGCCGCTGGTACACGGCGGCATTCTGCGGTTCGATGGCCGCGTGACGACGATCATCCCCAGGAAGTCGGCCTGCTATCGTTGCGTCTTCAAGACGCCCCCGCCGGCCGGCCTGGTCGCATCGTGCCAGGAAGCTGGCGTGATCGGCGTACTGGCAGGCATCATCGGCACGATTCAAGCCACGGAAGCGTTGAAGCTCGTCTTGGGCATCGGCCAACCTCTGGCGAACCGCATGCTCGACTTCGACGCGCGCAGGACGCAGTTCAGAGAAATCAAAATCCGCCGTAATGCCCAGTGTGCCCTGTGCGGCGAGCACCCAACGATCACCGAGTTGTTCGACGATGGAGATCCCTATGCCGGCTGCGCGGCCCACCCTTAACCGCAGTGTGCCCAAGGTGGTGCGACCATGAGCAAAATGAAAGCGCTGGTCTGTCGAGAGTGCGGGAAGCAGTACCCGACCAAGGCGATTCACGTCTGCGAGATGTGCTTTGGTCCCCTCGAAGTGAAGTACGACTACGAGGAGATCAAGCGGACGGTGACTCGCAAGAAAATCGAGGACGGTCCGTACAGTATGTGGCGGTACCTTGATCTGCTTCCGGTCGAGGGAACGAACTTCGTCGGTCCCCATGCCGGATTTACCCCGCTGGTGCGCGCCAGGAATCTCGGCGCCTACCTCGGGCTGGACGAGCTCTACATCAAGAACGACACGGTGAACCACCCTACCCTCTCCTTCAAGGATCGCGTGGTTGCGGTCGCCTTGACCCGCGCCCGCGAGTTGGGATTTGAAACCGTCGCCTGCGCCTCGACCGGGAACCTGGCCAATTCGGTGTCGGCGCACGCGGCCTCCGCCAATCTGCATTGCTACGTGTTCATCCCCGGTGATCTGGAAGCCGCAAAGGTGCTCGGCAACCTGATTTACAAGCCGCACGTCGTGGAAGTCGAAGGCAACTATGACGATGTCAACCGGCTCTGCAGCGAGATTGCCGGCGAGCATGGCTGGGCGTTTGTGAATATCAACATCCGCCCCTACTATGCGGAAGGCTCCAAGACCCTGGCCTTTGAGACCGTGGAACAACTGGGATGGAAGGCCCCCCATCAGGTCGTCATTCCGATGGCATCCGGCTCGCTCTTGACCAAGATTTGGAAGGGTCTGCACGAAATGAAGACCCTGGGGCTGATCGACCAGGTCCGCACCAGAATCAACGGCGCCCAGGCCGAGGGCTGCTCGCCGATCTCCACCGCCTTCAAGGCTGGTCGCGACTTCTTCAAACCGGTAAAGCCCAAGACCATCGCCAAGTCGCTCGCCATCGGCAACCCCGCCGACGGCTACTACGCGCTCAAGGCCACCGCCGAGAGCAAAGGCTCCATGGACATGGTGACCGATGAGGAAGTGGTGGAGGGCATCAAGCTCCTGGCGCAGACCGAGGGCATCTTCGCTGAAACGGCCGGAGGTGTCACGATCGGCGTGCTCAAGAAGTTGGTCAAACAAGGGACGATCAAGAAGGATGAGGTGACGGTGGCCTACATCACCGGCAACGGTCTGAAGACGCAGGAAGCCGTAATCGATTCGGTCGGCCGTCCTGTGCAAATCCAACCCAGCCTGGTGGACTTCGAGAAAACTTTCAACATGGGCAAGAATGGCGGTGGTGCCGCATGATTAAAGTTCGCATTCCGACTCCTCTCCGGCCCCTGACCAAGGGCCAGGGAGAAATCGAGACCAAAGCCGGCAGCGTGCTGGAGATGATCGAAACCCTGAATAGCGCGCATCCCGGCATCAAAGATCGTCTCTGCGACGAGAGCGGAGAACTGCGCCGCTTCGTCAACATTTACGTGAACGAAGAAGACATCCGGTTCCTCAAAGGGAAAGACACCTCCCTGAAGGACGGCGATGAAGTGTCCATCGTCCCAGCGATCGCGGGAGGATAGCCATGGCCAGCTTGCGATTTCACATCAGGTTCCCTGAAGACAAGATCAAGGAGCCGATCGTTTACCAGATCGGGCGTGAGTATAAGGTCGTCACGAACGTGCGACGAGCCGACGTGCGCGAGACGACGGGCTGGATGGATCTGGAACTCACCGGCGACACGGCCGAGATCGAACGAGCTATCGACGGGCTCAGGAAAAAAGGCGTCGTCGTCGATCCGATCGAGTTGAATGTGGTGGAATAGGAGAAAGCTGACAGGTCGCCAAGCTGACACGCTGACAGGATAACCGGTCTTCCTTCTTCCTTGTCAGCCTTCTTTCTTGTCAGCCTGTCAGCATCTGTTATGGAACTAACCGAACAACAAATCCAGCGCTACAGCCGGCACATCATCCTCCAGGACGTCGGAGGGAAAGGGCAGCTGAAACTCAATCGGGCGAAGGTCCTGCTGATCGGCGCGGGCGGTCTTGGTTCGCCGGCCGGCCTCTATCTGGCTGCGGCCGGCATTGGCACGATCGGGCTGGTTGACGGCGATGTCGTCGATTTGTCGAATCTACAGCGACAGATCATGCACTCGACCGCCACCCTCGGAGAACCAAAAGTAGAGTCGGGCCGGAAGACCCTGTCGGCCATCAATCCGGAGATCACGATCAAGACCTATCATCAGCTGGTCGACGCCGACAATATCCTCCCCCTCATCTCGAAGTATGACATCGTCCTCGACGGTTCCGATAACTTCACGACCCGGTTTTTGGTCAATGACGCCTGCTACTTCGCGAAAAAGACGCTGATTTCCGCCAGCATGTTCCGGTTTGAGGGCCAATTGACGACGATCAAGCCGCATCAGGGCTATCCCTGCTATCGTTGCCTGTATCCAGAACCGCCGCCGGCCGGTTTGGTCCCGAACTGCCAGGAGGCCGGCGTGCTCGGTGTACTGGCGGGCACTATGGGTATTCTTCAGGCCTCTGAAGCCATCAAAGAAATTCTCGGCATCGGCGAGACGATCGCCGACAAACTGCTGATTTACGATGCGCTCGACATGAAATTCCGCAAGGTGGGACGTCCGAAGGACCCTGCCTGCCCCCTGTGTGGCCCGAACCCCAGAATCAAGGACCTCAGTCTGGACTATACCGTCAGCTGCACCATTTAACGTGGCCGATCTCGTTCTTCCCCGACACATCCTCGACGACATGGTCGCCCATGCGCAGGAACTGGCCCCGCACGAGTGTTGCGGGCTCCTGGCCGGCACCAACGGTGTCGTCAGTCGCCTGTACCGGGTCACGAACATCGTTGCGCTGGAAGGAGCGCAGAATCTCTCGTCGTTCGATGCGGCCAAGGCGGCACACTTGGAACGGCTTTCACCCGCTGAGCGCGCGGAAATCGCCTTTGTCATGGACATGCAGGATTTTTCTGCCGCCAAGAAAGATATGCGCAACAACGGCCTCGACCTTCAGGTCGTCTATCATTCTCATCCTCATGATCCGGCCCGTCCCTCCGTCACCGACATCAAAATCGCCACCGAGTACGAAGAAATCTGGCCCAAGATCAACCTGGCGATACCAGCCTATCTCCTGATTTCTCTCATGCATCCCGTGCCGGACCTCCGCTGCTACTGGATTAAGTCGGGACAGGTCACCACCACCGCCTTTACCGTTCACTGACCCGCATTTTTGCAGTTTTCTTCTCCCCAATTGAGTGCGATAATGTCGCCACCTTCGGCCACCCTTCAGAGGGAGCGATCGTCATGCCGTTCCTGCACACGATTGTTCTCGCCGTGCTGCTGGCCCTCGGCCTGACGGGCACGAGTCTCGCCGTGGACAAGAGCTTCTACAGTCCTGTCATCCGTGTCGAGAAAGAAACGAGTCGCATCTTGATTTCTACCTATGGATCCGTGTTCTGGATTGACGTGCCGGACGCAGCCAAACCCCACATTGAGAAACTCCCCATTTCCGGTCTGGTGGATTTCGTGGTGGAGATGCGCGGGGACGATCAGGCACCGCTGCTCAAAACGTGGAAGGTAAAATCGGGAGAATCAACCTGTTTGTACTTCAACGGGAAAGAGTGCAAATAGGAGTATACAACCACCCTCACTCACCGCTACCGGCCATGTCGTCTATTAAGGGTCGGTTGATGTCGGTGCACCCGCAGCAGATTGTATCGAAGAGGGCGTCGAAATCCGCTACAAAGTTCTTGTCGTCAGTTAATTTCTCGGTCATGACCTGGGCGTAGCAGGTTTCGCACAGCATCATCAGCCCCCGTGATACAGATACGGTTTTTCTCCCCGTGCTCCCAGCCATGCCGACTAGACCGATCCTTTTTGAAGGGCGATGAAAAAGTCTTCCGCGTCGAGGTCGACTCCGCAACGCTCGCATTCATACGGACGACCCGCGTCCGGAACCTTCAATGGCGTACGATCAATCCGTCCTCGACAGATATGATAGAAGTTTCCCCGTGAATGCTCGTCGTCCAGGGGATCGCTCTCATGAATCAGCACCATCGACAGTTCACATCCCATCGTTCGTTCCGAGCGAGTATACCGGCCTCTCCTTCGCACCCGCAACCGCCAGGGCTATGCGCATGAGCGTACGCTTCGCATTATCTCTTCATTCCGACGAAGTCAGCGAAGCCAAAGGATGCTCAAAACGGCTGTCCAGCGCGGCCGCAGCGAGCGAGGGGCCGAGGCGTACCCTCTGGGGTACGTTGAGGGGCCGAGCGATGCGAGAACAAAGCTGGCGGCCGTTTTCAGCATCCTGTTATACCTGGAACTGCGCTTCGTACAAACCGGCATAGACTCCTCCTCGTCGAAGCAGGTCTTCATGGCAGCCATCCTCGACCAACAGACCTCCATCGACGACGAGTATCCGATCAACATCTTGGAGCGTGGACAGGCGGTGGGCGATCACGAAGGTAGTCCGCCCCCTGGTCAGTTCAGCCAGCGCTTCGCGGATCTTCACTTCCGTTTCCGTGTCGATGTTCGAGGTCGCCTCGTCAAAAATCACGATGGGCGGGTCTTTCAACAACACCCGCGCGATCGACACCCGTTGCTTTTGCCCGACAGACAACTTGACGCCACGTTCTCCGATCCAGGTGTCGTACCCTTCAGGAAGTGCGTCGATGAATTCGTGCGCCCGCGAGGCGCGCGCCGCCGCCTCAAGACGCCCTCGATCCGCGCCGAGATCGCCGTACAGAATATTCTCCAGCACCGTCCCGTTGAACAAAAACGGTTCTTGTTGCACGAGACCGATCTGCTGCCGCAAATAAGCCACGGGTAGATCGCGAATATCCTGTCCGTCGATCAAGACTGCTCCCCCTGTGACATCGTAGAACCGCATCAGCAACTTCAGCATGGTGCTCTTGCCGCCCCCGCTCGGTCCCACCAATGCCACCCGCTCGCCCGCCGCGACGGAGAGGGAGAGGCCCCGGATCACCGGTACTTCGGGGCGATAATGAAACCGCACGTCCTCGAACCGAACGGCTCCCCGCAGTCGATACGCCGGGATCACCACGCCAGGCCGGTCCGTCACCTCCGGAACCGCGTCCAGCACTTCGAACACCCGCTCGCTGGCCGCCAGCGCGTGCTGTAGCATGTGATTCACCGAGTGAATCTGATTGATCGGAACATAAAACATCGCCAGGTAGGATAGAAACAACACCAGTTCGCCGAGCGTCAGTCGTTCCGCCAAGACCTCACCCGCGCCATACCAGAGAATGAGTACGGTCCCGAGACCGGCCAGCAGAATCATTCCCGGCGAGTACAGCGACCATAGCACCATGGCCTTCAGATTGGCCTCGCTGTAGGCTCGGCTCATCCGGTCGAATCGCGCCTGCTCGTGCGCCTGCCGCGCAAAGCCCATGGTTTCCCTGATGCCGGAGAGCGCGTCCTGCAGGTAGCCGCTCAGGTCGGCGGCTCTCTTTCGGATGTCGTGGTAGTAGCCATGGATTCTCGACGTAAACCAGCTCGCCGACAGCATGAGAAGAGGAATCGGCAACAACGAGAGGGTGGCCAATTTCCAATTGAGCGTAAACAGCACGACCGTGATCCCGGCAAGGGTCAACGACGCCGTCAACGCGCCTTCGAGCCCGTCGATGAAGATCCGCTCGACATGTTCGGTATCGTTGGTCACCCGCGACATGATTTCGCCGGTCGATCGATGTTCAAAGTAGCTCAGCGAGAGGCCTTGCAAGGCGGAAAAGACATGCCGGCGCAGGTCGTGCACCACGGTTTGTTCCAGTTGATTGTTGAACCGGATCCGGAGCGAGGCAAACACATTTTTCACCAGGTAGGCGCCGACCAGCAGACCTAATACCCAGGGGAGTAACGCGGTGTGCTGGGCCTGAATCACGTCGTCGATGACGATCTTGATCGCCCAGGGAGGCAGCAACTCCATCCCCGTAGCGCAGGCGGCGCACAGGAGAGTCGTGATCGCAAGACCGCGATGGGGTCGGAGGTAGCGCAGAACGCGAAAAAGAGGGTTCACAAAGGATCCGACTGGGAAGGTGTTAGATGGCGTTGGTCGGCTCCTTTTGCCAGTACTGCGAGAACTCGTGGAGTTGAGTCAGGCTGGAAAGATCCGTCATGCGATCCAAAAAGACCTTCCCGATCAAGTGATCCAGCTCGTGCTGAATGCAGACGGCATACAATCCCGTCGCCTCGAAGTCCAGCGGTCTACCCTTTCGATCCAATCCCTTCACCCGCACCAGCGAGGGCCTGGTCACTTTCCCTCGTAACCCGTCGACGCTTAGGCAGCCTTCCCAGTTCTCCACCTGCTCCGGGCCGTAATACAGAATCGCGGGATTGATGAGCACGGTCTCCGGGAACCCGCCCTCTCCCTTGCAACCCATCACCGCCAGCTGGATGGAACGCGAGACTTGAGGTGCCGCCAGCCCAATCCCCGGTTCGTCATACATGGTCTCAAACATGCCGTCGATCAAGCCCTGGAGTTCGCTCGACTTGATTGTGCGCGGATCGACGGGAGCCGCCACTTTGCGGAGAATCGGATTGCCGAGCTTTGCGATTTTCAACATACCGATTGGCAAAAAAGTTCGACTGACCGATACAGTGTATTCGTAACACAGGGCTCTTTAAGCCCGCAACTCCGTCAGTGCCAGCCCGGCTACGAATGTCGCCTCGGTCGCGGGTGCTCGGGAAGTTCAAAGACATCCTGGTTGGCAGCCCACCACTCCACCCATTCGCTCGACCAGAGCGCCCGGTCCTGCTTAGTGGACGTGTCCCAATCGTGGAACTCGGTCTCATGGCGCGTCAGGAGCCACAAGGACTGCAACGCCGACAGGGCCACAAAGCGTTCATCATCCGACACCATCGGAATCAGCACGGGGATCACCGCCTTGTGCCGGACATAGCGCGACTCGAAAGCCGCAGCTTTCCGGACCGAGGGATTCAAGTCTCTCGCCATCACCTCGATTGCCTCCGGCGCCTTGGCCGGATCCAACCGAATCGCGACCCGCAGGGCATGTTCGCGCACGCGGGGAAGCTCGTTGGGCTCCTTGGCCGTGATGATGAGCGCGGGCACCCCCGAGACCCCTTTCATCATGGACAATGTCTCGATGGCGTTATACCGGATTCGCACGCTCGGCATGGACAGCGCCTTGACCAACACGGGAACCGACGGCTCACCCAAATGCACAAACTCGCCCATCGCCCAGAATTCCTGCCGGCCTTCCAGCAACGGCAACAAAGCCTCCGCGCGTTTGATCTCCTCCGGGGTTAACGGATTGGTATTGGGGGGGATGGACACATCGGGGAAATCCTGGCTCTTGGGCGGAGCCTCGTATGGCACTTGAACCGGCCAAACAAGCGCCGCCCGGTCGGACCACGCAGAAAGTCCGCCCGCCCCTCCCGCCAGACTGATCGTAACCATGACCACCAGCCCGCTTAGTCGATGCTTGTGCACGATGCATGAACTCCTTTCATCTCACTGCCTCGCCTCGCGTCAACCAGCCGTAGACCAGCTATTCGACCTCGTGAACAGCCTCCCGTCGGTGCACGAGTTCATACAATACCGGCAACACTACCAGAATCAGAAAAGCCGCCGTCAGCATGCCTCCCACCACCACTCGGGCCAACGGCTTTTGCGCCTGCGATCCAATACCGGTCGCCAGGGAGGCGGGTAGGAGCCCGATGGCTGCACCCAACGTCGCCATCAAGATGGGACGCATCTGCACCTCGGCGCCCCGCATGACTGCCTGCCGCAAGTTGAATCCAGCCCGGCGAAACTCTTCAATGCGCGAGATCAACAACACGCCACCCAAGATGGCCACTCCCAACGTCGAGATCACCCCCACGGCGGCCGAAATACTGAAATTCGTGTGGCTCGCGACTAACGACAGCGCACCTCCCACAAGTGCGAACGGCACTGCGGCCAATACGAGCAAGGCATTTTTGAACGAATCGAAGGTCACATAGAGCAAGACGAGGATGATCACCAAACTGATGGGCACGATCTTGGCCAACCGCTTCTGCTCATCTTTGAGCTGATCATACTGCCCGGCCCACTCCATGCGATAGCGCTCAGGCAGTTTCACCTGGCCCGCTAATCTCTCCTGCGCCTCCTCCACCGTACTCTGCAGATCGCGGTCCCGCACGCTGAATTTGATCGGGATGTAGCGTTCGTTGTTTTCACGATAAATGATGAACGCCCCGGTCTGCGTCGTAATGGCGGCGACCTGTTTGAGCGGAATGCGCGCGCCGTCAGGGGTGCTCACCAAGATGTTGCCGATGGACTCGACATCCTGCCGGTACTCCGGGAAAAACCTGACGACCAGGTCAAAGAGGCGTTCTCCTTCATAGACCTGCGTCACCGCCTGACCGCCGACGGCGGCCTGGATGACGGCGTTCACATCTGAGACTCGCAGTCCATACCGGGCGCTCGCTTCGCGATCAACTTGGATCAAGACGTTCGGCTGACCGACCAATCGGAAAATGCCAAGGTCTTTCACGCCACGGACACCTTTCATCACGGTTTCAATCTCTACCGCCTTGGCCTCCATGGTCTTCAAATCGGTCCCGAACAGTTTGATCGAATTCTCTCCCTTCACCCCCGACATCGCCTCTTCCACGTTGTCTTGAATGACCTGCGAAAAATTGAAGATCACACCGGGGATGGCTTTCAAACGTCCTTCAATTTCTTTGATGAGGCCGTCTTTGGTCAATCCCGGCCGCCATTGCGCCTGAGGTTTGAGGTTCGCAAGGAACTCGCCGTTGAAAAAACTCGTCGGATCCGTCCCATCGTCTGGACGTCCAAGTTGCGAGACAACCGTATCCACTTCCGGCGACTCCCGGAACAGACGCCGGATTTCGCCCGTGAGCCGGTCGGCCTGATCGAACGAGATGTCGACCGGCATTGTAGCCCTCACCCACAGATTCCCTTCCTCCAACGCCGGCATGAATTCCCCGCCGAGGGACCGCAGCGCGACGAAGGTCACAATCACCAGTCCCGTCGCAAATCCGACCACGATGGTTCGGTGCTCCAACGCCCAGCTGACGCTCCGTAAATAGGCGGCGCGGATCACGCGCACCACTGCCGTATCGGACTCGCTGA
>JBQTIO010000223.1:0-16791 GCA_052388075.1 Nitrospiraceae bacterium
GGTGAACATATTCGATGGTCACGGCCCGTGCCGATGAGCCTGACGGCCGAAGAGAAAACGAGTATCCATGATCCTCCTCCGTCACAGTGGGAATCAGCCCCAGAGTGATAAAGGAGAGGAGAGGGATGACCGCGTTACCCGTAATGGGTGTTTCAACCCGGGCGAGCAGATGGGGTGCGTTGATCTTGCCTGACGGTTGGACCTCGTGGAAGAGCCGGGTCTCACGGAGCGCGCCAAGCAGGTTCTGTGCGTACACCGGAGGGGTTGAAGGCTCAACACCGAGCGATAATTCGAAACCCTTTGAGCCAGCCAGCGTTTCTTCGCTTCTATTGAGGGGTAGCGGCCGTTGCTCACTGGCACAGCCCTTCAGTAGCCCGGCAACGACAACCACGCTACACAGGATGCCAACGGCTACAAGTGCCTTCCTCATAGTCATCCCAGGAACGAGCGAACAATACGTGACCGGATCAGGGTCTCCTCTCAGAGGGTAGCGCAATGCCGCAACAAGTCAACTCGTTGCACGGTTGGTGATGCTCAGCAAAGGCTATTCGTTGGGCGTGTGGTGATCGTACTGGCCCGGCGTTGGAGCTCGGCAGGGGTCGTTCACGATGGAATGATGACCGACCCTCAGGCTTACGCCCTGTTGCTAGAGTTCCGCTTCGCGGAGAAACTTGGCCGACTCTTCGGGCGACACGGGATTGATGTAGAAGCCGGTGCCCCATTCGAAGCCGGCGACCTGCGTGAGTTTGGGAATGATCTCGATGTGCCAGTGGTAGTACTCGCCGCTTTTTTCGTGCAGCGGAGAGCTGTGAAGGATGAAATTGTAGGGAGGCTTCGTCAGCGCCTTGTCCATACGCCGCAACGATTCAGATAGGATCGAGGCAAGGAATTCGAATTGGGATTTCTGACTCTCTTCGAAATAGGCTGCGTGGCGCTTGGGGAGGATCCACTGTTCAAACGGGAAGCGGGCAGCGAACGGCGTGACGCAGAGGAATTCCGGGTTCTCCGCTACGATCCGGTCTCCGTCCGAGACTTCCTGACGAAGAACGTCGCAATAAATGCAGCGCTCTTTCTGTTGGTAGTGCGCATGGCAGCCCTCGATTTCCTCCTGTACGTTGGTTGGTACGACCGGCAGCGCGATAAGCTGTGAATGACTGTGCTCCAGCGTGGCACCGGCCGACGCGCCGTGGTTCTTGAAGACGAGAATGTACCGGAAGCGCAGGTCCTTCTTGAGATCGAGCATGCGGTCGCGGTAGGCCCAGAGCACGTCTTCGATCCTCTTCGTCGGCAGATCGGCGAGGCTTTCCTTATGGCCCGGCGTTTCGATGATGACCTCATGCGCGCCGATGCCGTTCATCCGGTCGTACAGCCCCACCCCCTCGCGCCCCATGTCGCCTTCCACTTGCAGCGCCGGGAATTTATTGGGTACGACGCGGATCGTCCAGTTCGGCGCATTCGGCTCGGCGGGTTGTGGGCGATAGGCCATGATTTCCTTCGGGGTGAGCCGTTCTTGGCCGGGACAGAAGGGGCAGAGGGCCGTGGCGATGGGCCGCGCCGGCTGCAGTTGCGCAAAGTCATGCGGGCGGCCGCCTCGGTCGGTTGAAATGATCACCCAGCGGCCGACGATCGGATCACGTCTTAAATCAGGCATCTCTTCCTCCGTGAAACGTGAATCGTGAAACGTGAAAGGTCAGCCATGTGGACTGCGAGAAAGACGCGCTCTGGTTCCTGCACATTTCACTTTTCGCGTTTTACCTTTCACGCCGCATCACACTCGCCACAGCGCTGCTTCAAATTCCGGTCCCGGCACGGTCAAGACGGCCGGACTCTGACGCGGGTATCGGGCGACTTCAAGGCCATGTTCGAGCACAACGATCGACAGCCGAACAATCTGCCCCGGCTCCAGATGCAGATCTTTCCAGGGAAGAGCCAGTTCGAGGATGGCCCGGCGAGCGATCGAGCGATAGGGGCCGAGTTCCTGCCAGGCATCCGGTCCGGTGGCCTGGAGCAAGGTGAAGTGCTGGGGGCCGGTGGGCGCGAGCGAGAACGTCAGTCTAAACGTGTGCCGCGGCTCCAGCAGCGTGATATCCGCGCTCATGCTGTTCTGCCGGGCGTGCGAGGCTTTGTCAGGGTCGAGCCGCAGATACAGCCGGTCATGACCCCAGCCGAATCGAATCGCGGTGAAGATCCCGTCGGCCTTCCACATGGCGCCGAGCGGTGGCTGAATTTTGATGGACCCTGCCCCTCGCCATTCGAAGTAGTCTGTCACCAGCCCGTCGATCGTGGGGGCGAGGAGGGCGAGCGGCTGAGTCACGCGATCAACATCGGGTTGGACTGCCACCGCGCAAATCGGCTGGTTCAACTGTTCGGGCGGCGTGAGCCCCATGTGCACCCATACGTTGCGGAGATGCGCTCGAAAGAGCCGGTCGAACTCCGATTTCAAATCCGTCTCGAAATCATCGCCGTACCACCAGAACCAGTCGCTGCCCTCGGCGGCGTAGAGTTCGTCCCACGCGTTTCGCGCCCGGTCCGGCGGGAGATCGGCGGTGAGCTCGGTGAGACGCGTTCTGGTGCGGCCAAGCAACTCCCAGCCGCAATTATCCTCCTGATGGCCGATCCAGATTTTATAGTCGGCATTGATCCATGATCCCGAGTAGAGATCGGAGAGGCGCTGTTGGGGAGGAACAGCGGCGATCGCGTCGGACACCGTCGAAGCGTGCACGGCCACGCCGCCTCCCTGATCCAGTACGTGGTTCGTCAGGGCCGCATACAGGCGCGAGAGAAACTGTTCGCCGCCGTCGTGGTAATGTTCCCACGGATTCTCCCCGTCCAGGATGATCGTAATGACAACCTGATCCCGCGTCGCATCGTGGATGATGCTGTGTAGCCGGCGGAGCACGTCGTCGGTCGCTGACTCCGGCGTCGTCTTGTGATAAACAAATCCGAAGGCGTCGGAAATGTCCCGATCGCGGAACAGCAGGACCAGGTCCTGCCCGGGCTCGCCGGCCAGATACGGCTGGTACAGATCGTTGTGTCGATGCCAGGGATGGCCAGACATCTCCAGAGACCGCGCAAGGATGCCCTCATCGGTGGCCAGCCAGCGGAGGCCGGTTCGGTGGACCAGGGGAAGCATCTCGGGGCAGACCGCCCCCTCCGACGGCCACAGGCCGGCCGGCGGCCGACCGAATGTCCGGCGATGAAAATCAACCGCCCGTTGGAGCTGGGTTTCGGCATCGTCGGGCGCGCGGAAACGAGGCGGCAGCGGCAGATCCGGCCTGGCGCGCCGACAGATGTCGGTGTCGATCACCAGCGGCAGAATCGGATGAAAGAAGGGAGTCGTCGTCAGTTCGATCTGGCCCCGTTCCATCAGCTGCCGATAGAGCGGAACGATTTCTTGCACGGCCACGCGTTGGAGCGCCAACACCTCGTGCTTCTCGTCCTCCGTGAATCCCCGGTTCTTGTTGCGCAACGCAGCCAGGCGGGGGTATCGCTGCACGGTGCTGTATCCGAACCAGGCGAGGTTGTGCCAGACCTGCAGATCGAGAAAATCCTGGGTCGAAAACCGGGCGGCGATCCGCTGCAGATCCTGGGCGGGGGCCTCCACGCTCCGCCTGACCAACAACTCATGGTAGCGCGGATAGGGGCGCACCATCGTGGCCCAGTTGGCGGAAAAGAAATGGCGAATGAGAAACGCTTTTTCCTCGGCGGTCAGGTCCGCCGCCGGGCGCTGCGTGTATTCCAGGAACAGGTCGCGGACTGTGCCGGCGCCGATTTCGTCCAGTTGCAACAGAAGGGAAGGGGTGAAATTGAATGTCGCGCGGACCCCTGGAAACCTTTCCAGCACATAGGCCATATCGTAGTAGGCCTTGGTCGCATGGAGACGCACCCACGGCATACTGGCCGATCCCGCTACCGGATCGGTGTAGTACGGCTGATGCATATGCCAAAAGAAGCAGACGTGGACGTTCTTCATCGGTGCGTGATTTCTGGCATTTTTTCGAGTATGTCATAGGGGTAGCGGGCATGCAATCGACGGCGGGCTTTGCTCGGTTCGTCGTCCGTTCCCGGAGGCAGGTGAAGTGGTGACTTTCTTCCGATACTGGGCGCCGGTGTGCGGGTATGCCGGTCTCATTTTTTATCTCTCTGCTCAGTCTCACCCGGAGCAGGACCTGCCTTTGTTTATTGATCTTTTCAGCGACACGGTTCTCCACGCCGCGGAGTACGCCGGTTTGGGGGGGCTGTGTTATCGGGCGTTCCGCTGGGGCACGAATGGCGTGTGGCGGGAACGGGCGGTTCCGCTGGCCATTCTCCTGGCTGCTCTGTACGGCGTCAGTGACGAGCTGCACCAATGGTTCGTTCCATTTCGCGATGCGAGCTGGCAGGATTGGCTCGCGGATACCGTCGGCGCATCTCTCGGAGCAATGATCCTGGCTCGACTACCGACCCAGAGGCCATTGAGTTCGGTTGCGGATGGGGGTCGACCTCGCTGATCAATGCGGGCGTCTTCGTGACAAGCTCCCGGACAGTGAGTATAATTCGGCGCGTATGTCCACCGCGAATCCTGCTCCTTCGAAAACCCCACTGTCTCCACCCGATCAAACGCTCGTTGCACGGACCGTTGAGGGCCATCTTCCTCCCGGATTGGTTTTGCGAGGGGTGACGCCCTTGGCGGGCGACGCATCCAATCGGCGCTACTTCCGTGCCGCGGTCGCGGGGGGACCGCCGCATTCCTTCATTCTGATGCAGCTGGCCGAACCGGAAGGGTTCAAGCAGTCCGAAGAAGCGGTCAGCGACGCCACGCATCAGATTACAGAGCTTCCGTTCGTGAACGTTCTGTCGCATCTTGCCAAAGCGGGCGTGTCGGTGCCCGCCCTCCATTATTACGATCAGGCGGCCGGGTTGCTGTATCTCGAAGATTTCGGCGATCTGACGTTGGCGGAAGCGGTGAGCCAGGCGGTTGCGCCGAGTGTAGAATCCCGCTACAAGCAGGCGATCAACGTGCTGCTGCAGATGCAGGTCAAGGCGACGACGCCGGCCGATCCGGGGTGCCTGGCGTTTCATCGGAGCTTCGACCTGTCGCTGCTCATGTGGGAGTTCGACCACTTCCTCGAATACGGTGTGGTGGCACGCCGGGGCACACCGATGTGTGCAGACGATTGGACGGCCGTGCGCGGCGAGTTCGAAACGATCGCGAACATTCTGGCCGGGCAGCCGCGCGTCTTCACCCATCGCGATTATCACTCGCGCAATTTGATGGTCGACGGGGTGCGGCTCGGAGTCATCGATTTTCAGGACGCCTTGATGGGGCCGGCGACCTATGATCTGGCGTCTCTATTACGGGACGCGTATATCCGGCTCGATGAGCCGCTCGTCGATGATCTGGTGGCCTACTATCTCGATGAGCTGGCCGAGCGGCGTTTTGTATGGACCGACCGCGCCGCGTTCCGCCGTCTCTTCGATCTCACCAGTATTCAGCGCAACCTGAAGGCGGCTGGACGGTTTGTCTACATTGATCGCGTCAAAGGCAACCCCAAATTCCTGGCGGACATTCCCAGGGTGTTGGGCTATGTCAAACGCAATCTGGAGAAGTATCCCGAACTGCAAACGCTCCGTAAGCATCTCACTCCCTATGTGCCGGAACTCCAATGAACCGTGAACCCTGAAACGTTCAACCTGAAACGGTCGGAATGCGTCCGTGGTTGTCCCCCCGCGCCTCACGTTTTACCTTTTACCTTTCACGTCTTACGCCCATGAAGGCCATGATCCTCGCAGCGGGACTCGGGACCCGCCTCCGGCCCCTCACCAACGCGATTCCCAAGCCGCTGCTGCCGGTCGGAGGGACCCCGCTCATCGTCTGGAACCTGCTGCTGTTGAAGCGCCACGGGTTCCACGACGTCGTCATCAATCTGCATCACCTCGGTCCGATGATCGAACAGGCGGTGGGCAACGGCTCGCAATTCGGCCTCCGCATCACCTACTCCCGGGAGCCTATGATTCTCGGGACCGGCGGCGGGATCAAAGAGGCCGAGCCGTATTTTTCAGGGGAGCCCGTCCTGGTGTTGAACGGGGACACGCTCGTTGAATTGGATCTGGGGGCGCTCTGCGCGTTTCACCGGACACGCCAGGCAGCAGCGACGCTGGTGTTGCGGGAAGATCCTGAAGCTGCTCGGTGGGGCTTGGTCGAGGTGGGGGCGGACGAGCGGATCGTGCGCATCACGGGAAAAGGCCTCGCGAGCGCCTCCCCGACGACTCCACGCATGTTTGCCGGGATACACATCTTGAATCCCCGGCTGTTGAGGGACGTGCCAAAAAGCGTGGCATCGTCGATCATTGAATCGTATGTGGCCGCCATCGAGCGGGGCGACGCCGTACTCGGTTATGATCTGCGAGGCTACTGGTCGGATATCGGCAACGCCGAACGCTATGCGCAGGCAGAGCACGATGCCCGCGCCGGACTCATCCGCCTGGAGGATCGCCGGCTCACGGGCGATCGCACGTTGTAGCCGGTGCGAGCCCGGTTCCACGCGCCCCGATTTCAGCCGGGTGATCCCTCCGGTTCCGGACCTTCTCCATCCTTTCGCTCTTTCTGCTGCTTGATCAGCCGGGCGAGGTAGGTCCGCTGGAGCTGCAGGGATTCAGCGGCCTTGGTCTGATTGCCGTCGGCCTGCTCGATGGCGCGGGCGATGATGAATCGGCTGTGTGCATCCATCGATTCATGATAGGGCAGGTCGAGATAGGGCAGGGGACTGTTCCCTTTCGGCCGCAGCCCCGCGTCATCCGGCATCAGGGCCAGCATGTCGGGTTCAATGGTGTCCCCGGGGCTGAGGACGACGGCCCGGGCGACGACATTGTCCAACTCGCGGATGTTCCCCGGCCAGGGATAACGGGTCAGGGTATCCAAGGCGGCGGCACTGAGCGTCATGCGGGGGCGCTTCGCATCCTTTATATGTCGTTCGAGGAAGAATTGTGCCAGGGCCGCAATGTCCGCGCGACGCTCGCGCAGCGGCGGGAGCGTGAGCGTGATGACGTTCAACCGGAAATACAGGTCCTCGCGAAACCGGCCGGCCTTCACCGCCTGCCGGAGGTCTTTGTTCGTCGCGGCGATGACGCGAATGTTGACCGAGACGGTTTTGGAGCCGCCGACGCGCTGAAACTCACGGTCCTGCAGGACGCGGAGCAGCTTCGCTTGAAGCGGGAGCGACATATCCCCGATCTCGTCGAGAAAGACCGTCCCGCCGTCGGCCGTTTCCAGCTTCCCCTTCTGCTGTCGGTCTGCTCCGGTGAAGGCGCCGCGCTCGTGCCCGAACAGCTCATTCTCGAGCAGCGTTTCCGTCAAGGCTACACAGTTGATCACCACGAGCGGCATCGCATGGCGAGGGCTCCACTGATGGATCGATCGGGCGAAGAGTTCCTTGCCGGTCCCGCTTTCGCCGAGCAGGAGGACGCTGGCGTCGGACTTGGCTGCCCGTTGCGCCGCTTCGATGACGGCGTGAAGGGAAGGGCTGTTCCCGACGATGGAGGCGTAGCGGCCGGCGACCTCGGAGCGGAGATAATCGACCTCCCGCTGCAGTGAGCCCCGCTCCAGGGCCTTCCGAAGCACGATGAGCAGGTGATCCTTGTCAAGGGGCTTGGTCAGGAAATCGTACGCGCCCTCTTTCATGGCTTGGACCGCCGCATCGATCGAACCATGCGCGGTCATGACCACGACGGGAAGGCTGTCTGTCTGCTTTGTCGAGGAAAGGCGCTTCAGCACATCGAAGCCGGACAGTTTGGGCAGCGTCAGATCCAGCAACACGAGGTGCAGCGACTCTTGCGCGATCTGGTCGAGCGCCTGCTGCCCGTCCTGCGCGTTCACCGTATCATACCCCGAGGCCTGCAGGCGGTCCTCCAACATCCTGACGATATCGGCGTCATCGTCGACGATGAGGATTTTGGCGCGCATGCTCTAGGTCTCTCTCAGATGGCGCGGGAAAGGTGCTCATCACGGCGCGCATGCACCGAGCACCAAGCAGAACTGGTTCGACCCGGAGCCCTTCGCATTGTTCCTGGCGACGGGATGAACCCCTTGCTCACCCCTCCATCACATTCATGACCAGCCCCGTCAACGGTTTGGGGAAAAAGTAGGTCGACTTGTGCGGCATGCGCTCGCCCGCCGTCGCAACCGCCTGGACTTCGCTGACTTTCGTAGCATTGAGCAACAGGGCGCCGGTTCCGGTTCCCTGGGTCACCCACTCCAAGGCTTCGTGGCCGTCTTTTGTGTAGAGGATCGCCTCCTGTTCCTGCAGCGTGGGGCAGAGTTTGGCCACAATGAGCTGCTGCAACAACGACACATCGAGCTTCGCGCGAGGTGAGGCCTGGGCGGACGGGCGATGGGCCGGCTTGAGCGTGAGGGCGAGGTACCGATCGCTTCCTCTTAACGCCAACCCGAACACCGGCGCGCTCCGTCCGTTCGTCCTCAGGTCGGTGAGGAACTGCCCGGCGACCGAGTTCCGGGTGGAGGCGGTAAAGGGAAACTCCTGAAATTCAAAGCTGTCGTCCAGCATTGCGCGGGTCTGCTGAGCAGAGGGCAGCGGCGTTGTGGTGACCCGGTGGGTCGGGAGGACCGTCAGCCCAGGATCTTCAAGTGGTGCCAGCAGCATCAACACGCTGTCGTACGGCTGTAGCCCTGCCGGTGAGCCGGTCTGCTGCCGGCGGAGTCTTTGGTAATTCAAGGCGGTTTCATAGCGATGGTGCCCGTCCGCTATGAAGAGCGGCTTCGTCTGCATCGCGTCCACGATCTGGCCGAGTAGCTCCGGATCGGTCACCGCCCAGAGCCGTTGGCGGCATCCTGCGTCGTCTTGAAAGTCGTAGCGGGCGGGCTTCCCCTTCACGTCCGTTTCGAGGAGTCCCATGATGAGACCTTGTGGATCAGAGTAGAGCGACCAGATTGGGCTGAAATTCGCACGGCAGGCTTCAAGCAGATTCAGCCGATCGGTCTTCGCCGCGCCCCTCGTGTTCTCATGGGGATAGATGTGCCCGGAGTTCAACGCTTCGAGTTTTGCGACCGCGAGGAACCCGCGCAGGACCTTCGTGGGCTGGCCCGGGGCCGAGTAAGGAGGAAGGTACTCGATCGTGTGGTAGTAGAGAGCCGGCTGCTCGTCCCGTTTGAGCGTGCCGTTTTTGAGCCACTCCTGCAAGGTCATGCCTGCACGGGTATAGCGATTTTGCGCGGGACCGTCCCCGGCCTGGTCGAGTCCTAACTCCAGCCGAATGATGTTCTGGGGATGGCGGTCATGGAGAGCTTGTTGCCCGGCCGCATCGATGACGTCGTACGGGGGGGCCACAACGTTTCCGATGTCGCCTGCAACAGCCGTATCGTACAGGGTGCCCTGAAAGGGAAAGATCTGTGACATGAGTGGTTCCTTGTTGGGTGCCTGTGGACCGTCGAACCGGTTGATGACGACCGGGGAGCGCGGCTCCTTTCGTCCTATGCGAGGCCGTGTTCACGGCCCTGTTCGGTGGATGCAGGCGGGAAGAGCGACTACCGGTCGCGGGTGATCATGTAATCGGCGGCGACCGTTAAGGCACGCCGTGCGGTGCTATCCTCAAAGAGATCCAGCTCCTGCTTGGCTGCAGCGACGTAGGTTCGAGCCCGGTCCATCGCGTACGTGATCGATCCATACTCGGTCATGAGAGAAAGGATTCGTTCCAGATCGGCGGTGCTGAGCGTCCTGGTTTCCATCCGGTCCCTGACCATGCGACCGTCTTCGTCGGGGCAGTGTTGCAGCAAATGCAACAGCGGGAGAGTCGCCTTTCCCTGACGGAGGTCCTGACCGATGGTTTTTCCGAGTGACTCACCATTGGCGGTGTAATCCAGGGTGTCGTCGGCGACTTGAAAGGCAATCCCCAGACACTGGCCGAAGCGGAACAGGGCTTCCTGTTGGGCCTCGGAGGCGTCGGCGAGAATGGCGCCCATGCGGCAGGCGGCTGCGATCAGGCCGGCTGTCTTATGTTCGACGATCTTGATGTAGTCGATTTCCGGCATCGCGGGATTACCGTTGTAGTAGAGCTGAAGGACTTCGCCCTCCGCCATCTTCCGGCAGGCTTCTGCCAAGACCTCGTTGATCCCTTGACTTCGGAATTCGACGACCTGGCACATCGCTTTGGTATAGAGATAATCGCCGACCAGTATGCTGATCTGATTTCCCCAGACTTTACGGGCAGTTCTCCTGCCTCGACGAATGTCGGCGTCATCCACCACGTCATCGTGCAACAGGGTGGCCGTATGGATAAATTCGACCAGACTTCCGAGCTGGTGGTGCTCCTTGTCGGAATAGCCGCACAGTCGAGCTGATAGAAGCAGGAGGAGGGGTCGAAGCCGCTTCCCGCCGCCGCTCAAGATATGGGCGGCCACAGTGTTGACGAGGGTCACGCTGGAATCGAGATTCCTCCTGACCTGCTGTTCAACCCCGTCCAGCTCGGCGCGATAGGCGTCCCACACATCCGCCATGCTGTGAAGGGTTGAAAGCGCGGGACCGTGAGCCATGCGGCGGATGGTAGGGCAGAGGAGGAAACAAAGTCAAGCAAACGGCGGCTGCTTCGCTGGCTATCAAACCTTGACAGAACAAGGACCCATCCAGTAAGTTTGCCCGTAACGATCGGCTGATGGATTCAGCCGGGGAATGTGGTGTCAAACCGGCCAAAGCTCCTCACTCGATCCGTCTCCGTCCAACAGGGAAAACTCCCTACTTTCTGAACGGGATCCGGCCTATGAGCACTCCAGGATTTCCGGACAAGCAAGGACTCTACGACCCCGGGCATGAAAAAGATTCGTGTGGCATCGGTTTCGTCGTCAACATCAAGGGGCAGAAGTCGCACGACATTGTCCGTAAGGGCCTCCAGGTCCTGGAGAACCTCACCCATCGGGGAGCCCAGGGATGCGATCCCTGCACCGGCGACGGAGCCGGCATTCTCTTGCAAGTCCCTCATGCGTTTCTGAAGCGCGCGACCGGTGACGCCGGCTTGACGCTGCCGGGCGCGGGCGAGTACGGCGTGGGTCAATTGTTCTTGCCGCCGAATGCCGATTCCCGCCGACAGTGCGAGAAACTGTTTGCCAAGGTCATCGAAGAAGAAAACGCGCGCCTGCTCGGCTGGCGCGATGTGCCGGTAAAGAGCGACGCGATCGGCGTGCAGGCCCGCAAGACCGAGCCGTTCATGCGGCAGGTGTTTATCGCCCGCGACGCCTTGAACGAAGCACAGTTCGAGCGGAAGCTCTACGTCATCCGTAAACTGGTCGAGAAGGCCGTCAGGGACTCGGCCATCCAAGGCCGGGAACACTTTTATATTCCGAGCCTGTCGGCCCATACCATCGTCTACAAAGGACTCCTGCTGCCGCATCAGATGGCCGCCTATTACCAGGATCTGACCGATGAACGCATGGTGAGCGGGCTGGTGCTGGTCCACTCGCGCTTCAGCACCAATACCTTTCCCACCTGGCCGCTGGCCCATCCCTATCGGTATGTCTGCCACAACGGCGAAATCAATACGCTCAAGGGCAACGTCAATTGGATGAAGGCGCGTCAGGGCCGGCTCCATTCCGATCTGTTCGGCAAGGATATGGAGAAGCTCTTCCCGATCGTTTCCGAAAACCAGAGCGACTCCGCCTGCCTGGACAACGCGCTTGAGTTTCTCCTCCTGGGCGGCCGCTCGCTCCCGCACACCATGATGATGCTGATTCCCGAACCGTGGGTGGCGAATTCACAGATGGATCTGGACCGGCGCGGTTTCTACCAGTATCACGCGGCGATGATGGAACCATGGGACGGCCCGGCGGCCGTGTGCTTCACCGACGGTAAAATGATCGGCGCGACGCTGGACCGCAACGGTCTGCGTCCTTGCCGCTATCAGGTGACGACGGACGGGATGGTCGTCCTGGCCTCGGAGGCCGGGGTCTTGCCGGCCGAGGCCAAGAACATTCGGATGAAGGGCCGCCTCATGCCCGGCCGCATGTTTCTGGTCGACACGGTGCAAGGACGCATTATCGACGACGAAGAGATTAAGGCCGACATCGTCAGACGCAAGCCCTACCGCAGCTGGGTGACGCAATACGGCATCTCGCTCGATGAGCTGCCGGAACCGTTGAACGTCCCGCAGCCGGACCATCCGACAATTCGCCAGCGGCAACAGGCGTTCGGCTACACGGTCGAAGAACTCAAGATGGTCATCACCCCGATGATCGTGAACGGTGAGGAGCCGGTCTCCTCGATGGGGACCGATACGCCGCTGGCGGTGCTGTCGGACCGCCCGCAGCTGCTCTTCAAGTATTTCAAGCAGCTCTTTGCGCAGGTGACCAATCCACCCATCGATCCGATTCGCGAACAGCTCGTCATGTCGCTGGTGACGAATATCGGGCCGAAACCCAATCTGATGGATGAATCGCCGGAATCCTGCCGCCGGATCAAGGTCCAGCAGCCGATTCTGACCAACGCTGACCTGCAGAAGATTCGCGGGATTTCCGATCCGCATTTCAAGAGCAAGACGCTCCGCATGTTGTTCCGCGTGGCTGAAGGCCCAGACGGCCTCGGCGCGGCGGTGGACAATCTCTGCAGACAGGCCTCGGAAGCGATCAAGGACGGATACAAGTTTTTGATTCTCAGCGATCGCGGTGTCGATGACGCCTGGGCACCGATTCCGAGCCTGCTCGGCATTTCGGCGGTGCATCATCATCTCGTGCGGGAGTGCACGAGAACCGAAGTCGGGCTGATCCTCGAAACCGGAGAGCCGCGCGACGTCCATCAGTTCGCCTGTCTGATCGGCTACGGCGCCGGGACGATCAATCCCTATCTCGCCTTCGAATCGCTCGTGGACATGGAGCGCGACAATTACCTGCCGGAGGGGCTCGACGCACAGACGGCGGAAGGCAAGTTCATCAAGGCGATCAACAAGGGCCTGCTCAAGATCTTCTCCAAGATGGGCATCTCGACGGTCCAGTCCTACTGCGGGGCGCAGATTTTTGAAGCCATCGGGTTGAATCACGACATCATCGACCGCTACTTCACCGACACGCCCTCGCGCATCGAAGGCGTCGGGATCCGAGAGATCGGCGAAGAAACGCTGCGCCGGCATCGCATGGCCTATGAGCCGGTGGCGATCCGCCAGCTCGATTTCGGCGGGGAGATCCACTACCGCATTCAGGGCGAGCATCACAACTGGAATCCGGAAACGATTTACAAACTGCAGCACGCCAGCCGCTCGAACGATGCAAAGACCTATGCCGAATTCGCGCAGCTCGTGAACGATGAGAGCAAGCGGCGGTCGAATTTACGCGGCCTGCTCGATTTCAAGTTCGCACCGCAACCGATCCCCATCGAAGAAGTCGAGCCGGCCAAAGACATCGTCAAGCGGTTCAACACCGGCGCGATGTCGTTCGGGTCGATCAGCAAGGAAGCGCACGAAACGCTCGCAATTGCGATGAACCGGCTCGGCGGCAAGAGCAACACGGGGGAAGGCGGCGAAGATCCGGAGCGATTCAAACCGCTTCCCAACGGCGATTCCAGGAATAGCTACATCAAGCAGGTGGCGTCGGCCCGGTTCGGGGTGACGGCACACTACCTCGTCAACGCGCGGGAATTGCAGATCAAGATGGCGCAGGGCGCGAAGCCGGGCGAGGGCGGGCAGTTGCCGGGGCACAAAGTGGACGAAAACATCGCGCGATTACGCTATGCCACGCCGGGTGTGCAGCTGATCTCGCCGCCACCGCACCACGATATTTATTCGATCGAAGACCTCGCGCAGCTGATCTTCGACCTGAAGAATTCCAATCCGGAGGCGGGTGTGTCCGTGAAGCTCGTCGCCGAGGTCGGGGTCGGGACCGTCGCGGCCGGTGTGGCCAAGGCCCACGCGGACAAGGTGCTCATCAGCGGCGATTCCGGGGGAACCGGAGCCTCGCCGTTGGCGTCGATCAAGTATGCCGGCATTCCGTGGGAACTGGGTCTGGCGGAAACCCACCAGACCCTGGTGCTCAACGATCTGCGCGGGCGCATCCGCGTCGAAACGGACGGGCAAATGAAAACCGGCCGCGATGTGGTCATCGCGACGCTGCTCGGCGCCGAGGAGTACGGGTTCGCCACGGCGCCGCTCATCGTCGAAGGCTGCATCATGATGCGCAAGTGCCATCTGAACACCTGCCCGGTCGGCATCGCCACGCAGGACCCCGAACTGCGCAAGAAATTCAACGGTAAGCCGGAGCACATCGTCAACTATCTGTTCTTCGTCGCGGAAGAGGCGCGGCAACTGATGGCGAGGCTCGGCTTCAGGACGATCAATGAGATGGTGGGACGCGTGGACAAGCTGAAGATCACCAAGGCGGTCGATCACTGGAAGGCGAAGGGGCTGGATCTCGCACCCTTGCTCGTGACGCCCGACGTCGGACCGGAGATCGCACGGTATTGCGTGCAGAAGCAGGATCACGGCCTGGACCATATTCTGGATAACAAACTCGTGGAGCTGTGCCGGCAGGCGATCGACAAGGGCGAGAAGGTGAAACTTGAATTGCCGATCCGGAACGTGAACCGCACGACCGGCACCGTCCTATCCAGCAAGATTGCCAGAAAATACGGGCTGGAGGGCCTGCCCGAAGATACGATCTCCATCAAGTTCAACGGGTCGGCCGGTCAATCCTTCGGCGCATTTCTTGCCCGAGGCCTCACGCTCACGCTCGAAGGCGAGTCCAATGACTACCTCGGCAAGGGACTGTCCGGCGGCAAGATCATCGTGTATCCGCCGAAAGATGCGATTTATACTCCGGAAGAAACCATCCTGATCGGCAACACCTCGCTGTACGGCGCGACGCAGGGCGAAGCGTATTTCTACGGGAGAGCGGGCGAACGGTTCGCCGTGCGGAACAGCGGGGCGTACGCCGTTGTCGAAGGCACGGGCGATCACGGTTGCGAATATATGACGGGCGGCGTGGTGGTGGTGCTCGGCCGGACCGGCCGGAACTTTGCAGCCGGCATGTCCGGCGGCGTGGCGTTCGTGCTGGACGATCTGGGCAAGTTCGAAGGCCGGTGCAATACCGGGATGGTCGAATTGGAGCCGGTGGCGACGGTAGAGGACAAGCGCCTCCTGCATGATCTGATCACGAAACACTTCATGTATACCGGCAGTCGCAAGGCTAAACAGGTGCTCGACGCGTTTGACGCGACGTTGCCCAAGTTCGTGAAAATCATGCCGGTCGATTACAAGCGCGTCCTCGAAGAGCGAAAGCGCAAAGCGAGCGCAGTCCACTGAGCCGGTAGGTGAACCGTCCAACGTCAAGCGTCAATCGGCTGAGCGAATGACGATTGAGGGATTGTTGAGAAGGAAATGGGCGACCCGACCTGGGTAAAGCGCACGTCCTTGTGGAAAGGTCTGTCTCGGCAGGCCAGGGTGGGTGCGAAGATGCGCAGGGTTGGGCGGGTGAAATAGAGGGTTTCCTGACCAAAAGCAGATCATGACTCGAAGGATACAAAGCTGAGCAGCCATGGGAGACCCGAAGGGTTTCATGAAATACGGCCGCGAGGGCCCGAAGCGTAAGCCGGTCGAGCTGCGCGTGCTCGATTGGAAGGAGATGTACGAGCCGATCTCCGAGGACAAGCTCAAAACGCAAGGAGCGCGCTGCATGGATTGCGGCGTGCCGTTCTGCCAGGGCAATACCGGCTGCCCGGTCGTCAACCTGATTCCCGAATGGAACGATCTGGTCCATCGGGGTCGGTGGAAAGACGCCCTCAAGGCGCTGCATGCCACGAACAACTTTCCCGAGTTCACCGGCCGGCTGTGCCCCGCGCCCTGCGAAGGGGCCTGTGTCCTCGGCATCAACGAAGATCCCGTTTCCATCCGCATCATCGAATGGAACATCGTCGATCGTGGCTTCAGCGAGGGTCTCGTCATGCCGAAGCTGCCGGTGGTGAAGACTGGGAAGTCGGTGGCGATCGTCGGGTCCGGCCCGGCCGGTTTAGCCGCGGCGCAGCAGCTGGCGCGCGCCGGCCATCGCGTGACGGTCTTCGAAAAGGCCGATCGGATCGGCGGCCTGCTTCGCTACGGCATCCCCGATTTCAAGATGGAAAAATGGGTGATCGATCGCCGGTTGGAACAGATGAAGACCGAAGGTGTGGAGTTCAGGACCAGCATCGCTGTTGGGAAGGACCTCACCGGCGAACAACTGCGCCAGCAGTTCGATGCGGTGGGACTGACGATCGGCGCCGAGGAGGCCCGCGAACTGCCGATCCCCGGGCGCGAACTGAAGGGCGTACACCTCGCGATGGAATATTTGACCCAGCAGAACAAACGCACGGCCGGCATCCCCGTCACCGACGAGCCGATCACCGCGAAGGGCAAGCGGGTCGTCATCATCGGCGGCGGCGACACGGGCTCAGACTGTCTCGGCACCGCGCACCGTCAGGGTTGCGTGGAAGCGCATCAGTTCGAATTGCTGCCGGAGCCACCGCCGGAGCGAGCCGATTCCACTCCCTGGCCGCTCTGGCCCATGCAGCTGCGCACGTCGCACGCCCATGAAGAGGGCTGCGATCGGCAATGGAGTGTCTCCACGACAAAGTTTACGGGTCACAACGGCCATGTGACGAAGCTACACGCCCATCGTGTCACGTTTGGAAACGGAAAGTTCGAACCGGTGCCAAACACCGGGTTCGAGATGGACGCCGATCTGGTGCTGCTCGCCATGGGATTCACCGGCCCGGTCCGAAACGGCCTGCTCGACAGCCTCGGTGTGAAGTACGACCAGCGCGGTGCTGTGGGCGTGGACGAGAACTTCATGAC